>JBJTOM010000338.1:0-1852 GCA_046074585.1 Planctomycetota bacterium | reverse complement strand
CGGGGAATTTCACCTGGATTGTCGATTCCTGTCAATCTGGAAAAATCGGCGCGGAACAGCGAGGATCCCTGTATTGGCAATGGGATTGGCCCCGGGAAATTGGCGGGGGTTGAATTTCGACATCTGCATTGACGTGACTTGCTTTGAGACAGGTGTGCCCCGATGACAGACTCGACCGCCGCTTTTCATCAGTCGCTGGTCTGGCAGCCGCAGCCGGCTGCTGCCGCATGGATCGCTCGGCAAACATCCCGATTCCTTGAACGGCAGCCCGTGGCCGCCGAGTTTTCGCGCCTGCTGCTGCAGCGCACGGGGACTCGCCTGATTGACTGGATTGATCACCTGCACACCGATGATCCGGCAGGAATTGAGGACGCAGGTTACGTCTGTGCTGCCGATGGCTGGTGGGTGCACCCGGGCGCGCTCCTGCCACCGGTGCTGCCAGCCACCCATCCGCGAATGCTCCTGCGTGTTGACCGGGTGGCCGACTTTGCCGCGGCCAACGGCTGGAGATTTCCGGTGCAGACAGTGGGTGAACCCGGCGATCTGCTGCGGATGGCCTTTGTTGAAGCGACAGAGAAGGCGGAGTTCGGGGTGATTGAGCGACGGGGCTGCAATATTCGGCAGCCCGGTATTCCGCTGACGGATTCAGAGCGTGTGCGTGCCGAAAAGATCCACGAACGGCTGCTCCTGCGTCCCCGCAGGTTTGCTGATCACGACGAAGCCTTCAGTTCGCTGCAGCTGCTGCTGGAGGAAGCCGCAGCAGCTATCGGGCGTGATCTGGCGTGTGATTTGTTTTTTGCGGCGGAGCGTCAGTACTGGCAGCTTCGGAATTCGGCCGCTCAGATGCAGTTCATGCGCCAGAATTCGCTCGGACTTGGCTGGGGTAACCACGATCACCACACCTATCGCAGCAGTCGCGTGTGTTTCAGTCGTCTGATCGGGCTGTTTGAGTCGCTTGGATTTGTCTGCCGGGAACGATTCTATCCGGGGCACGGGGCCGGCTGGGGAGCGCAGGTGCTGGAACATCCCGTGTGTCCGATTGTCATTTTTGCGGATGTGGATCTGACAGAACAGGAGCTGGCCGGCGACTTTGCGCATCAGCCACTTGCACCGTCAAGCCGACTGGGCACGATTGGCCTCTGGTGCGGCCTGCACGGCGAAGCGCTGTTCGAAGCCGGCATGCACCATCTGGAGTGTCAGTTCGACTTTGATGCGGCCCGCGCTCAGCTGGCCGCCCTGGGCACGGCCAGCATGAAACCCTTCACCGACTTTTCGTTTCTGAGACAGTGTTTTACCGAAGCAGAACGCTGGCCGGTGTCTGCAGAACGCCTTGAACAGCTGTCAGCGGCGGGCCTGCTGACTGCGGATCAGGCCCGTGAATTTGCCCACAACGGCGCACTCGGGTCACACCTGGAAATCCTTGAACGGAACGATGGCTATCGCGGTTTCAATCAGACCGGAATTACTGAAATCATTCAGCGCACAGATCCGCGCAGCAGCCTGAAGTCCGGGCCAGCCTGATGGCCATGACGGTCCGGCAAAGAGTGCCTTCGGGAGGGCGAAGCTCCTGCTGAGCCACGTCCCTGCCACGTCACGCCACAACGCAATCACCGAGCCGCGCCCGTGAGGAAGCGGGGTCCCCAATCGAAACAGATGACGTTCTGAAATTAGAGGTGGCGAATGAGAAGTGAGAAGTGAAACGCGCTGCTGAGCCGTCGGACGGCAGTCCGCGGGCAACAGCACACCCACGGCCTTCGTGGGAAGCGGAGCAGGGGCTGGGGCGAGCGCGAGAGAGAGAGAGAGAGAGAGAAAGTAGAAAGTGGAGAGGAGACCGCAGGAGCATGGAGAAAGG
>JBJTOM010000337.1:0-3155 GCA_046074585.1 Planctomycetota bacterium | reverse complement strand
GGGAGGAGTTGAGTATCTGCAGAGAATGCTGCTCGCAGAAGGACGAGACGACTTGAAACAGTGCTGAACAAAAACAATCCGGACTGTGTGGAAGTGTCTCGATGAAAGTTCGATCTTCGAAGGCAGACCAACTGGTAAATTTGCAGCACAGCAGCACCTCGCTTGGCAAATGATCATTCAGTCGAAACATCTCTTTGTTTGTGAAGTTTCGGGTGAGCGGGTTGTAACGGCTTGGGAATGGCAGTCCTGCGTTTCCGAATTGAAATCCCCAGTCGCCCAACCGAACCTGCATCCGCAAGACACGGATTGCCCCTGACGCAGCCAACATCCACTCAGCCGGTTCGGTTTTGCAGAGCTTTCAAACCGTGTAAAAAGGGGTTTTCGAAAGGTCTCACCCCATGAAAACTCAGGCTCTTCAGCAATTCCGCTCGAAGCTCAGACAACAAATCCCTGTCTGCGGTTTCTGGATCACCCTCGAAGCCCCCTCAATCACCGAAATGGCCGTGGCACTCGGCCTGGACTGGGTGGTGATTGACGCAGAACACGGGCATCTCGACTGGCGGGAAATCGCCGAACATGTGCGGGCCGCCGTTCGCAGCTCCACTGTCGTACTCGTTCGCCTGCAGCAGCGCGATACGGCCATGACCAAGCGAGCCCTGGACATCGGCGCGGATGGAATTGTGGTTCCGTGGATGGAAAACGCCGCACAGCTCCGGGAAGCCGTGCTGGACTGCCGTTATCCTCCGGAAGGGCGACGCGGTATCGGCGGCGAACGCGCGACCGTGTGGGGCCAGTGCCTTGCAGAACACTCCGCCGAAGCCAACTCCCAGGTTCTCGTCGTGCCGCTGATCGAAAGTGTGGCTGCCATTCCGCATGTGCCCGAGATGTGTGCTGTGGATGGAGTGGACGTGTTCTTCTTTGGCCCGGCCGATTTCTCGGCGTCCGCCGGATTTCGTGGTCAATGGGAAGGGCCGGGGGTTGCTGATCAGATCCTGCAGCTGAAGGACATCATTCGCAGTTCCGGGCGGCACTGCGGAGTGCTCGCAACCAGCCCCGAAAATCTGCTCGAACGCTGCCAGCAGGGGTTTCTCATGCCCGGCTTCGGATCGGACGCCGGGCTGCTGGTCCGCACCCTGCGTCAGACACTGTCGCTGCTGGACCGGGATCTGCAGCCGGCCTGCAGCCTGGATCCGCGGGATGGGCGACCGGCAACGGTGCCCTTGCCGACAGTCCCTGAACGGCTGCGGCCCGACCGCGATGCCGTGCTGACAGAACCTGCCGACGTGCCCGGGATTGAGCTGGAGCCGGGCGTGGAGTTTCGTCCGCTGGCAGGCAGTCGCGAAGGTGCTCGCGGGCTCACAACCGGCCTTGTCACTCTGGCCCCCACAGCCGGATTGTCCCGCCATATGCATCCCTGCAGCGAATCCATCACAGTGCTGGAAGGAGAACTGGAGATGTCGGTGGAGGGCCGCGTTTACCGCCTGCGACCGCTCGACAACATCACCATTCCGCGATGGTTTCCGCACGCCGCCCGCAATCCCGACTCCGCCCGGCCAACGCAGCTCCACATCGCTCTGGCGACAGCCACGCCCGAACGCATTCCGGTGTCCCGCGAATTCCCCCCGGAACAGCTCCCCGATGAGTCCTCGGGTTCACCAGGTGCTGAACGTGTCACACGTTTTTCCACGGCCACTCGACTCAAGGGTGTCGGCCCGGGTGCAGAGTTCATCGACTATTTCAATGCGCAGCTGATGCCGGGGCTGGAAATGAGCGGTGGATTTGCGCGATTTCAGCCCGGAGGGCGGTTGCCGGCCCATGTTCACGACTTTGATGAATCCATCTGCATCACGGCAGGCACTGCAGCCTGTCTGGTGGAAGGGCATCGCAGGCTGCTGCAGGGTTGTGCCACAGCCATGATTCCCCGCGGACGTGCCCATTTCTTCCGCAATGATTCCGCCGCGAAAATGGATATGATCTGGGTCTACGCCGGACCGCTGCCGCAACGCATCGTGGTTGCCGAATCCTGCGCCGCAGAACTTTGACGGGAATGTGCCAGTATGTTGACCGTGGGACTCACCGCTGATTTTTTTGACGATTCCGGCCGGCCAAAGTTCAGCGACATGGGCCTTGATGTCCTTGCCGGAACAGTCTCGACGCGACGGTTTTCCGACCATCGCCCCGAGATCACTCCGGACCAGCTGCAGGGCTGCGCCGGAGCGATTGTGCTCACGCCCCGGGTGACGGCAGCCTCCGTGGCGGATTCCAGTGAACTGCTGGCAATCGCTCGATTCGGTGTGGGCTATGATTCTGTGGATGTGGCAGCCTGTACAGCGCAGGATGTGCTGGTGACGATCACAGCCGGTGCCGTGGATCGACCTGTGGCAGAAGCGACGGTCGGCTGGATGATCGCCCTCTCCCATCACATGCTCATCAAAGACCGTCTGGTGCGAACCGGTGACTGGCACGCGCGCACACGCTGCATGGGAAGCGAGCTGCGGGACCGAACGCTGGGAGTCATCGGCTTTGGGGGCATTGGCCGCAAACTGACTGCACTGCTCAGCGGCTTCGGCATGCGGCAGCCGCTGGTGTACGACCCTTTTGCCCCCCCGGAAGTGCTGGCAGAGCACCACGTTCACAGCGTCAGCCTTGAAGAACTGCTGCAGCAGGCCGACTTTGTCTCGGTGCACTGTCCGCTGAACGAGAGTACTCGGGGACTGCTTGGAGCCCGTGAACTGGCCCTGATGAAACCCACTGCCTTTCTGCTCAACACGGCACGTGGCGGAATCGTGGATGAAAACGCGCTGTTCGATGTTCTGCAGTCAGAGCAGATCGCCGGGGCGGCTCTGGATTGCTTTGAAATCGAACCTGTGCTGACCCCGCACCGTTTCGGCCAGCTGGACAACGTCCTGCTGGCTCCGCATTCGATTGCATGGACAGAAGAGCTGTTCCGGGACATTGGCCGAATGGCCTGCAGCAGCCTGCTGCAGCTGGCTCACGGCCAGCGTCCCCGCGGAGTGCTCAATCCGGAACTGTTTCAGCGCGAATCGTTCTGCAGGAAGTGGATGCAGGTGACAGGTCTGTCGCGCGTGGGACTTTGAGTGCGCGGTACACCAATTGCATGCGGCCTGCGGCCGGCAGGGCGAAGCTCCTGCTGA
>JBJTOM010000336.1:0-25278 GCA_046074585.1 Planctomycetota bacterium | reverse complement strand
CCGGAAGTCGTCTTTCGGACTCCGCCCCACGTGACAGGGCGTGCGGGGGACGTCAATCCCCCGGTAACGGTACATGCTCGCGCGGCCAATACCGCATCAGGAACGCACCCGGGCCACACCGGCCGATTGACATCGGCCACGCGCCGGATGCTTGCCGGCCTCGCGCAACTGGGCTGAGGGGCGTAAATACCGGTGATGCCATGAAAACATCCCGGATTGCTCTGCTTACAACTTTTCACCATCCCTGCCTCGCCCTCCCGAGTGAGGGAGTGGTCCCACCAC
This sequence comes from Planctomycetota bacterium, assembly GCA_046074585.1. GTDB lineage: Bacteria > Planctomycetota > Planctomycetia > Planctomycetales > Planctomycetaceae > SXXK01. The sequence goes on along the minus strand of JBJTOM010000336.1, from coordinate 24,996 downwards.
CTGAGTGCCCTGGCTACAACACATCACGTGCATGGCCACTGACCGCGCCCGTCACGGAGCGGGCACCCCACCCGAACCTGCCGCAGCGTCAGCGTCTTTGTCGCCTGCTTCCCGGTGTTCGCTGCTGACGATCACGCCGCGAGCATCTTTTGCTGTGAGATAATATGCGACGGCGTTTTCGGGAAGGGTGGCGGAGATGGTGCCTTCAGAAACCGTTGCCGGGAGCGATTTCCATTCGCGGTTCTGCCATTTGCCGTCCGCTGTGGTGTAGTGCAGCTGCGCTTCGCGGATCCCGGTCGCAGACTGCAGGGTGGCTTTCAGCTCTGAGTTGATCTGTTGCAGGGGACCGACGGTCGCCAGGGCCGGACCGCCGTTCAGCTGACTGTCGATGAACTGGTCGACTTCCGGGAACGTCCAGATGTGCCCGTGAGGCAATCGAGGAATCACGGCAAGGGTTCGCAGGGCGGGCTGGACCAGTCGATAGGATTTGCGGTAGCTGTCCAGCGGGTAGGCGAAGTCATTGGTGCCGTTCAGGAACAGAATCGGACAGCGAACCTGAGCGAGGTAGCTGGAGGGGTCAAAGTTCGTCACCCACCGCTCCCGCAGTTCGGGTGTCATCGGGGAGAAACGGGGCTGCGTCCAGACGCTGTTGTCCGCGAGGAATCCACAGCCGTAGACGGGCACGGCTACCTTAAGGCGGTCGTCAAGACTGGCCACAAGGCAAGTCAGATAACCGCCCCAGCTGATGCCGGTGATGCCAAGGCGACGAGCGTCAACAGCCGGTTGAGCGGCCAGCAGGGAATGACCGCGAATGATGGCCGCCACCGCATGATAGCTCCACATGTCCCGAGCATCGGCGTCGGTGAAGGAGCGGAATTTGGTGTCGTCGGACTGATCGGGACCACCATCGGAAAGTCGGCCGTCGGGACCGTGCCCAGCCAGATCCATGGCGAGCGCCGCATAGCCGCGATTGGCCCAGTGGAGTGCCCAGTCACGAAATGCCCTGCCACCTCCGCCGTGCACAAGGACCACAGCGGGGAAGGGCCCGTTGCCGGCTGGCTGGGCATACCATGCGAAGACGCGAGTGGGCTTGCCCTGCAGCGGTTCACCGGCATAGTACACGGGGCGAACCAGTCCGTCTGCCGGACCGAAATCGGCTGCCGGGGGTTGCCGGAGCGCCGTCAGATCCCATGGCCCGGTCGTGTCGGCGACCCCCGTGCTGAGACTGGTGACGAATGGCAGTATGGCGATTGCAAGCAGGAACAGACCACGTGAAATCATGGGCGGGCACTCTGACAGGAAGGGAACGACGGTGTGATCGCAGAAGCCTGATTGTACGGGGAATGTACGATGGACTTCCAGTCCGTCGCCCGTATGTGAACCCACCTGCGGCAGCGTGTGTCTCTGCGGAAAAGATGGTCAGGCTGTTTTCACGCTGGAAGGTGACACCCCATGGATCTCATCAATCTCTCTGCCGAGCCGATTGGCCGGCTGCATTCATGGATTCCCCGGGGTCTGGATGCGGAACGGATTGTTTTTCTGCCGGACGCCTGTCCCGGGAAATCGCCGTTACCGACCGGGACCGCTGTTCTGACGCGACAGGAGAACTGGCATCAGTTTGCGGTTTCTGACTGCGGATGTGGCATGCGACTCCTGCGATCCGAATTGTCCTCGTCTGAGCTGGATCTGGCGCGCTGGGACCGCGTGGCGAATCGTCTGCGGTCCAATCAGGGCGGCCTCGGCGACCTTGGTGGCGGTAATCATTTCCTCGATGCGATCAAACCCCACGATGATGGCCCCCTTCACTTCCTGATCCACACGGGATCTCGCCATGAATCCGGGCATGTGGATGCCTTCATTGACAGTCCGCGGCGGTTCGATATCGAGTTTGACCGGGTGGTGAGATGGGCTGCCGACAACAGGGCCGCGATTCATGACGCCATCAATCAGATTTTCGGTCCGGTGCATCTGGTTCTGGACCTTCCGCACAACACGTTTGAGGTCCGTGATGATGGTGCTGTCCTGATTCGCAAGGGCTCAGTGCATGTACGACCCGGCGACCTGTCTATTCTGCCATCGCATTTGTCCGGCGATGTGGTTCTGGTGCGTGCTGCCGATCGAGTGGCTGACATTTTGTACTCCATCAGCCACGGCACTGGTCGCAGAATGTCACGCAGTGACTGCAAGCCTCTTGCAGACACGTTTGATTTCGGTGCGTTGCGTCAACGCGTCATGATCCCCACGGGTGTGGAAGACAGCTCGTTACGGACCGACGGACCATTCGCGTATCGCGACCTTGACGAATGTCTCGCCCTGCTTGAGGGATACGTCGAACCGGTCCGGCGATTCAGCGTGATTGGCTACATGGGGCACCTGTGAACCATGCACCCGCGCGGAGCATTACGAACGGGACGGGTGCCGGACGATGCGGACTTCACCATCGAATGAGCACCTCGTCAGGTCGTCTTCGATAAAAGCTTGAATTCGCTCTGCCTTGCCGCCTCCTGGGGTGACGAAAACCAGACGCGCGTCAGGCCACGGGACAACGGGTGGGTGTGATGCCACATCAGAGTGGTGGTGAGCGTCCGAGAATTGTTGATCGCAGAAACTCGTCTGTCACCTGGGAACGGCACGTTGCAGCCCCGCAGTTCCGGGTGCGTTCACTCCTCGTAACGCGACGTTCAAACGCTGTGTGATTGAGGGGTGGAGTGGGCGGATTTCGCGTACGTTTTCGGTGCGTGTCACCCCTCACCCCCGGCCTGGCCTGATGAAACGTTCATCTCAGCGGTGTTCAATTTTGTTGCGATTACGTTGCTGTAGCGGCAACAGCTTCTGCGTAGTTGGACAGCGCCAGGTTCATTGGAAAAATGCAGCGGATTAGTGCGTTTTGTTGTGGTGAAGGGATTTGATTTTGTCTGGGTTGATTCCGAGTCGGGCGAGTTCCGCGCGGCGTCTTTTGCGGTGAGATTTGGCGGCGCAGGCGTTGCAGCGGGCGTACCAGGCCTGACGGTCGGATTCGGCCTCGAAGGCATGGTGTCGGGCTCCCGGGGGAAGTGTGATGGATGCGACGACGACGCTGACGGCGCGGCGGACCTGTTCGGTGGTGAGCAGTTCGCCACTTTCGACGTCCTCGCATTGCGAAAGTTCCTGTCGCGTGTTGGCGCAGAACAACTGGCTCAGAATCACCATGAACAAGTTGCGATGGATGCCGTGCCAGCTGCGGCATTCGAAGTGATCCAGACCGAGTTCTTCTTTCGCTTCGCGGAAACAGTCTTCAATCGGCCAGCGACCGAAGGCGATCTGCAGGATCATCCGCAGTGCCCAGCCATCGCGACCAGGGACACGGTTCGAGAGGAAGTATTTCACTTCGTCGGTGAGCACGTTGCGAGCGACAACCAGCGTACATTGGTTGCTCAAGATGCAATCGTCATGAGTCTGTCTCCGGCACTTGATCCGGCGGGTCTGCCAGACCTCGACGCTCTTGTGAGACTCGCGAATGCGATACCGCTGCGGTGCCTGTTCGTGGAACGCGGGCGAGTGTCGAGCAGCGCGCTGAAACCTGGTGCCGTAACGACAACGCGACCGTGTTGACGCAGTTTCAGCTTCCTGCTGAGCCCGGCAATCTGTGGAACTGAAATCATTGACATGGGGCGACCTGCCGTGGCGTCGCTGTGAAACGTTGCAACACACGGAGGGTCGATTCTTTTTTGCGTTCCCGTCAATGAAGATTAAACCCAATCTCAATAAGCACTTACAAAATTCAGCGCAGACAAACCGGGCGATGTCCAACTAGGCAGCGCGACGAATTCGCGGCTGACTGCTGTAGATCGCAAGTGCACCAGCCAGCCGTGCCGCGTATTCGCCACCCATTCTTCCAGCGATGTTCCCTGCGAGTCGCGCAGCAAACAATGGTACGGTGATTCCCAGCGGCGTCTGCATTTCGATGCGCTGCCCGATCGGCTCATCCCTGAACCCCATGCAGCGCTTGAACACCTCCAGAGAAGACAACTGTGACTGGAGCGACTGCAGCCCGATGCAGACTTCGCTGGTGTCATCACGCTGCAGCGCCCACTGCAGAAAGGTGAACAGGAGCGCGTTGTTGGGGCGGTTCCTCAGCAGCTCAGCACGTGACCTGACAATGCAGATATTCTCCACGGATCCGATCTTGAACGAAATCAGAAATGCGGCCAGCTGTCCATCGCAACGACTGGTCCAGACCGTGGCCGACGGACAGACGGACACCGCCTGAAAGTATCTCAGCCAGTAAGCTTCATAGCCGGCCGACAGACGGCGTTCCTGGCGAATGAGAGTTTCAGCGTGCAGCTCGATGCCTTCGCGGGCGATTTCCGGTCCGTCGACCGGGCCGCAGACGCAGCGTTCCAGTCCCTGCCGGGTTTGGTTGCGAGCTTTGGATTCCAGCGATTTCAGATCGTAGTCCCGACCTGAAACAACGTGGCGAAATCCGCCGACTCCCTCGTCCACCCGACAGCAGTATCGAACGATTCCCCCGCGATCATCCCCAAGAATTCCGTGCAGATCAATTTCCGCGGGTGACAGCTGAGTTTCGAGGGGAAAACAAGTCCAGGCATGCGAGAAGACGTTGTACCAATACACGCCGTTGGCCTCACGAACCGTGTGTCCCAGTCTCTCCAGAAACTCAGCGTAATACTGCGGCTCCATCCCTGCCCCTTCCGCTCCCTCGATCCACATCCTGAGATACTCCGGCAGCCTCACGCGGCAGCGGCTTCCGCCGAACACAGAGACACTGTCGGATGCTCATTCACCGCAGCAGACATCGGCTTGCGAAAGATGCACAGTTCCTTGGAACAGTAATTCAGACGCCCTCCGGTCAGGCGGTAGAGCGTTGCAGCTCCTGCATCCCAGAGGCTGCGAAACAGCTGGTTCAGCCGTCGCTCACTCCGCGGCATACTTTCAGGGTATGAGGCCTCCAGCTCAAAACCACACAGGCCCGCCAGATGTGCCAGCGTCTCACGAGTGTAATAGAAGAAGTTCACTCCGGCGTTCAACCGCAGTGAATGGCCCGTCAGCAGACGATAAATCTGGCCGGAGCCAAACAGCATGCGGAACCGATGTCCGGGAATTTCAATGGCCAGCACCCCTCCCGGCGCCAGCACCCGGAAGAACTCCTGCATGTCTTCCCGCGGATTCCTGTGGCAGATGAACGCATCCATGGAACAGAGCACCTGAAATGTTCCGCTCGGGAACTTCTGGTCTGCAAGGAACCCTTCATGCACGGTCGCACCAAATGTCTTCCGCGCGTAGGCCGCGGCCACCCGCGATGGCTCAACACCCGCAGCATCCCACGCCGGATCGTCCTGGAACTGTCTCAGGAAAAATCCGGCTGCGGTGCCCACATCGAGGAGTCGTCCGCCGGCTGGAGCGTGTCGACGAATGCGGGCGGCGCCGCGTGCGATGCTCTTTCCTCGCGAATCCACAAATGAAACCTCGGCGGACTCCGCGTCCGGAACGTAGTCTTCCCGAAAAAACCGAAGCGTTTCGCTGACGTCGGGACATTCGGCGACGTAAACCAGACCACAGCCACAGCAGGTCACAACCGGCAATCCGCAGGAAATGCCCACAGGTGTGGATGCGGCTGGTCCGCAGATGGGGCAGTGAACTTCACGGGCTTTGACGTTGTGTCCGCTGCTGCGGCGAGTTTCTGACGCGGAGGTCGTTTGCATTCGAAAATCCCTTTCCTGGTCGCGTTCGTTTCCGTGAACGCCCTGCTCCTGCAAAATCTGCCGACTATGAAAAAAGTGTAGGCAGTTGGCCATTCGCCTGCAAGGGGGAACCGATCCCAGGCGTGGCTCGTTTGCTTTTCCTCAGCAGATCGGTTTTCATTCCCCGCATACGCTTTGCGCCCATCCGGGTAGTCCCCTGCGGGCCAATCATGTCTGTTGCAACTCAAACAGGGAGCGAATCAGTATGCGCAAGAGTTTTTCCGGTACCGCTGCAATTCTGGCGGGGCTGGCCATGTCCACTGCACTGGCTGGCGATGTAAACGGGCTGAAGCCCGGCACACCTGATCTGCAATCCGCTGCCACTCTGGCGTTTGGCCCGGCTGACATTCTGTTTGTCGGTGATGCCAGGTCGGCCGCGGTCTTCGCGATTGCCACGGGAGATCAGGAGGGCAACGCTGCGGGAGCTTCCGTCAGTATTGATAATCTTCCGCAGGTGCTGGGCGGCGAGCTGTCTGCCAAAGCCGTAACCATCAATGACATTGCCGTCAATCCCCGGACGGGAACAGCGTTTGTTGCGGTGACTGCTGACGACAAACCTGGGCTGGTGAAAATTGACACGGCCGGTAAAGTGACCGTCATGTCCCTGCAGAACGTAAACTTCTCGAAGGTCGTCCTTGCCGATGCCCCGGAAGACAAAGTTGTCGGGGAAGGTCGCCGGGCAGCGAACCGCCGCACTGAGTCGATCACGGATATTGCGTTTTTCGAAAATAAACTGCTGGTCTCCGGGCTCAGCAATGCACAGTCCCCCTCGACACTGCGGGAGATCAGTTTTCCGTTTGCCGAAGCCGATCGCGGCATCGCGGTTGAGATTTATCACGCAGCTCACGGCAAGAGCGAAGACTATGCGGCCATGCGAACCTTCGTGCCGCTGATGGTGGATGGCGAGCCGGTGGTACTGGGAGCCTATGTCTGCACACCACTCGTAAAAATTCCCGTCGGGCAGCTTGAGAAATCCGCAGAACGCATCAAGGCGGATACCGTGGCCGAACTCGGCAACCGGAATCGGCCACTGGACATGATCTCGTATGTGAAGGACGGCGCGGCCTGGCTGCTGCTCAGCAACAGTGCCCGTGGTGTGATGAAAATCAGCACTGCAGGACTCAAAACCGCCAAAGCACTCACTGAACCCGTAGGCGGAGGCGGCACGGCTGGTCAGAAATTCGAGACCGTTGCGGCACTGAACGGGGTTCTGCAGATGGACAAACTCAACGAAACTTCCGCTCTGGTGCTCGTGCAGTCCGAAGGCGGTTCGATTAACCTTCGCACAGTGCCACTGCCGTAATTCACCATGCCTGTTGTCTGACCTCTGGCAGCGTCCGCGGACTCGCACCGCGGATGCTGCAATAATTTGATTCAACTCCACTTTTGAACGGTGCTCCCCATGAGTTCCGCGATCCGGCGTTCGCTGGCCGTCCTGACCCTGCTCACCGCACTCCCCGTCTGCGTACCAGCCGTCGTCGCGCAGCCTCCTGCCAAAAAGGATATTCCGGCCCCCGACCCGGCCCTCGAACAGGCGACGTTCCGGGTTCCTGAAGGCTTCGAGGTGCAGCTGTATGCGGCTGACCCGGCAATCGCCAAACCCATCCAGATGAACTTCGATGAAGACGGGCGTCTGTGGATCGCCAGCAGCGAGGTTTATCCTCAGATTGTGCCGGGGGCGCCCGCCACCGACCGCATCCTTGTTGTCGAAGACACGGATCACAACGGAGTGGCGGACCGCACGCATGTGTTCGCCGAAGGGTTGCTGATTCCCACCGGAGTGGCACCCGGAGACGGTGGGGCGTGGGTTGCCAACAGCACCGAGCTCGTGCATTTCGCCGACACAGACGGCGACCTCAAAGCAGATTCCAAACGAGTGGTGCTCTCCGGATTCGGCACCGAAGACACTCATCACATCCTGCACACACTCCGCTGGGGATACGACGGATACCTGTACTTCAATCAGTCGATTTACATTCACAGCCACATTGAAACTCCCTGGGGCGTGCGACGGCTCAATGCCGGCGGGATCTGGCAGTTTCGTCCGGAGACCCTCGAACTGGGCGTGTTCCTGCGTGGTCTGGTAAACACATGGGGGCATCACTATGACCGCTGGGGTCAGTCCTTTGCGACCGATGGTGCAGGGGGCGAAGGCATCAATTATGTGATACCTGGCGGTTATTACTTCACCGCTGCCGACGCAGAACGGCTCGTCCGAGGACTCAATCCAGGCAGCCCCAAGCACTGCGGGCTGGAAATGGTTGACACACCGATGCTTCCGCCCGACTGGCAGGGGAATGCCATCACCAACGACTTCCGCGGTCACCGCGTGGTCCGGTTTGTGCTCACCGAAGAAGCCTCCGGCTACGTCTCACGCGAACAACAGGAAGTGATCTGGTCCAACCATGTCGCGTTCCGACCGATCGACGTGAAGATCGGCCCCGATGGTGCGATCTATGTGGCTGACTGGTACAACCCCATCATTCAGCACGGGGAAGTCGATTTTCGCGATGAACGTCGCGACCGCACGCACGGGCGCATCTGGCGAGTGACGTGGAAGGGAGCGCCAAAGCGCGAGTTTCAGAAAATGAGCGACCGCACCACGGAGGCACTCTTTGAAAGCCTGCGTTCGTCAGACGGAGTGGAACGTCAGTCGGCAAAGCAACTGTTGCGACAACGCGGCCCCCAGGTGGCTCAGGAACTCATAGCATGGCTGGCGAAGACGAAGCTGTCTGAGAATGAGCGGGAACGCGTCCAGCTTGAAGCGCTCTGGTGCTGCCAGACCGCCCGCTCCATCCAGCCGGAACTGCTCAACAGCCTCCTTGGCAGCAGCGACGGGCGCATTCGAGCGGCTGCCGTGCGCGTGCTCAGCCACTGGAAGTTCTTCATCCCCGAGTCACTGCAAGTGCTCACCCGCATGATTCAGGACGCCCATCCCCGCGTGCGGCTGGAGGCCATCCGCGCTCTTTCCTTCTCGCCTCTGCAGGATTCCGAACAGCAGCTGGCGGATGGTTCCGCGTTCCCGTCCGAATCCATTTCGCCTACAGCCGCCATCGTGGCTCAGTATCAGGATCCGAGGCTGATTGAGACCGCCCTGCTGCCGCTCCGCCAGCCACTCGATGGTAATCTCGATTACGCCCTCTGGCTGACCACAAAGGAGCTCGCCCCCCGCTGGCGACCGGCGTTCGAAAAGGGCGAGATGAATTTCGCCGGAGATGCGGAGCAGGTGGCCTTCGCCTTTGCCGCCGTCGGTGCAGGGGCTCCAGTCGACCTGCTCATGAAAGATCTCTACAGCACGCAGTTTTCTGAATCCCGTCGCTCACGGCTGGTACAGCTGATCAGCGGCAGTGCCAACCCGGAACAGCTGGGACGTCTGGCAGCCGCCGCCCTCGCAGCCCGTGATGCCGCCACCCTGCAAACGCTCATCACGACGTCTGCTGCCCGCAAACTCGTTCCCCCGGTGGACGCGGCCGTTCTGCAGCCACTGCTGAAGGACGATGACGCAGTCCTGCGACGGCTGGCACTCCAGACCGCAGGTCAGTGGAAAGTCGTCGCCCTCTACGAAGCACTCAAGTCCGCAGCAATGGATGTGGCGACGGACCCCGGTGACGTCGCAGCGGCTGTTGCAGGAATCGTCGCAGGACGAGAGGACAGCCTGCTGGACCTGCTGCGGCAACTGGCCGAGGCCGGAACAACCCCTCTCGATCGGCGTCTGGCAATTCTGGACGCCCTTGCTGCCGTCCGCCCTGCCCAGTCAGCTCCGCAGATTGCTGCAATCCTCGAAAGCTCGAAGAACCCCAAAGCCGCAGCCGCCACACGCACGCTGATCAGTGGACGCAACGGCCCTGAAATGCTCGCAGCCGCCCTTCAGAATCGCCAGCTGGACACCGCTGTCGCCCTTGAAGTGCTCCGCGTCCTTCGTGAGAGTGGACGGTCGGATGCGGCGCTGGAATCCACACTCAGAACCGCCGGCAGTATTCCCGCCAGAAAAACGCTCTCCCCGGAAGCCCGGGCAGCGATCCTTGCGAAGGCCACCAGCTCAGCCAGCGCGGCTGCAGGTGAAGCGGTGTTTCGCAGCCCTCAGCTGGGCTGTCTGAAATGTCATGCCATCGGTGCGGCCGGTGGTTTAGTCGGCCCGGACATGATCAGTCTGGGCGCCAGTGCTCAACCGGACTACCTCCTCGAATCCCTCCTGAACCCCAATGCGAAAGTCAAGGAAAACTATCACACCACAGTGATTGCCACGGCGAGCGGCCAGGTGATTGCGGGAGTGCAGATTCAGAAGTCTGACAAGGCTGTCACACTCCGCACGGCCGAGAATCAGGTGGTCGCGGTGCCAGTCAGCGAGATTGAAGAATCGGGACAGGGAGTTTCGCTGATGCCCGAAGGCCTGGTCGATTCGCTCACCGATGACGACCTCGCTGCACTCGTGCGTTTCCTTTCAGAACTCGGCCGCACCCCTGATTACACCCTGTCCAAACTCCGTCTGCTTCGTTCCTGGCAGGTCCTGCAGCCGACTCCCGAAGGCCTGCAGAAAATCAACCGCACCAGTTTCAGCAGTGCAGCAACGGGTGACCCCGCCTTCACGTTTACACCGCAGTACAGCGTTGTTTCCGGAGCTCTGCCGCTCACTGAAGTTCCCGTTCTGAAGCTGCGCGAACAGTCTGTAAGCTTTGTGCAGACACGCATTCAGGTGACCTCACCCGGGAGAATCGGATTCCAGGTGAATCGCCCTGAGGGACTGGAGATTCGCATCGACGGAGTTCCTGTTCCGGCCACGCCGGCATTTGCGGCGGAACTTTCAGCCGGTCCGCATGTGCTCACAGTCACCGTTGACCGTTCCAAACGCACAGATGCGCTCACCTTGCAGCTCACCGATGAGACCGGAGCGGGCGTGGGCAACGCAGAGGCACTCAACTGAAATGCATCCGTTTCTCGATCTGCAACAGCTGAATCTGCGTCGTCACTTTCTGACCAGCGGTCTGCGTCTGGGCTCAGTCGCAGCGGCGTTGCTTGCCAATCGTGGTTCTGCGGCGGAGCCTGGAAGTGCAGACCGCATCCATCCGCCACTTGAAGGGCTCCCACACTTCGCTCCCAAAGCAAAGGCCATCATTTACCTGCACATGAATGGAGGTCCTTCACAGCTGGATCTGTGGGATCATAAACCTGGACTCAAACAGCACTTCAATGCTGACCTGCCGGATTCCATTCGCAACGGGCAGCGAATTACCACGATGACCAGCGGGCAGTCCCGGCTGCCTGTGGCTCCCTCGATGTTCAGCTTTTCCAGGCACGGGGCCAGCGGTATGTGGGTGAGCGAGCTGTTGCCGCATACAGCTCGCTGTGTCGACCAGATTGCACTGGTTCGCAGCGTTTTCACCAATGCCATCAACCATGATCCTGCCTGCACGTTCGTGACAACAGGCAGTGAAGTTCCGGGCAAGCCCAGTCTTGGTTCGTGGCTGGCGTACGGTCTGGGAAGTGAAAGCAACAATCTGCCTGCCTTTGTTGTGCTGACTCCCCGCTGGTCGTCGAAAAACGCGGCTCAGGCCTTGTTTTCCCGGATGTGGAGCAGCGGCTTTCTGCCGTCCCGGTTCACGGGTGTGGCGCTTCGCAGCGTGGGTGACCCGGTGCTGTACATTGAAAACCCGGACGGCGTGGCTCCGGCCAGTCGTCGGCTGATGCTGGATTCTCTGGCAGCTTTAAACCAAAGAACAGTTGAGCGTTTCGGCGACCCGGAAACGCTCACACGAATCGCCCAGTACGAGATGGCGTGGCGGATGCAGAGCAGTGTGCCGGAGCTTGTTGATGTGTCCGGAGAAACGCGGCAGACGCTGGACATGTACGGGCCAGAGGCAGAGAAGCCTGGTTCATTTGCAGCCAGTGCACTGCTGGCGCGCAGAATGGTGGAACGAGGTGTGCGGGCGGTCCAGATTCTGCACCGTGGCTGGGATCAGCACGGATCGCTCCCCGGTGAAATCCGGTATCAGTGCAGCGACACGGATCAGCCCTGTGCGGCTCTGTTACAGGATCTGCGGCAGCGGGGGTTACTGGACACCACGCTTGTGGTCTGGGGCGGTGAATTCGGGCGGACCGTATATTCTCAGGGCACCCTGACTCCGGTGAATTACGGCCGCGATCATCATCCGCGCAACTTCTGCATGTGGATGGCTGGTGGCGGAATTCGCGGTGGCGTCGTGCACGGAGCAACAGATGATTTCAGTTACAACATCACAGAAAACCCCTGCCATGTAAACGATCTGAATGCCACGATTCTGCACTGCATGGGTATCGACCACGAACGCTTTTCCAGACGTTATCAGGGCCTGGATCAGCGACTGACAGGTGTTGAGCCTCAGCATGTTGTTCAGGAAATCCTTGCCTGAAGGGCAGCCGTTCGGGCTGCAAGCGGGACAGATTCATGTGGCAGTTGTTCTTTGAGCGACATCAGGAGCGAATTGCCAGGATCGGCTGGTGTCTGCTCCCTGTCGTCGGGCTGCTCGGACTTTCCGCCCTCGGAACTGCTCGCAATGACGTCCGCGACTGGCTTCCTGAGGGCTACGCGGAAACCCAGGACTACCGTCGATTTCAGGCGGCGTTCGGGAACGATGAGTTTATCGTCATCTCGTGGGCCGGCTGCACGCTGGATGATGAGCGTGTGGACAGGCTGCATGGATTGCTTGCTCCGGATGGCGGCGGCCGGGGGCTGGTGGATCGAATCTCCACAGGACGTGAAGTCCTGCGACGACTCACAGCCGCCCCGCTGCGTCTGTCGCGGGAACAGGCGGTTGAACGACTGCAGGGAACACTGGCTGGCCCCGATGGGCGTCACACCTGCGTAATGGTCTGGCTGACTCCGGAGGCTCGAGCCAGCGTGCCGGCGAGTCTGCTGCAGCTGGAGCGGGCGATTGAGCAGGCCGGAGTTCCATTCCGGGACGTCCGCTGGGCCGGAGCACCGGTGCTCAACCGAGCGCTGGATGAGGCGAGCCTGAAAGCGATGTTCAAGGCGATCATCCTCAGTTGTCTGGCGGCCGTACTGATTGCGTGGGCTGCGCTGCGCGATGTGCGGATCACCATTCTGGTGCTGGTCACGGGCTTCTATGGAGCGACACTCAGCCTGTCCCTGCTGCCACTGACGCGGACGCCAATGAGCTCACTCCTGATCACCATGATCCCGATGGTTTACACGGCTGCCATCTCCGGGGCCATTCATCTGTGCAATTATTATCTGGAGTCGCTGCGCAGTTGTTCTCCGCGAACGGCGGCCGTGCGTGCGGTCCGCGGAGGCTGGCTGCCGCTGGCTCTGGCCGCCGGGACCACAGCTGCCGGACTGCTTACGCTCTGCCTGAACGACCTCAAACCCGTGCAGCAGTTTGGCTGGTTTTCGTCGATTGGCATCGGACTCAGCTGGTTCCTCGTCGTACTGTGGCTCCCGGCAGCACTGGCTGGTCTGGGGCGTCCGGCGACCGAACAGAGCGAATCGGGGGTGGCTGCCGCCGTGATCGAAGATGCTCCGCTCCCGCGGCTCTGGACTTTCGCCGGAAAACAACTCGTCCGCTTCTCAGTCCCGGTATGCATGGCCTGTGCTGTCACAGGTCTCTGGGCGGCGACTGGAGTTCCGCGGCTGGAGATCACCCTGAATCTGCTGGAGGAGTTTCGGGAAGGTGCTCCGGTGGTGGAGTCGGGGCGGTGGCTGGAAGAAAAGCTCGGAGCACTCACCTCCCTGGAAGTGCTCGTGGAAGTTCCCCTGGACTGCTCACTGAGTCCTCTGGAACGTCTGCTGCTGGTGCGTCGACTTGAACAGCGACTGCTGGCGCACCCGGACATCGCGGGGGCGTTGTCCATCGCGGGTTTTGCGCCGGACCCAGGCAAGGGAGGTCTTGGTTTTGTGCAGCGAAGCGAGCTGAATCGTCGTCTGCAGCGGCAGCGTGAGCAGTTGCTGACATCGGGTTTTCTGGCTGTGACACCCGCCGCGGAACTGTGGCGAGTCAATCTGCGTCTGCGACGCGCCGAGCAGCTGGACTACAATCGGTTATCGCGGGAGATTCGGCGGGACGCGGACGCAGTGGTGGGGAGTGGCAGAACGAGTGGAGTGCGGGTGTGGAGCACAGGAATTGCACCGCTCATTTATCGGGCGCGCCGGTCCATGGTGGATGGTCTGATGCAGGGGCTGTGCACGGATGTACTGCTGATCGTGGCGGCCATCATTCCGGCGATGCGGAGCGGCTGGAATGGACTTTTGCTGATGCTCACCAGCCTGTTCCCGACCCTGCTGGTGCTTGGCGGTCTGGGCTGGTTCCGCATTCCGATCAACGTCGGTGCAGTGCTGGCTCCCTGTGTCGCGCTGGGCGTAACCGTGGACGATTCGATTCATTTTGTGGTGTGGTTTCGCCGCGGTGTGCGTGATGGACTTGGGCGCGGAGAATCCGTATTGCTGGCGTGGAGAGCCTGTGTGCGTCCGATCTACCAAAGCTGGCTGCTGCTGGGCCTGGGAATGCTCACCCAGGCCGTAAATGACTTCAGTTCCATCCGTCACTTTGGTCTGATGATGACGGCGATGCTGACTGCAGGGCTGGCAGGCAACCTGATTCTGCAGCCGGCACTTCTGGCCAGCCCTGCGGGGGAATGGATCGCGAAGGGATTTCGACGTGGCGGGGACGAGGTTGGTGCGGCCGGGCCGGCTTCTTCAGCAGAACCATCTGAGTTTCCGGAGCAGCCCGCAGATTTGCCGTAGAAATTTCTGTGATGGCTTCGCCTTTCTGGTTTTCGCCTGGTAAAATCCCGGCTCCGCAGCCAGTCGCTCTGCCCAGCCCTGACGATTCGGCTGCCTGTACCATGCAGAATTCCGTTTGGTCATTGCAGCAGAAGGCAGGTCCATGCGATTGTTGTCGACGCTCATTTCCATGCCCCGTGCGGCTTTGTGTTCGTTTGTGCTCCTGCAGGGCGTTTCCAGCCTGCTGCCAGCCGAAGAACCCAGCCGTGAACAAATCCTCGCCCGGGTGAAGGGCGACATCGAATACCTCGCATCCGACGAACTTGAAGGACGTGGTGTCGAAACAAAAGGCATCGAACTCGCTGCCCGGCATATCCTCGATCAGTATCAGAAAGCCGGACTCAAACCCGGACTCCCCGACGGAACGTGGCGACAGCCCTTCGAGGTCGCCCTGGGAGACGTGGCCATCGAATCATCCACCGCCGTTCGCCTGAAAGGGCCTGGCGATCTGATGCTCGATCTGAAGATCGGCCAGGACTTTCAGCCCATTCGCCGAGGTGCAAACGGGGAAGCGTCCGCGGAAATCGTCTTCCTCGGCTACGGCATCACCTCAGCTGAAGACAACTACAACGACTACGCCGGGATGGACGTGAAGGGCAAGGTGGTGGTGATCATTCGCCGCGAACCACAGAATCGGCCCGAAGGCGCCTTCAAGGGCCAGGAAACCAGCTCCCACGCTTACATCGACCGCAAACTGGAACTCATCCGCAGTTCCGGTGCTGCAGCCATCCTGTTCGTCAACGATCACGCCAGTGCCCCAACGGCCGATCAGGACGAACTTCTGGAACCGTCCGGCTTCGGCAATAACGGCGACTCCGTGCCCTTTGTGCACATCCGACAGGCCATCCTTGACAAACTCCTGCAGGCAGTGCCCATTCAGGCCGACGGACGCACTCTTTCCAGCCTCCACGAAATTGGAAAGTACATCGACGAGACCCTCAAACCAGTCTCACAGCCACTTGCTGGCTGCACCGCCACCATCGCCACCCGCTTCAAAACCAACTCCGTTACCGCCTATAACCTCGTCGGTGTCATCGAAGGCGAAGGCTCCCTCGCCAACGAAACCATCGTCATCGGAGGCCACTATGACCACCTTGGTCTTGGGGGCTATGGATCCCGCACACAGGCCCGCACCGGCGAAGTCCACAACGGAGCTGACGACAACGCGTCCGGGACGGCCGCCGTCATCGAACTGGCCCGGCGCATTGCAGCCGGCCCCAAACCCAAACGTCGCCTGGTTTTCATCTGCTTCTCCGGCGAGGAACGCGGACTGATCGGCAGCGCCCACTACGTTCAAAACCCGATTTATCCGCTCGAGAACACAGTCGCGATGCTCAATTTTGACATGATCGGCCGACTCAAGGATAACCGCGTCGAAGTCAATGGTGTCGGCTCCAGCGCCGCGTTCCCGGAAATCGTGCAGAAGGCGGATGAAGCCGTCCCGATTGACATCACCGTCAACCCCAGCTCGTTCGCCGGCAGCGACCATCTGCCCTTCTACCAGAAACAGATCCCGGTGATGTTCTGCTTCACCGGGCTGACGGACACTTATCACACCCCCGACGACGACGCCACGACACTCAACATGGAAGGCGCTCTGCTCGTTATCGACTACTCCGAACAACTCCTTCGCGGCATGGACGGACTCGAAACCCGCCCTGCCTTCAGCGAAGGAGCCCCGCGACGCGGTCGTACGGCCCGACGCGCCCCGTTCCTTGGACTCCAGCCCGACCTCGGTGCGTCCGGCGCCAATGGCATCGTCGTCCGCTCCGTCCGCCCATCCTCGCCTGCCGCCGAAGCCGGTCTTGCCGCCGGTGACGTGGTCACCAAAGTCGGTGACAAAACCGTAGAAGACTACCAGACACTTGTCACGGAACTGGTAGCGGCCAAGCCTGGCGACATCATGAAACTTACCGTGAAAAGAAACGATCAGGAATCTGTGATTGAGGTGAAACTGGGAGAACCTCAGCGGTAGGTTTTCAGGTGATGAATCGGATTCCCACTTGCCCCTGTTCGGCCCCTTCCCCCCTGTCCTTCTGCGAACCAACGGATGTCCAGCCCCAGCCCCCTTGTTTCTGTTGTCATGGGAAGTCGTTCCGACTGGGACACCATGGCCGAAGCTTCCAGGGTGCTGGCCCGCTTCAGCGTGGCTCACGAATGCCTCGTCGTGTCAGCTCATCGAACCCCGAGGTGGATGTGCGAATTCGCAGAAGCGGCTGAGGGTCGGGGCGTTCAAGTGATCATCGCCGGTGCTGGCGGAGCCGCTCATCTCCCCGGCATGATCGCCTCCATGACGCCCCTCCCGGTGCTTGGTGTTCCCGTGCAAAGTAAGTCCCTGAACGGCCTCGATTCTCTGCTGTCCATCGTGCAGATGCCAGGCGGAATCCCGGTTGGCACCCTGGCGATCGGTCAGGCCGGCGCGAAAAACGCCGGACTGCTCGCCGTGCGAATTCTGGCACTCCAGGATCCACTGCTCGCCCGGACGCTCACAGCCTGGATGCAGAACCAAACCGATACCGTACTCCAGAATCGACTGCTCCCCCCCGCGCCCCCTGAACCCTCTTAACAGACTCCCGACCAGGGACTTTCGATCATGCCCCGGATCCCTCAGACGCTCCTGCCCGGAGCCATTCTTGGTATGCTCGGCGGCGGGCAACTGGGACGCATGTTCGCGCTCGCCGCTCGTCCCTTCGGTTTCCGGGTTGCCACCTGCGGTGACGCCGACGATTCACCCGGCGCACAGGTGAGTGATTTCAGTTTTCCTGGAAACTTCACGGATTTCGACCAGCTGGCCAGGTTCGCTCGGACCGTTTCCGTGGTCACCTACGAACAGGAAAACATCCCGCTCGCTGCGGTCGAGTACCTTGAGAATCTTGTCCCCGTGTTCCCCGGCTCTCAGCTGCTTAGGGCCGCCCAGAATCGCCTGCTGGAAAAGTCTGCTGTTCGCTCCATCGGAATTCCCACAGCCGACTTTCTGGCGGTCTCCTCAGCGGCCGAACTGGATGCAGGGCTGCAGACTTTGGGCGGAGACGGCATTCTGAAAACCATCACGATGGGCTATGACGGCAAAGGCCAGGTCCGTGTCCGTCACGGAGACGATACCCTCGCAGCCTGGAATTCACTCGGTGTCTCCACTGCCATCCTCGAAAAGCGAATCGATTTTTCCTTCGAAATGTCGCTGGTGGGAGCAAGATTCGCCGACAGGTCGTGCCACTTTTTCGCTCCAACCGTGAACACTCACGTCAATCACATTCTCGACGTTTCCGTCTGCCCGTCCCCGCTGATCACTGCCACACTCGCCGAACAGGCCCGCCAGATCACACGCTCGATTCTTGAACATTTTTCGGTGATCGGAGTGCTCTGCGTGGAGTTTTTTGCGGTCTCTGACACCACGCTGCTGGTGAATGAAATCGCTCCTCGCCCCCACAACAGCGGGCACTGGACCATCGAAGCCTGTCGCTCCAGTCAATTTCAACAGCAGTTCCGGGCTGTCGCCGGACTGCCCTCCGGTGATACAACATCTGATGCTGCCGCCGTGATGGTCAATCTGCTGGGTGACCACCTGCAGCAGCTCACCACCGACCGCTGGAAGTCCGCCCTTGCCATCCCCAGTTCCGCCATCCACCTGTACGGCAAGGAAGAGGCCAGACGGGGTCGCAAGATGGGACACATCACGGCGCTGGGAAAAGATGCGATCGAGACCGAACAGCGTGCGCGGCACATTCGTCGCCTGCTGGGGCACGAGGGTCACTGACGCTCGTGAATTTCACGGGCAGACAACCGTCCCCATTTGCATCCGCGCATCACAATCATGGCAAACGGCCACCACCAGATGACGTCATGAATCGGGATTAGCCAGAGCACATTGACCGAAACCTGTTCCTGAGCGACAGCCCACGTCATCCCCACGGGCCCCAGGACCTTAGCCAGCAATCCCACCAGGACAACAGCGTAATGCCGATAGGGGTCAAACGCGGCGACAGCGTATCCCAGCCCATACAGCAGAATCACCAGCCCCATCCCCTGCCAAAGAAATTCATCTTCCGGCGGCCTTGCAAATCCATAGGCGGCGCCAGCCGTCGTCGGAGCCAGAATGATGAAAGGCCCCCAGATCAGACACTGGAGAGCAGCCGCCAGCAGGCAGACTCGGGCCCACCGCGGCTGATCCCCGGAAGTCGTCCCCATCGCACGGGGTCCGGACACCGGACTGCTGATGTGTCGTGCGGGATGTTCGGGGCCTGCTGCCGAATTTTTCATCACGATGAGTTGTTCCGCCGCGGCAATTCCGTAGTTCAGCCCAGTTCGTTTTTGAGGCAGGTCTGAAGATCTGCTTCCTGAAAATTGAATCCGGCCTTTCGCAGCACAGCCGGGGTCACCCGACTGCTGGCCAGCAGCAGTTCGTCTGCCATTTCGCCGAGTACGATGCGGGCCATGAACGCAGGGAGTGGAAAGATCGTCGGACGGCGCAGAACGGCCCCCAGTGTTTTGGTGAAGTCAAAGTTTGTCACCGTATGGGGACTGACCAGGTTGACAGCCCCGGAAACGGTCGGAGTTTCAACGCAAAACGCGAGGGCTCTGGCGAGATCCGTCAATCCGATCCAGCTCCAGTACTGTCGCCCATTGCCCACAATGCCTCCACCGCCCATCCGGAAGGGGAAGAGCATTTTCCGGAGGGCGCCGCCCTTGCTGGAGAGCACGACGCCGATACGACCGCAGACGACCCGCATGCCCAGTTCCCTGGCGGAGAGTGCTGCCTGTTCCCAGTCGCGACAGACTTCGGCGAGAAATCCGGTGCCCGGTTTGGAGGTTTCATCCAGCACTTCATCGCCACGGTTGCCGTAGAAGCCGATGGCGGAGGCACATACGAGAGTCGAGGGGCGTTTCGGCAGAGCCTTCAGCGATTCGACGATGCTTTTTGTGCCCGCAACCCGACTGTCCCGAATCCGTTTTTTCACGTCGCTGTTCCAGCGGGCTCCGGCAATGTTTTCTCCGGCGAGGTGCACGATCGCATCGACCGAACCCAATCGTTCCGGGTTCAGAAAGCCTCGGGAGGGATCCCAGAGGATGGCGTTGGATTCAGACGACCTGCGACTGATGGGAACGACGGAGTGACCAGCATCCCTTAGAACGGAGCAGAGTTGGGTGCCGACGAGACCTGCAGCCCCTGAAACGGCGATTGTCTGTTGTGCCACAGCGAATGCTCCGCGAAAACTCAAAAGAAACCAGATAGGCGGTTTTAGGCTGCCGGCGAGAAAAGTCAACCCGACCGGATCAGAGGTCTGTCCGCTGCAGTTGCGGGTCGTCGACGCGGCCGATCACCAGTGAAACATTGTGTCCGCCAAAGCCAAAACTGTTGTTGATGGCATAGCGACAGGCTTTGTGAACGGCGATGTTGGGAATGTAGTTCAGATTGCACTCCGGGTCCGGTGTGTCGTAGTTGATCGTCGGCGGGAGCAGTCCGGAGGAGAGTGCGAGTGCGCAGGCGGACATTTCGATGGCGCAGGCTGCGCCGATCATGTGCCCCAGCATGCTTTTGATGGAGCTGATGTGCAGATCCGAGGCGCGATTGTTGAAGACCGATTTGAGCGCCACGGTTTCCATCGCGTCATTGTAGTGCGTGCTGGTCCCGTGGGCGCTGACATAAGTTTCGCCGGCGATCTGATCCGGATCCAGTCCGGCTTTCCGGAGTGCCTGCTGGATGGCCCTGACGGCCTGCCGTCCCTGGGGGTCTGGCTGGGTGAGGTGGAAGGAATCGCTGGTGGAACGTCCTGAGAGCACTTCGGCCCAGGCCTTTCCGCCACGTCGACGCAGGTGCTCTTCCGTCTCGAAAATCAAAATCGACGCTCCCTCGCTCATGATAAAGCCACCGCGGTCGGCATCAAACGGGCGCATGGACTGTCGGGGGCGCTCGTTGCAGCTTTTGTTCATGGCCCGCATGTTGACAAAGGACGAGATCCCGAGTCGTGTGAGGGAGGCTTCGGTGCCACCGGTGACCACGAAATCCGCATCCCCCCTCCGCAGGTACTCGAACGCATCAATCATCGCGTGTCCCGACGACGAACAGGCGCTGCTGGTTGTGTAGGCGGTCCCGCGAATCCCAAACGCCAGACTGACGTTGCCTGGAGGTGCGTTGGGCATCAGCATGGGAATCGTGAACGGGCTGACTCGCGAGGGCCCGCGGGTCAGCAGTTTTTCGTGCTGTGTTTCGTAGGTTTCCAGTCCCGCCAGCCCGGCTCCCAGTATCACGGCTGCGTTTTCGCCGATGTCCTGTACAGGAAGACCGGCGTCCTCGAGTGCCTCGAAGGCGGCGTGCACGGCAAACTGTGACGCCCGGTCCATTTTTCTGGCCGAAACGCTGTCGTTCACGTTCACTCTGGCTTCGTTCAGTTCGAGCACTTCTCCGCCGATGTTGACTTCCATGTCCCGGGTGTCGTGAACCCTGAGTGTATCGATCCCACACTGTCCGGCAAGCAGATTTTTCCAGAGTGTGCGACGGTCATTTCCCAGACAACTGACAGCACCAATACCAGTGATGAAGATCCGATTCATTCGAGTGACCTGAGTCCATGAGGAACTGTCGAGCCGGAATGTCCTGCGTCCAGCCCGCGGAAAACTCTGCGTAGTACAGCAAACTCCGGAATCCCTGCAACCCTTCCACAACTGATTCCGGGGGAAATAGGGGAGTCGGGAAGGCCGTCCGCGTTCGTCATGCTTACCGACGAGCCTCGCGCATGTGTACGCCCGCTCCCTGCGGATAAAACTCCAAAAGCTGTTCATGCAACGCCCGCTCGCGCATCCGCCAGTCCGGGATCGACCAGTCCCGCTGCGGATCCCGCACAAACCAGGGCGTTCCATCGGGGTTGAGATAGAGCTTTTTCTGTTCGGCCAGGCTGAGTGGCCCGGCCCCCACCCGACCAAAGACGGCCAGCTGATTGCCCGCCTCGTCAACCGCCCGATCCCGATCCACACCCTCCGCGATACACAACGCTTCGCCGCCTTTCGGAAACTTCCAGCTGGCAATCAGCATCGGCTGCATCCGCGGGCTGAAGCCTGAGTAACCTGGGGTGTGCGGAGAGGTCAGCTGGAGGACGTGCATGCCGTTATGTCCATCGGCCAGATAGGCGAACTGGCTCGTGTAGGCAATCCCCAGCTTCACATCCCGCAGATCGCAGATTTTGCCGCCGGCATTGTAAATCTGATCAATTCGCGGCTCTTCCGGATTTGACACATCGACGATCACCAGCCCCTGATGTCCACCGGAGATGAAGGCCCAGGTTCGTGCCACATAAATGTTGTTCGCTTCGCTCAGGGGCATCACCGCCGTGAGGCGAGGGAGCGTCGGATCGGTGACGTCAAGAACCTTCAGGCCGTCGTCATCCACCACAAAACCGTAACGGAACTGAAATTCCACCGCATGCGGGTTTTTCACCAAATCCGGCCCAAGAATGCTCCTAATGAACGGTTTTTCCGGATCTGCGATATCCACGACCACGAGTCCTGCATGGCAGCAGATCCAGGCCTGGTGCCCGAAAATCGTGATCGAAGTCGCGCCATGCAGCACATGGCCGGGATTAAAAACCACATCCTTTTTCAGGAAGTTGTTGAGCGGGTCGCCATCGAGCAGCGTGCCGGCTCCAATCATCACCAGCCCCTCCTCAAAGTCCGTCGCGTACAGGTAACCGTACATCTTCGCCACGGACTGTTCTGAGTTTTCCGGACGATGGGTGCGTGTCGGATCCGGTGCAATGGTTGTGGGGGCGGCGATATCCGTGGCGAATGGCGTTTTCACATGAAATCGCTGTCCGGCCGGGGAGACCGGAGCGGTGACAATCCGTTCGGAGAAGCCTTTGTGTTCGATGAACGCGACGTCGTAGACACGAATGCCGCCGTCGCCGCAGGCTGCATAACAGTATTCCCCGCGAACCTGCAGATTCAGAACCTGATGCGGCCGACCCGGGTTGAGCAGTTGTCGTCCGATGTCGTGCCCAGGATGCTCGTGTGCATGGTGCAGTTCCCTTCCATGCTTCACATGCTCTTCGTACCGCTGCGGATACACATCGTGATGCATGGTGCTGCCGATGACCGTCTGCGGCTCGTCCCGCTCCGTAACTGTCACGGCAAACAGTCCATGCTCACCCGCCGCGACCCATGCATTGCGACCAATGAAGTTCATGTAGTTGGTGCCCTGCATGAGCAGTTGAGCCATCAGTGCGTTGTTGTCGCCGCTGGCAGACAAATGGCAGTCCGTGCACGACTTGGTTTCGCCCTTCCCACGAACCGTATGTGGAACATTTGTGCTGAAGGCAACACCGCTGAGTCCCTCCGCGGAAATGGTCTGCTGCTGCGTGTAGATGGCTTCACGGTTGAGATTGTACGATGTGACGTGAATGGCGCAGGACGATCGCGATGGCCCGATACGGCGACCGGTCACCTGGCCGTCACGAGCCAGCATGAAGACTTCATCCCGCAGGGTCTGAAAGTTATACGCAACCTGATTGCGACTGATGTCCCCCTCGTTGTGCAGCGAGGGTGTCTTTCGAGCTGCTTTCTGGGGGAGGTGGCAGCCGTAGCAGCTGGGATTCCACGACGTGTGGCAGGCGATGCACGACATGCCGCGATTGGGATGAGCCAGAGTGCCGGCATGCGGATCACCCCAATCAAGACTCCCCTCTTCCGTACGACGGATCGTTTTGGCCAGGGCCGAAGCTGCGTTGTAGTCCGGGTGATCCGGATTCACCGTGTCCGCCACCTGCGTCAGCTCCCAGCTGAGCGTGGGATCGACCATTGAATTCTGAATGATCCGCGGGCCAATCTGCTCGAAGCGACGCTTGCCGAACGGGGTCCGCATATCTGCCAGCTGGCGACCGATCGGCCGGCCACTGGCATCTTCCGCCGCGGCTGGCCCGGAGGTGATCAGCAGTCGGCCGGCATCCTTCGCATCCAGCGATCCGTGACAGTCGATACACTGAATCTCGATCGCTGCCCGCACTTCACCATACAGTTTTCCATTTCCATGCATGTCCTGCACAAAGTGACAATCCACGCAGTGCATGCCGCGTTCCAGATGGATATCAAGCATGTGTACGGGCACATTGTCCTTCTCTGCCATCAGCCGCGTTTCCAGATCACGAACCTGCTGCAGGAGCTGCTCTTCGGGCTGCGTCCAGTCAATTTCCCGCTGAAGCTCCTGAGCGATCTCCGGAATCTTCAGCGCCTTCTGTCGCTGCTCAGATGTGGGCTGCGGGATCGGTCTTCCGGCATGATCCACGGGAATGCCCTGGCGGTCCTTCTTAAATACGGCCTGAAACATCCAGCCATGACCGTGAAAATCTGCAAACTGGGTGTGTTCAAGCTGCGGATTCAGTTCAGAGGACCGCGCCAGGAATTCCGGATCGCTCCAGTTCCCCCGCGCCGTGGCTTCATGCGGGTCAGACATCGTTGATTCCGTAAACTCCTCAGAACTCGGATGCCGCTCCTCACGCGGATACATCAGTCGCGCATCCGTCTCCATATCCCACCACATGAATCCCAGATAGCTGTTCATCACCGTCGTACCAGGATGCATATGGCAGACAATGCACTGACTGGTAGGAACGCCAACGGTGAAACGGTGGCTCACCGGATGTCCCGATTCCCACTTGGGAATGGTGGGATCCGGAGGTCCGACCAGATCATCGGCCGCGGTGGCTGCCAGGCCGCGATTGCCGTATCGTGCCCAGGGCCCGGAGTTTACGGGGGAACGATCGTTGGCGTAAATCATGTGACAGGCGGTGCAGCCGCTGGAACGATAATCGCCCGGATGGTCGTTTGTGCCGAGAAAATTGAGTGTTGGATCGAGCAGTCGCGTCTTCTGCAGACCGATAAATACCGGGTCTGTGCGATTGGCAGTGCCGAGTCCGCGATTGCTGAGTCGTGTGCGGGGCCTTCCCGATTCCTCCAGCCTTTCCGGTATGCCGGCATCAGGAACAAATCGGCCTCCGCGTTCAAAGATCCGCAGAATGTTGCCTGGCTGCGTGACCTCGAACCGCGGCAGGGGATCAAGATATGGCAGAACGCCCTTGCGGGCTGTTTCTTCCGGAGTGGGGGTAGGCACAGTCTGCAGCCGTTGCGGGACCCCGTGCATGCTGTAGCTTTCGCCATACGTCGGCCATTTCTCCGGGACCGCTCCATTGTTATAAAGCGCGGCGCCCCAGAGCATACAGCCGTGAGTCATCATGCTTTTTTTGACCTGCAGGGTCTCGGTTCCATGACATCCGGCAGTGCCGCAACTGATGTGCGCGACTCGCAGATCTCCCGGATTCATAAAACGAATGAACTCCGGATCCTCATGATTCAGGACGGTGTAGGAGCGAACCGGATTGGCGGACGATCGGAACACATCGCTGAATCGCGGGTGCACATGCGCCGCCTGTTTATCATGCGCCAGAGGATCACCGCCATGACAGTCCGTACACCCCAGCTTCACACTGCTGCTCATGTGCG
>JBJTOM010000335.1:0-13990 GCA_046074585.1 Planctomycetota bacterium | reverse complement strand
CGAAACGCACTCGCCAGCCCCGGAACTCGCACGCGTCAGTCCTTCCCCGCTTCCCACTGCGAACTTTTATGGGGCGTCCGGGTAGCCCGCTTGCTCACGAGCGCGGCCTGGAGGTTGCGTTTTGGGCGGGTTGTGTGATGGGCCACATGGGACGCAGGGGGCTCATGAGACGGATGGCCCGCGTGACGAAACAGGGGTGAGTTTCTGGTTCCTCGTCGAAGGGTACCCTGTCCCTCGGGGCTTCCCAAGAAGGCCGTGGCAGTGCTGTTGCCCGCGGACTGCCGTCCGACGGCTCAGCAGCGAGTTGCCTGGGGATTGACATCCACTGCACGCCTTGTCATGTGAGGCGGAGTCTGAAAGACGACTTCCGGTGTTCTTAACACCGTTTCGTCATCCCAGGGGAAGCTCCTGCTGAGCCGCATCCCTGCCGCGAGCGCTGCAACGATCCCTGCTGCTCAGAGGATTCCAGAGAACTTCAAAGCCATTGGGCTGTCGCCATGCGGCTGAGGTCAGCAGCTGGATTGCTTTTTGAAAGAGATTGTTTCTTCGGAAAAGTTGAGGGGGGAGGCCAGGCTCGATCCGGTGATGTTTTCCGGGTAGAATGCGACGAGAGAGCGGATCGTCATCCGCGGTATTCCGTCGTCCTCTTTCTTCCGGCAGGTCTCCCATGTCGCTTCCGACTTTTGCTCCCGACAGAACTCGCATCGGCTGGATTGGCACTGGTGTGATGGGTTCCAGCATGTGCGGGCACCTTCTGACAGCCGGTTATTCGGCGACGGTTTATTCCCGGACGAGGGACAAGGCCGCTCCGCTGCTGGCTCGTGGTGCCGCGTGGGCTGACACGCCGGCGGCTGTGGCCGCAGCATCGGACGTTGTGTTTTCGATCGTCGGGTTTCCGTCAGACGTCCGCGAGGTGCTGCTGGGCGAATCCGGGGCTTTGTCAGCTGCGCGTCCGGGAACGGTGCTGGTTGATATGACCACCAGTCAGCCATCACTGGCCCAGGAGATTTATCAGGCTGCGGCAGCGCGTCAGGTGCATAGTGTGGATGCGCCGGTATCCGGAGGGGACATCGGGGCCCGCAATGCAACGCTTTCGATTATGATTGGCGGAGACCGCGAAGTCGTTGACGCCCTGCAGCCGCTCTGGCAGACGCTCGGAAAAACCATCGTTTATCAGGGCCCGGCCGGCAGCGGTCAGCACACAAAGATGGTCAACCAGACGCTGATTGCGGCCGGAATGGTCGGGGTCTGCGAAGCACTGCTGTACGGATATCGAGCGGGTCTGGATCTGCCGACGGTGCTGCAGTCGGTCGCCAGCGGTGCAGCGGGCAGCTGGTCGCTCTCCAATCTGGCTCCGCGAATCATCGCCAACAATTTTGATCCCGGTTTCTATGTTGAACATATCATCAAGGATCTGGGGATTGTCCTTGAAGAGTCGCGGCGGATGGGTCTGTTTATGCCGGGTCTCGCGCTGGCTGAACAGCTCTACCAGGCCGTGAAGGCACAGGGGCATGGTCGTGCCGGCACCCAGTCGCTCATTCTGGCACTCAGTTCCATCGCCGGCATCGATTGGCGGAATCGCGCCTCCGGCGCATGAATTCCCGGGAACGGTCCGCTTTCATTTGCATCGCTGCTGTGGCCCGTTATTCTGTCAGGAACAGTTCGTTCAGAATCGCCATACCCCAACTTCGCAGCCCAAAATCGACAACGGAAAGTCAGTTTATCATGGTCCGACGCGGCGAACAGTTCTCCGGTCTCTCCGTGGCCCTCGTCACTCCCATGTCGGCCGACGGATCGCTCAACGAAGCCATGCTCCGCTCGTTGATTGATTTTCACGTTGAATCCGGTACCGACTGTGTGGTGCCTGTGGGCACCACGGGCGAAAGCCCTACGCTGACACATGACGAACACGAACGTGTGATTGCGGTGACCTGCGAACATGCGGCGGGCCGCATCAGGGTCATGGCCGGAACCGGCTCCAACAGCACCGCCGAAGCCATCCGGCTCACCAAAGCCGCCCGGCATGCCGGCGCCGACGGCGCCCTGATGGTCGCCCCTTACTACAACAAGCCCACTCAGGAAGGCTTTTTCCTGCATTTCCGCGCGGTCGCCGAACACGTTGACCTGCCGATCGTGCTCTACAATATCCCGGGACGCACGGCGAAAAACATGGAACCGGAAACAATCTGCCGCATCGCCGATACCTGCCCCAGCGTGGTGGCCATTAAAGAATCCACCGGCTCCATGGATCAGGCGTCACAAATCCTCTCCGCCTCAGAGCTCTCCGTGCTTTCCGGCGACGACAGTCTGACTCTGCCGCTCCTTGCCCTCGGCGCATCCGGCGTTGTTTCCGTCGCCGGCAATATTGTTCCCGCCGATGTCAAGGCAATGCTCACCGCATTTCAGTCCGGTGATATTCTGGCTGCCCGCCAGTGGCACCACAAACTCTTCCCGCTCTGCCGCGATATGCTGGGACTGTCCACCAATCCCATTCCCGTCAAAGCCGCCATGCGACTTGTCGGACGCGACTGTGGCGAAGTTCGACTGCCGCTCACACCGCTCTCCGACAACCAACTCTCGGCCCTCCGCACCACTCTCAGCCGCTACGGCCTGCTTTAGTCACTCGTCCAATCCCTGCTGCCGCATATCTCCGGCCCTTCGGCCCGAAAGTCCTGTGCACATGAAAGCCATTGCAGTCCGTCCCGGAACCCCCGACAGCGTCCACCTTGCTGAACTTCCCAAGCCTCAGGTCACCGACATCGCTGACGGTCGCGGTGTGCTCGTTAAAGTGCTCAAAGTGGGTGTGGATGCGACGGATCGGGAAATCAACGACGCGCTTTACGGCAATGCTCCCGCCGGATACGACTTTCTCGTGATTGGCCATGAATGCTTTGGCATCGTCGAGTCAGTCGGTCCGCAGGTGAAAAAAGTCAGGCCCGGTGACTACGTCACCTGCACGGTTCGCCGCCCAGGCGGCTCAATTTACGACCGCATTGGCCGCAATGACATCACCAGTGAAGAAACCTATTACGAGCGTGGCATCAATCTGCGGCATGGATTTCTGACGGAATACTTCGTGGACGACGAAGAGTACATCGTGCGGATGCCGCAGGGGCTCAAACATCTCCACGTGCTGGCGGAGCCGATGAGCTGTGCGGCGAAGGCTGTTGAGCAGGCGTATCTGGCCCAGCAGCGTCTGCAGGTCTGGCAGCCGCAGCGTGCCTGGGTCACAGGAGCAGGCCAGATCGGACTGCTCAGCACACTCATCCTGCGTCTGCGCGGCATCGAAGTCTTCACGCTGGCTCGCGGTCGCAAACCATGCCTGAAATCCGAGATCGCGGAAGGCTTTGGTGCCCATTACATCAGCACCAGCGATGTGTCCCTGCAGCAGCTGGCGGCTACGCACGGTCGCCCCGATCTGATCATCGAAGCGACCGGCAGCAGTGCTGTTGCCTTCGAGGCCATGCAGGTGCTGGGACATAACGGCTGCATGGTCTGGACCAGCATCACAGGAGGGACCAGGCAGGTGCAGGTACCCGGTGACCAGATCAACCTCCAGTGGGTGCTGGGAAACAAACTTCTCGTCGGTTCCGTCAATGCCAACTTTCGCCATTTTGAGTCTGGAATCCGCGATCTGGCACTGGGCGAAGTCACGTGGCCCGGAGTGATTCAGAAGATCCTCACAACCCCCGTTGCAGGGCTGGATAATTACCGTGAGATGATGCGTCTGCTGGTGGAAGACCGCGAGGCACTCAAGGTCTTTGTCGAAGTGGCTCAGGGCTGACGTCGCGACGTGTGCCGCGGCATTCGACGGGCATTCCCAGGTGAAATCAGATCCGGATCTTGAACATGGCCAGATGTCTCGTCACGGGCGGATCCGGCTTCATCGGCAGCCACCTCACCGAACTCCTGCTCAGCCGCGGACACCATGTGGTTGTCCTCGATAACCTCTCCACCGGCCGCGCTGAAAACCTCGCAGCCGTTCGCAATCACAGCCACCTGGAAATCCGCAACGGGTCGATCACGGACCCGACGGCGCTGGCTGAAGCCGTGCTGGGGGCCGAAATGATCTTTCATTTGGCTGCGGCTGTGGGGGTGCGTCTCGTGGCTGACGACCCGGTCCGCACGATCGAGACCAACATTTATCCCACAGACCAGCTGCTGCGGCTGGCGGTGCAGGGGCAGGTGAAGCGATTCTTTCTGGCATCCACCAGTGAGGTCTACGGGAAGAATCCAAAGGAGCAGTGGACGGAGAACGACGACCTGCATCTGGGGCCCACCAGTCGTCCGCGGTGGGCCTATGGCTGTTCAAAGGCCATTGACGAGTTTTTGGCGCTGGCCTACCACCGGAAATATGGATTTTCGGTGACTGTCGGGCGATTTTTCAATGTTGTCGGGCCACGGCAGGTTGGCAACTACGGGATGGTGGTGCCTCGATTTGTCGAAGCGGCTCTGCAACAGCGTCCGGTCACGGTCTACGACGATGGGTCTCAGGTGCGCTGTTTCGCTCACGTGCAGGAAATCGTGGAGTGCGTGCTGGAATTAACCGAGTGTGATGCGGCAGCCGGACGCGTGTTCAATATTGGCAGCGACCAGCCCGTCTCGATCCTGCAGCTGGCCCAGCGAGTGCTGCAGAAAACCGGCAGCCCGGCGGGAATGGAGTTTCTGCCGTATCATCAGGCCTACAGTGAGGATTTTGAGGATGTGCAGCGGCGGGTGCCGTGTGTGGATCTGCTGCACCAGACCATCGGTCGCCGTCCCACAGCCAGTCTCGACCGGATCCTCGACGATGTGATCGCCTGGAAACGCAGCCAGATAAACTTCTCCGGCGGCGTCTGATGCCCCTCCCATTGCCGCAAATCCCCCTCTTCCCCTTTCCCGCTCCCGGAATCGCTGGTATTTTTCCAGCTTCATCAGCAATTCCCCCCTTTCACCTGCCTTTCCGGCCGGACGCAACGCCATGAACGACGCGGCGAATCAGCATCATCGGGACTTCGTACGTCAGATCGTTGAAGACGACCTGAAATCCGGCAAATGGGCGGGTCGCGTACAGACTCGATTCCCCCCCGAACCCAACGGATACCTCCACATCGGGCATGCCAAAAGCATCTGCCTGAACTTCGGCATTGCTGCGGAATATGGTGGGCAGTGCAATCTGCGGTTTGACGACACCAACCCTGAAAAGGAAGACACGGAGTACGTCGAGTCGATTCAGGAAGACGTGCGGTGGCTGGGCTTCGACTGGGAGGACCGGCTGTATTACGCGTCGGATTATTTCGAGCAGTTGTATCAGTGGGCGGAGCAGTTGATTCAGCAGGGACGGGCCTACGTCTGCAGTCTGCCGCCTGAAGAAATCCGTTCCGGTCGCGGTACTCCGGCGGAGCCCGGAGTTCACAGTCCCTACCGGGACCGTTCTGTGGCTGAAAACCTGGATCTTTTTCGTCGGATGCGAGCGGGCGAGTTTCCCGATGGTGCTCACGTGCTCCGTGCAAAGATCGACATGAGCCACGCGCACATGCTCCTGCGGGATCCGATCATGTACCGCATTCGTCACGCGGAGCATCACCGGACCGGCAGTGCCTGGTGCATTTATCCGACATACGACTACGCGCACGGCCAGTCCGACTCCATCGAACGCATCACGCATTCCATCTGTACCCTCGAGTTTGAAAATCATCGTCCACTCTACGACTGGTACTGCCAGTCGCTCAGCATCCACCACCCGCAGCAGATCGAATTCAATCGACTCAATCTGACCTACACGATGATGAGCAAACGCAGGCTGCTGGAACTGGTGAAAGGCGGCTATGTCCGTGGCTGGGACGACCCGCGGATGCCCACACTCCGCGGTCTGCGGCGACGTGGATGCACACCGGAAGCAATTCGGGCTTTTTGTACAGCCGTTGGTGTCACCAAGCACAATGCCACCATGGACATGGGAGTTCTTGAGAACCACATCCGTGAAGATCTCAACCGCCGCGCTGAACGGCGAATGGCGGTGCTGGATCCGGTCAAGGTGGTTATCACCAACTACCCCGAAGGCACATCAGAGGAACTTCCTGCGATCAACAACCCGGAAGACGCTGCAGCCGGCAGCCGCCTGGTGCCGTTCAGTCGCGAGCTGTGGATTGAGCGCGAAGACTTTATGGAGGATCCGCCAAAGAAGTTCTTCCGACTCAGCCCGGGGCGTGAAGTTCGACTCCGCTGGGCCTATTTTATTACCTGCACCGATGTCGTGAAGGACAGCAGCGGCAACATCACAGAGATTCGCTGCACCTATGACCCGGCAACGCGTGGCGGCGACGCTCCTGACGGTCGTCGCGTCAAGGCGACGCTGCACTGGGTCTCCGCACCGCACGCCCTTTCTGCCGAAGTTCGGCTTTACGATCATCTGTTCCGCACCGCGGATCCTGACGATGTGGCTGATCCGTCGCTGGACTGGAAATCCAACCTCAACCCCGATTCCCTCAAAACACTCCCCGTCGCTTACCTGGAACCGGCTCTTGCCACTGCCGCTCCAGGCGAACGCTTCCAGTTTGAGCGACTTGGTTACTTCACTGTCGACCCCGACTCTGCTCCGCAGCATCCCGTGTATAATCGCACAGTCACGCTGAAGGACACGTGGGCAAAGGAACAGAATCGGGCCTGAACAGTGCGATTTTTTTGATCGGAACTCGTCTCAATGTCCTCTGTTCCCCAGCGTATCGATGGCCCGGTGGCTGTCATTGGCGACGTGCACGGTCAGACCGATAAGCTGCGGCAGATCATTGGTCAGCTTGCCCGACTGCCGGATATTCATCATCGCTGGGTGGTGTTCATCGGCGACCTTGTCGATCGTGGTCCGGATCCGGCTGGAGTCGTCCGGATCTACTGCGACCTCGCTGCTCAGCACGATCGAGTCACCTGGTTGTGTGGCAACCACGAATTCGCCATGATGGGGTCATTGGGATTGCTCCCAACCCCCCCTTACGTTGACTTTGCCAGTCGCTGGGTGCCGAACTATGACACGGAGTCCACCTTCCGTTCCTGGGGCGCTCCCCATGGCGATCTGCAGGCGCTCCGGGAGGCCATTCCGCCTAACCAGCTCCAGCTGATGCGGGACCTGCCGTGGTGCATCGAGCATCCGCAGTTTCTGTTTGTGCATGCGGGACTGGACCGCAATCTGCCGTTTGAAACGCAGCTCAGAATTCTCCGTCAGCGCGACTATTCACTCACGCATCCACCATGGCTGTATTCCAGGGACTTTATCCATGCCGGTGCGCCCCTCGATTCGCCGGTGCCGATTGTGATCGGTCATGTTCCGATGCCACGCGTTCAATTCTCGAACGGGATGATCTGCACGGACACTGGCGGCGGCAGTTCCGGGGAACTCAGCTGTGTGCTCCTTCCGGAGGGCGATGTGATTCAGTCCCATTCCCCGCAACCGGTCAATCGCTCCGGGTTTGCCCCCCAGCCACCTCCACCGTCAAAGAAACCCTGGTGGCAGATCTGGTAGTTTTCCAACGTCATTCAACAGGCTGCGTTCATGTCTGCTGCTGCACCGGCCCCCGTGCCCGCTCCTGCCCCGGGAACACCTCCGAACTTCACCGCTCTGCTGCCTGAGTTTCAGCGTCTGTGCGAGGTGATTGCGCGGCTTCGAGCACCTGACGGGTGTCCGTGGGATCGCCAGCAAACGCTCAGTTCCATCAAACCCTACACGCTTGAAGAAACCCATGAACTGCTGGAGGCGATCGACGCGGATGACAACGCGGCGATCCGGGAAGAGCTTGGCGACCTGCTCCTGCAGATCATCCTCGACGCCCAGATTGCGGCAGATGAACAGCGGTTTCTGCTGGTTGATGTTGTGCGGCAGATTACTGAAAAGATGATTCGTCGACATCCGCACGTGTTTGGTTCGGATCCGGTGGATTCCGTGGACACCGTCCGGAGCCGCTGGCAGCAGATCAAGCAGCAGGAGAAGCCGGCCAGGGAATCGCGGCTGGACGGGATTCCGATCACGCTTCCGGAGCTGGCGCGAGCCGCACGCATCACAGCCCGCGCGGCTGCGGTGGGCTATGACTTTCCGGACCGGCGAATGCTCTTTGACAAGCTTGACGAGGAGCTGCGGGAATTGGGGGCGGAGTTGTTTGAGGATGGGCAGCTTCCCCTGGTGACAGCGACAGTGGATGCGGCTGTGATCCCGGACGCTCCCATTGCCGATCCCGCCCAAAAGGCACGCGCGGAGTCGGAACTTGGAGATGTGCTGTTTGTGCTGGCCAACATTGGTCGCCGCTGGGGCATTAACCCGGAAGAAGCCCTCCGCAAAACCAACGCCAAGTTCTCGCGTCGTTTCCGGGCCATCGAGCAGGCTCTGCTGGCGGCCGGCAAATCGGTGGAGAACGTTTCTTTGCGGGAAATGGAAGACATCTACCAGGCAGCAAAAAAGCAGGAAAAGGCACAGCAGGAGTCAGGCTGAGATGCGGGACTGACATGATCCCGTGCACCTGATTAAGTATTGCCGTTTCCCACAACGGCGGTCTGAATGGCCTCGCCGGGCCGCAGGGTGTCAACGTGAATGCTGGTCCGAAAACCAAAACAGCCACCCCGGAAAACATCCGGAGTGGCTGAGCATGAGGATTTACGGGCAGGTGGTGGAATGGTGAGTGAGAAAAGGTTCCTTCACCAACTCATTTGCCTATCGGGTGCCTGCCTTTGTGGACTTGCCACCACCGTAGGGAAGTTCTGTTTTATCCAGCACCTGCAGTTGCAGGCCGGAATTCAGCGCGTCCGAGAAGGTTCGGAGGGGGGCACCACCGGAGCGACCTGTCTCCGGGAGTCTGACGAGGCGATCGAGTGCGACGATGTCCTTCTTGAAGTTGGAATGGCCGTGGGGCAGGATGAGTTCCGGGTGATCGAACGGGGCCGCCTGATTGCGGACTCGGGGGTCAGTGAGGTGCTTCAGGAATTCAACCACCGCATCCACCTTTTCGGGATTCGCCTGCAGTTCGGGGATCCCGTGGACATTCGGATCCAGATCCTGCAGGTTCGAATGGAAGAAGTCAGCCCCGCGAGTGTAGAACTGGACAACTTCTTCGAGCGATTTCATGCCACCATTGTGCATGTAGGGGCCGGTCAGTTCAATATTGCGGAGTGATGGAGATTTGAAGGCACCATCGACGGCCACGCGATCGGACGGACGCACGTCCACGAGCGGGTCAGGATTCTTTCCTCGTTGCTCCTGACGGGAATAAGAGAGAGGGCCGAGTTGGGGGTGGGAGGCACCGAGACCGATGTCTTCAGCGGTCGGGCGAACGCCGATGTTGTAAAACCCGCTGTCATAGAATGCTTTTCCGATGGCCATCTGCATGCGTTCGATGACGAAGTGTGGGTCCTTCACATTCCGCACGCGGCTGATGGCGGCCCCGGCGAATTCAGAGCCTGCGTGGCAATCGGCACATTTGCCGGCCCCCGTGAAGATTCTGAGGCCTTCTTTCGCCTGGCTGCTGAGTGCCTGCTGGTTGCCGCTGGCGAACTGATCGAATGGGGACTGGTCAGAGATCAGCGTTGCCTGGTAGAGCATGAGGCTGATGCCCCAGTACAGCGAGAAGTTTGCTTCCATATGGGTATAACCATTGGCTGTTGGACGACTTCCGGACCACCATTCGGGGCGGAAGGCTTCGCGAATGAGCTTTGCGTAGCCGGCGGCCGCATCATTGAGTCCGAAACCGGAAGTATGCCGGAAGGCACCAAGCACGCTGTCCTCGCGGTGGACAGCCTGCAGGGCAAGCGGTCGGAGGGACAGCATTTTGCGTCCGACTTCGGGGAATGAGCGGTTGAGCCAGCTCATTTCGACACTGCTGTTCACCGGGCCGACGGCCTGGGAGGCCAGGGCGGCGTTGTTGAGCAGAATGCTGACGGCCTGCAGGCGACCATCGGCGCCGGACTTGAAGACTTTGGCATCGCGATCGAGATCACCGAACGGAGTGACGCCGTTAAAGTAGTGATTGGCGCGACCGTCCCAGAAGAGTCGATCAAGGAAGACTGCGTTGATGTTCGTGGGGGCATTTCGTCCGGTGACCTGACGCACGTTCAGGCTGTTGACCTGGAAGACCGGGTCAACAAGATCACTGCCGACGTCTTCTGGTTTTCCGGGAACGACATAGCGAAATTCTTTATTGGTGATCCCCTGCGATCCGGCGATTTCAGCGGAATCGTAGGTGCCTGGATTTTCGGGAGTTGTATCGCTGGGGTGGTCGGGAGATTTGGTTGGATTTTGGAGTCTGTGGAACGGGAAGTCTGCGGGGCTGAGCGTTTTGTTGCCACCGCGGAAAGCAGCCAAAGCTGCGGCGCGAAGAGCCGGACCGGCGGACGTCTGGTGCCCGAATGTACCACCACCGGCACCGGGTGCATCTGAGTTTTGGACGCGGATGTCAGCACCGGCGTTCCAGTGGCAGGTTGCACAGGCCGTGCGACCATCGCCACCCACCTGCATATCCCAGAAGAGCGCCTTACCGAGAAGAATGGCTTTTTCCTTGTCCTGTACGAAGTCGGCAAGGTTGTCAGGGAGTGGCACGCGGGTAGAGGACAGCGGTCCTGGAGCCTGTTCCTTGGGGTGCACTTCCACGCGGGCCACAACGGCGCCGTCAGAAATGCCTGACGAATCCGAAGAGAAGCGAATGGCTGCGCGATTGGCGGACGCATAGAAATCGGCGGTGCGTTCGACCCACTGCATGTTGGTGGGCGACCAGCCGGTTGGGCGGGACATGGACCAGGAAACGCGTTGTGTCCCGAATCGCAGAGACAGATTGCGAGGACGGTCAGGATTCGATGTCCAATTGCCTGACATGAGGAAGCGGACTGTGTAGGTCTTGCCCGGGATGACGTTGACGGTCTGGTAGAAGGAGCCGGCCCGCGTGCCGTTGACGTCGACCACATTGCCGAAGCCAAGCGGAGTTTCAAACTGGCCGACGTGCAGTCCCACGTTGCCCAGGTCTACGGTCCAGGGACCGAAGCTGCGGCCGGCGGAAATCAGCGTTTCGTTGGGCCTGGTGGCTGATTCGATGAAGTTGGGATCCAGCAGCTCGGTGATGACCGCTGGTTCGGCAGCCACTGGTTCCTGAGCGGAGGCTGTGGAGGCTGTGGAAAGGAGGGCGGCAGTTGCCCCGAGTGTCGTGCATGCTGTCCATAGCCGTTGCATCAGGGTGTTGCGTCGTGGGAGTGGAACCATGGGGGTGCCTTTGATGTCGACAGGGAAAGGGAGCACACTGGCGGGCAGGAGAAATCTGCGGCCTGCGCTGTGTATAGCGACGGCGCAAGCCGCGCCTTCTGTTTCACGGGAGCAGGAATCGTGCCGGAATGCATCATTTGTTGCGGCGACGCGTTTGACCAACTGCAGACACGTGGGGCCACGATTGAAAAGCCTGTGAAATGACAGGTGGAACGGCGTTGTCGTGGTGGGGCTGCAGGGGCTTGTGAGGGAACAGATTGTGGTGTTTTGAGCAGTTGGTGAATGCGATTGCGTTGAACATTTTGAACAGAGTGTAAAGAGATCTTTACAGGAGTGGGGCGTAGGGGATGGTGATGGCTGGCGGGCGTTGTTCCCTGGATTCTTCGGCAGGCTCCTGTTACACCACACGATCCCGGTGTCTCCGAGTCGTTTTGATTCGCCTGATTTGCAGGAGTCCCATCCATGTCTGTGTCGTCCCGCCGTCGTTTTGTCAGCTCAGCCTTGACCGCAGGCTCATTTGCAGCCGCTGCTGTTGTGACTCGCACCGCTCCTGCTGTACACACGCGGTCTCGCACAGCGGTGGAAACGGTGATTGGCGAAGGGGACTATCAATATCGTGTCAACCATGCGTTCGCCCAGCTTCCGGACAGGTACACGTGGCAAACGACTCACAATGTTGCGCTGGACAAAGCCGGCAATCTTTACGTGATTCACGAAGGCCGTCGCGAGCAGAAGGATCATCCTTCGATCTTTGTGTTTGATCCTCAGGGACGGTTCATCCGGGCTTTTGGAGCGCAGTTTCAGGGGGGTGGTCATGGAATTGAGGTTCGCCAGGAGGGTTCCCAGGAATTCCTCTACGTGGCTGCGTATCAGCAGGTGAAGGCGTTCGCCAAGCTGACGCTCACGGGCGAAATTGTCTGGTACAGGAAAGCTCCGATGGAATCCGGCGTGTATGCCGAGGGCGAAAACACGTCAACGGAGCCCTCGTGGAATCGCCGGGGCTTCCTCCCGACGAACTTTGCGTTTCTTGAAGACGGCGGATTTCTTCTCGCCGACGGTTATGGCACGTTCTGCATCCACCGGTTCGACAGCGACGGCAACTGGAAGGGACATTTCGGCGGCGCCGGGGACGGCAAGGGCACATTCAACACGGCACACGGTTTGTGGGTGGACAACCGTCCGGGGCGACAGCCTTCGATTGTGGTGACGGACCGAGCCCACAACACGCTGCAGATTTTTTCGATGGACGGCGTCTACCAGGAGACACTGGAAGGCTTCGGTTTGCCGGCGAACATCGACACCCTCGGCTCGCTGATGCTCGTCCCGGAACTCAAGTCCTGCGTCACACTGCTCAACGAAAAGAACCAGGTCGTCGCGCGTCTTGGCCGGGCTGTCGAGCGGCTGGACGAAGTCAAGGATCTGCGCGGCAAGCCTGATCAGTGGAAGGACGGTCAATTCGTCCATCCTCACGACGCCTGCTTCGCTCCCAACGGAGACATTTACGTGGCTGAGTGGGTTGCCACCGGCCGCATCACTCACCTGCAGAAAGTCTGAACCCACGCGATGAAAGCCATCCGTCTCGAAGAACCTCGCCACTTTCAAGTCATCGACATCGCCGAACCGACGGCACCTGGCCCAGGTCAGGTGCTCGTCCGCACGCACCGCATGGGTGTCTGCGGAACGGATCTGAGCGGTTATCTGGGCAAATTTCCGTTCTTTCGCTACCCGCGAATTCCCGGGCACGAACTGGGCGTCGAAGTGCTTGAAGTCGGGGCAGGCGTGACGCACGTCAAACCCGGTGATCGCTGCAGCGTGGAGCCCTATATGAACTGCGGCAGCTGCTATGCGTGCCGCCGCGGCAACGGCAACTGCTGCACCACGCTCAACGTGATTGGCGTCATGATCGATGGCGGACTGTGTGAGCGGTTTTTGATTCGGGCTGACAAACTGCATCCGTCTGCACAGCTCAATTACGAACAGCTGGCCCTTGTCGAAACCCTCGCCATCGGCTGCCATGCCAATGAACGTGGCAATCCGGGACCCGGTGACCATGCCCTGATCATCGGGGCTGGCCCGATCGGTCTGGCGACTCTCGAATTCACCAGGCTGACCGGAGCCCGCGTCACGGTGATGGACATGGTGCCATCGCGTCTGGACTTTGTCCGCAGCACCTATGGTATTGAGCACACGGTGCTCTTTCAGGACCACGATTCCGCCCTGAAGCAGCTCCAGGAGATCACAGGGGGCGATCTTTATGCCGTTGTCACCGACGCCACAGGCAACCGCCATTCCATGTCCACCGCGCTGCGCTGGTGTGCCCACACGGGAACGCTCGTTTATGTCGGGATCACCACCGAAGAAGTGGCCTTCACGCATCCCACGCTGCATCGTCCCGAAATCACCCTGAAAGCCTCCCGCAACGCACTCCCCAACGACTTCCGGCAGATTATCAGACTCATCGAAGACGGGACCATCAACACCACCCCGTGGATTACGCACAGAACCCCCTGGGATCAGCTCATCGACCAGTTTGAATCGTTCACGCGACCGGAATCCGGAGTGCTCAAGGCCATTATTGAGGTCACCTGACCGGGAGGATGAATGGCCGACGGACGGGAAGACCGACGGACGGGTGGGGCGTGACGGGTGGGGCGTGACGGACTGGACGTCCGTGGCACGGCGATTGCTGTGCAGGCTGGCGGGGGACTTTTGCAAACCGGGGAGTTGCATTTGCCCCCGCTTCTCAGGACAATCGCCGTCCTCCCCTGGCCATTTCGCACCTGC
>JBJTOM010000334.1:0-14860 GCA_046074585.1 Planctomycetota bacterium | reverse complement strand
CTGCAGGTAAATGCTGCGTCGCAACGCGCCGGGAACCTGTTCATCGGCCACCACTTCGCCGATGGCCGTCTGCTTCGTCGGCACATAGGGGCCGTAGCGCTGCTCGTCCAGCTGACCGGCGGCGACCAGCATCGCATCGCGGACGACTTCGGCCTCCAGACGCCGAACGGGCCATCGCCACCAGAGCTGATTGTCGCCGTCTCGGGCGAGGCCATCGGGGTGCGGTGCGGAAGACTGGCGATACACGGCGGAGTTAACAATCCGACGATGCAGGGCCTTCTGACTCCAGCCTTCGGCGACGAAGCCGGCAGCAAGTTCTTCCAGCAGCTCCGGATGAGAAGGTGGCGTCCCGCTGACTCCAAAGTTGTCCGTTGTCGGCACGATACCGCGCCCGAAATACTGCCTCCAGACGCGGTTGACGTGGACACGGGCCATGAGCGCGGATGGTCTTCCGTTCGGCCGCAGCAGCCAGTCGGCGAAGGCCGAGCGTCGGCCTGTTGTGGCTGCATTCGGCGGGGCAGCCGCAATCACGTATTCCTCTCCCGGCTCACTCAACGCCGCGAGGGCCATGGGAGGTACGTCACCGTCGCGCAGGTGATACAGACCACGAGTCAGGAACGGCACGACCGGAGACGCGGCCGATTTGTCAGTCACCCATGCGATCGCTCGGCCAGGTTCCGGTGTCCGCTGCGACTCCAGCTCCCGGCGTTTTTTCTCGTATTCTGTGCGGCGTTCCTCCATCGCCTTACGGATCGCCACAACATCCGCTGCGGCGGTTGCCGATGCCCTGTTCCGTTCGACTCGCACGTTATCGACGATGAAGCTGCGGTTTACACAGTAGAAGAGCGAAAAGCCGCCATCGGGCAGATCGTTCGCTGTCAGGTTCAGCGCCGCACCCTCAGGCAGTCCATCAACGAGGTGCTCAAGTCGATACGTGTCTTCGCCCATGTTGGTGACGCGGACACCGTAGTTGCGGCCGGGGACGTAGCCCTGCGAGCCGATTGATCCGACGGCTTTCTGATCGCCACCGGGGTAGTCCCGGTAGATGCTGGTCGCGGTCGTCGGATTTCCGTCAATAAGGATGTTGCCCCCCTCACGCGAACCGGAATCGTCGAAGTCATGCACGGCGATGTTGTATCCGATGCGTTCCGCAGGGCCGCCTGAAATCCTGTTGTCGATCAGATCGAACGTCGCCTGAATCCAGTCGCCGCTCCGGTCGGGCGTCCAGTCGAAAGCGGATGTGGTGGACAACCACGCTTCGCCTGAACCCGCAATGATGCTCAGTGTTTCATCCTTGACGCTGGCTGCGCTGGGTTGTGTGCCATTGATCGAAATCGCGGCGCTGGGCCTGTCGTCTCCCGGGGCGGTCGCAGACCAGCGTGATTCCCAGCCGATACCGAACGTGTCTTCGAAGAGCACGTCAGCCGGTTCGCGGTGCGCATTCACCCATGCAACGTATGCCTCCTTCAGTGCGGCAAGTTGCTGCTTCAGTTCGGATTCCCGTTTTTCCCATTCCTCCTTCTCGCCAGGGACGTAAGCGTGGATCACGCGATCTTTGGGGTTGACCCAGTCCTGAGGATTGAAGGCCGGAAAGAAAATTGCCTGCAGCTGGTAGTATTCTTTTTGCGTAATCGGATCGTACTTGTGGTCGTGACAGCGAGCGCAGTGAACGGACAGCCCCAGCAGGGATGTTGCCGTCACCTGCACGACCGCTTCCAGCGCGGCGCGGCGATCGATCTCGAAGGCTTCCGGCTCCTGCACGCCGATGTCGGAACCATCCTGGCCGTTCCGCAGAAAATGAGTGGCTTCGAGGAGCTCAATCTGCTCCGGATTTACTGGTTCCCCGGTACGGAATCCAACCATCTCATCGCCGCACAACTGCTCCCGGATGAACCTGTCGAACGGTTTATCCGCGTTGACGGAGCGGATGACGTAGTCGCGATAGCGATAGGCAAGGGGCCTGTCGGTGTCAGCGCTGAAGTAGCCGTTGGAATCTGCGTACCCGGCAGCATCCAGCCAGTGTTTGCCCCAGCGTTCGCCGAAGCGAGGCGACGCAAGATATCGTTCCACCATCTGTTCATAAGCCTGCGGACTGTCATCTCTGACGAAGCTGTCGATTTCTTCGATTGATGGTGGCAGGCCGGTCAGGTCGAGTGCGGCGCGACGGATCAGCGTTTCACGGCTGGCTTCAGGGCTCATCGTCAATCCGGCCGCGTCGAGTCGGGCGGCGATGTGGGCGTCAAGTGCGTTCCGAATCCGGTGCTGGTGTCTGACAGCAGGCGGCTCAGGGCGACTCAGCTTTCGATACGCCCACGGGATCTCTGCATCAGGCGCATTGTCGGGCTGCTGTAAACCGGGTGCGCCGGCAGTGATCCAGCGTTTCAGGAGGTCTTTGCGGTCGGCGGCCAGTGGTGAGCCTTCCGGCATCTCGTCTCGTTCCACGAGCTGCCACAGACGGCTGTGATTCGGTTGCCCCGGCACAATCACGTGTCCGCTTTGTCCACCGCGCGCGATCCCGGCAGGAACGCCGAGATTCAGTCTTGCTTCCTGTCGCAGAGGCCCGTGGCATTTGACACAGTGATCTCTGAGCAGTGGTCGGATGTCCCGATTGAAATCGGGAACGTCTTCTCCGCAGGCGGACGTTGCCGAAACAAGGAGAGCCAGAACTGCTGATATCAGCCGGATCCCTGCGGACGTCTTCATACCAGAATCTCCTTCACGACCCGTACGCCTTCACTTCAGGGGCCGGCAGACGCTCCGGACGACCGCTGTGGGTGAAGGTGAGTTTTGCCGGTCCACATCTCGATGAGCACCTGTGTGGCTGTCAATTGCATGCGAGCAGCCAATTCGAAATTCTGAATGCGAGCTTCGAGTTCGGATTCGCGAGGGTGCTGTTCCGGATGAAAGGCATTGAGTTCCTGCAGGAAGCGCCGAGCGCTGCAGCATCCAGGAAGACACTGGCTGAGCTGGATTCAAATGGAGCACTGGAGAACCTGACGAACTGAACTCCGTTCCCTGATCGACGGCCGGCCACCAGCCACTCGACCAGGCCATTTTTCTGCACGGTAGTGTAGCCTGCGGGATCACGGAGGACAATGTCGCAGGGCAGATCCTGAGTTTCCGCCCCGAGTGCATTGCCGATCCCTGAGCCCATGGCTGGACGTCCATTGAAGGTCTTGCCTGGCATATTCAGCGCGGACAGGTGGCTCTTGTTTTCCGTGTCGATCGATCGCATGAGGGCTCGTTCTTCGGCAAAAGCAGGGGAGAACAGCCCCTCACCCTCATCGGCCAGGGTAATCCTCTGTCGGCTGACTTCAAATAACTCCAACTGTGCTGCACACTCTGTATGATCCCTTTGACGCATCCCATGTGGCTTTAAGTCTCTTTCTGACAAGGACTTAGTACGCATTTTGAAGCGTCAGTGCCGGAAAATTGTGCGCAATTGAGGCTAACGTTCTCTGGAATCCTCTGAAAAGACCGCCCTGACTCGGGAGGGCGAGGATCCCGCCGAGCCGTCGCATGCTGGCCCGGGCTGTGAGCCTCTGCCAGTGATTTTGGGGAGCGGCGCGGACCGTTGCAGTCTCGCGGCAGGGGGGGCTCAGCAGGAGCTTTGCCCTCCCGGGAGCGTAAGAGCTCGCAATGGGGCAATCCACCCCCCCCCCTTCCTGCACGTCGTGTCGTGCCGCGGTGTGGCACTGGGATGGTTCCGGCTTGTGATCAGCTGCGAGAGACGCTCGGCACAACCGGACTATCCGCGCGGGTGGCATTTGCGGTGTACGGCTTTCAGGCGGCTGTGTTCGACGTGAGTGTACACCTGAGTGGTGCGGATGCTGGCGTGTCCCAGCATTTCCTGGAGGGCGCGGATGTCGGC
The DNA here is from genome assembly GCA_046074585.1 of Planctomycetota bacterium. Taxonomy (GTDB): domain Bacteria; phylum Planctomycetota; class Planctomycetia; order Planctomycetales; family Planctomycetaceae; genus SXXK01. The sequence continues at coordinate 10,989 of JBJTOM010000334.1, read as the reverse complement.
ACCGCCGGCCAGCAGGTGCGTGGCGAAACTGTGTCGCAGGGTGTGAGGACTGATGTCGCCACAGCCGGTGCGGCGGGCGTAGCGGCGGATGAGGGACCAGATGGATTCCCTGGCAACCCGGCGGCCGCTCCGCGACAGGAACAGCCATTCGTCATCCCGGCCAAACCTTCGGGTCAGCTCCTGTCGTTCGCCGGTGAGCCATTTTCCGACCGCCTGGACCGCGACGGGGTTGAGTGAGACCAGACGCTGTTTATTTCCCTTGCCGGTGCAGCGGCAGAATCCTTCGGTGAGGTTCATGTCGGCCAGTTTCAGATTGCAGATTTCAGACACACGGCAGCCGGTGGCATACAGCAGAGCCAGCAGGGCACGGTCGCGATTGGGGTAGCGGTCAGCGGCCGGAAGCGGCGCCAGCAGCAGGGTATCCACCATTTCCGGGCTGAGCACTCGCGGAAGCCGTTCCCAAAGTTTCGGGGAACTGACAAGGTCCGCAGCACTTTCGGTGACGACACCCTCCAGCATCAGATATCGGAAAAACATGCGGATGGCTGCCAGACTGCGACCGATGCTGGGAGCGGACAGGTTCAGGGACTGCAGGAATTCGAGGAACTGTGTGAGCACAGCGACAGAAATCTGGTGCACACCGGCCTGGGCTGCGTCGCGGTTCCACGCAAGAAACCGATCCAGATCCCGGCGGTAGGCAGCAAGGGTGTTGGCGGCGAGGCCGCATTCGGCGTCGAGGTAGGTGAGAAAGCCGGAGGCGTAGATCGCCGGGTCAGCCGCGTGGACGACTGAGGAGGAGGTCTGGGGGGGACGTTTGCGACGAGTCATGGGCGTTTGCTCAGAGCAACTTCGGTCAGCATCGTGCAATGGACTCAAGACGCCACACCTGTATCGGCTCACGTTGCGAACGACACCGCATGGAAAATTCGCAAAGGTCGTCGCAGATCAGACTTCCCCGGACCGCACATATAAAAAAAGGGGTGGAAGATCGAGTCTTCCAGCCCCATGGGTACGTGGCAGTCCGCGACTCAACGCTGCGAGTTATGTTTCGGCAGCTGCGGCTGGTGACGTTACGTTGATTGATGCGGCGTCACTCGGCTCACTGGTGTCAGCAAATACACTACCCTGAGTTGTAGCGGTCGCCGCGGTGTCAGTCACACCAGTATAAGTCTAACTTTGGTTCAAAGCACCAACCGCCACTGAAAAATCCTGCAATTCCAGCACGACAGCATTACGAACTGCGACCAAACCAAGAATCATGCCGATAATGGCAATGGTGCCCACCAGCACAGCCTCCGTCGACAGAATAAAACCTTCTTCGCCACGAACGAAACTCAGCATCAGATTCTTCATCTCAGTGAACCCCTTAAACAACATTCACGCTGGGTGTTTCAAACGGTGGGATCAGGTGGCCAGCAGCACCTGTCCGGGTTGCGAACGATTCGCATGGTCAATGGATAGGTCAGCAATTTTGCCGTGTCGGATGTTTCTGGAAGTTTTTTGAAAAAACTGTCAGAGGCCCGATATGGTCGTTGACTTCCCGAAACACGTGATGGGGTTGGGGTTCAATACCGACCTGATGTCCCGAATCCGCAACGCGGGACAGCGATCGATCATCGGGAATCTGCCGGATTTGTCGATTGGGGCACGGGCGCGGGGCAGTGAGCCGTCTGTTCTCCGTCGCCTTCAGCCCCGCCCTGATATGGCTGATGTCAAACGCCCGTTCAGCCGAAGAGTCGACGATGGAGATTATTTTGTCCGCGAATCGACTTGCGGCGTCAGATGAGGACGGGATATGCGTGCCGGGTACCTGAGATGTGTTGTTCCAGCGATCGCGTTCTGTCTGCCGGGTTTCGGCTTGACTTCACGGGTTGCAGTCGCGCAGGACGCGGCTGTGGAAGCTGCAACCCCGCGGGCGATCGTGCAGGAGCCGCCCACACCGGAGCCGGCTGCGATTGAGCCTGCGGCGACGCCGACAACCTCTGCAGACGCCGCGAACGCTGCTGCCACCGCTGCCGCAGGACCGGCTGATGTTGCGGCATCTGCTGCATCGGCCGCGGCGGCTGATGCGGCTGATGCGGTTCCTCAAGCTAACGTGGCTCCCCCAGCTGCCAGCCCGCCGAACGTGCGTTCCTATACCTGCGTGCGTCTTCCGGCATTTGCCCGGCGGGGGACGCTGCTGATCGACGGACGGCTCACCGAACCGGTCTGGGAGATGGCTTCCTGGAGCGAAGAATTCATCGACATCGAGGGACCTGGTCGGCCACGGCCGATGTTTCGCACCCGCATGAAAATGCTCTGGGACGCGCACGCCCTGTACATCGCCGCAGAACTGCAGGAACCCGACGTGCGAGGTTCATTGCGGGGGCGTGATTCCGTGATCTTCCATGACAACGATTTCGAAGTGTTCATCGATCCGGACGGGGATGGCTTGAATTATGGCGAACTCGAGATCAATGCTCTGAACACCGTCTGGGATCTGCGTCTGCCGCGTCCCTACAACGTTGGTGGTCAGCCTGACGACGGCTGGTCGCTTGCGGGGTTGCGGTCTGCGGTTTGGGTGGATGGAACGCTGAATGATGCCCGTTCAGCGGATGCCGGCTGGACTGTGGAGCTGGAGATACCGTGGTTCGGACTGCAGTCTCTGCACGACACCACGCAACCGGTGCGCCGCGCGGTGCGGGATGGATCGCGTGTGCGGGGATATGAAGTGCTGGCGGCTGAATCCGTCGAGGGTGAGCAATCCGACAACGCTCCGGTTGCACCGCTGCAGATCCCGGTGGAAGGTGACGTCTGGCGGATGAACTTTTCCCGTGTGCAGTGGCCGGTGGAAACCGATGGCGAGCGGTATCAGACGCCCGAGGGAGCCCGCGAAGAGAACTGGGTCTGGTCTCCTCAGGGTGTTGTTGACATGCATCGTCCGGCCACGTGGGGGCGAGTGATTTTTGCGGGGACGCCGGAATCCCGGAACGGTGGCAGGGGCCCCGTACGAATTATCCGCCGATGATGTTCAGCGGGCGAGCGTCGCATTGAAGACCTGCAGACAGGCGGCACCGGCTGTTTTCAGTCCATGCTGTTCCAGGCAGCGCTGTCGGAGTTGCAGTGAGACATCGGAGGGTACCGGCTGAAGGTTCAGCAGAGCGGTTTCCAGTGCGGACTGTGAGCCGGGGTGGAAGAGTGTTCCGCAGCGGAGGGTAGCCACGCGTTCGGGGAAGGCGCCGTGATCGGGCAGCAGACAGGGGACTCCGGCGAGTGCGGCTTCGAGCACATACAGGCCTTTCGGTTCCCGGTAGGTGGTGGGGACGCAGAGCCAGTCCAGCTGCGCGAGCAGCTGGAACTTCTGCTGCCGATCGGGTGGACTGCCGTGCCACTGCAGGCGGTCGGGGGCGCCCTCGGTACCAAGCGCGAGTTGTCTGAGGAATGATCTGCGATGCTGTTTCGGCAGGTAACCAGCGATGCTGAAGCGGATGTCGCTGCGGGTTTTGAGCACGGCAGCGGCGGCATCGAGAAACTGGAAGGCGCCCTTTTCAGGGCAGATGCGAGCGAAGTAGCCGACGGTCAGCGGGCCGGAGCGGTGTGAGGGTGATGGCGGCTGTGGAGCGGTGGCCGAGGTGGCGGCGAGGGAAGTGGCTGTGTGTGCATCTGCCGGCTGAGGGGGCCGATCTTCCACGGCGAGCGGGACGCAGTGAAAGCGAGTGCGATCGATTGAGAGGTAGCCGGACATGAAGTCGGCGTAGTAGTGGCTGTGGGCAAGGAATCCGTCGAAGTGCCGACTGTTCTGCTGAATGAGCTGGAGGGCCTGTGTCTGGAACGGTTCGGGGAGGTCCTTGAGAAAGATGTCATCTCCCTGGATCAGGCACAGCAGTTTTCCGTTCCAGCGGCGGCGGAGTTCGGGGACGACACCGGAGAGCAGTGCATTGCTGAAGATGACCAGATCCGGTCTGAGTCCGTCGGCGATGAACTGGACCAGTTCGGTGATGGCGGCGTTGCAGGGGCCCAGCGAGCCGTGGAGCATGTCGACAGTGAGTGGCCCCAGGTCAGCCGCCTGGGTGCTGCTGCCGAACCGTGAGAGCAGTCGGACGACGGCGGGCGAATCCAGCCAGCGTTTGCAGGGGCGCGGCAGCCATTTCCAGCCGGGGAGTCGGGAATCCAGATAGACGTTGATGCCCCCGAGAAACACGCGTTCGCCGGCGGTGCTGTCTTCGTCGACGCGAATGGGCGTGTAGGTCGGCAGGAGCACGGCGTCGGCCCCGGCAAGCCGGAGGGCGCGGACAAGGGTGTTGTCCTGCATGCACGATCCGCAGAACATGCCGGCTCCACCTGCTGTGATGATGCAGATTTTCATCGCGGCGTGTTCCGAATGGGTAGCCAGGCAATAGCGGCGTGATCAGGATCGGGCGAGGAGACTGGTGGCGAAGGCGAGGACATCGTCGTTGGAGCGGGCGGCCTGTTCGAGCAGGTCGGGGCGTCCGGCATCGAGGCAGGCGGAGGTGAACGAGAATCCGTTGGGATCTTCCATGCGGCTGAGCCATGGAGAGACGCGTTCGAGCAGGTCGGGAGCACGGCCGATGCGGTTGGCCAGATCGATGAGGACAAAGGCGATCATTCGCTGGTCGGGTTCGTCGGGTTCCTGTTGAAGTCTGGCGGAGAACCAGTCAAGTCCTCCCTGTTCGTCTTCGCCGGAGAGTGCTTTGAGGAAGCTGATGCTGGCGGTGTAGTAGTCATCGAAGGGCACATCGGCGGGGTAGCGGAGGTGTTCGCTGAGTTGCTGGCCGTAGCAGGCGAGTTCCACAGCGAGTTTGAGTTCAGGGTCTTCGCGGTGGAGATTGCGGGCGAAGCCGACGATGGAGTGGAGGTGTGAGACATCGATGTGGTAGTTGCCGTCAGCGAAGAGGAATTCGCGGCCGGCGATAAGTTCGCGAAGGGGGATTTCGGGGCGCAGGAGCGGTTGGCGGCGTTCGATATCCCGACGGACGCTGCTTTGCAGATCGGTGTAGAGGTGTTTGACGAGGATGGCGGCAGCCTGGCGGCGTTCTTCGGGGGTCATCTGGGAGATGACCTGGCTCATGGCCGTGACCGTATTGCAGGTGCCGTGGGTTTTGAGGAGCAGACGGATGCCTTCGACCATGTGGGCACCGTCGTAGAGGGCCAGGTTGAGCAGTTCTTCGCGGTCCTGATCGGAGAGACGGGAAAGTTCGGCGGCTTTTTTCTGGATGGCGAGGCGAACGGGATCGGGTTCCTGGATGGTGCGAAAGTAGGCCCAGGCGTCGGCCAGTTGATCGTGTTCAAGGAACAGGCGTCCGATTTCGCGAGCGGTTTCGGTCCAGGCGGCGCGGAAGGCGGATTCGAGTTCTTTGGGGACGTCGGCGAGCGCTGCGGGGCGCGTGATCCTGAGGCCCATACGGCGTCGGACGGCGATCATCCTGGCATCGAACAGGCGGTGGAAATCGCGTTGCTGGAGGAGGACGGATTCGAGTGCATGAAGAATGGAATCCGGCTGACCGGGCTGCAGGTGCTGTTCAAGTGCGGCGATGGAAGACATGGGCGGGATTCGTTGTACGGGGAACGGAGGGAATCAGGCGGGGCGACGCGAAGGGCCTGGAGTTGGGGGTGGGGGGCGCCGGGGATGCGATGTGGGTCTACTTTGGTCCTGGGGGGCAGTATTCCCGGAGCCAGGCGAAGATTTCGTTGTGCCAGAACCTGCTGTTGGCGGGTTTGAGCACCCAGTGTCCTTCGTCGGGGAAGTTGATGTATTTGCTGGGGATGCCCAAACGCTGGAGGGTGGTGAAGAGTTGGTCACCTTCTGACACGGGGACGCGGAAGTCGAGGTCGTTATGGATAATGAGCATGGGGGTTTTGAAGCTGGCGGCGAATCGGTGGGGCGAATGTTTTTCATAGGATTCGCGGTTGGCCCCCCAGGGCGGGCCACCGTGTTCGTATTCGTCGAACCAGAGTTCTTCGGTGGTGGCGTACATGCTTTCAAAGTTGTAGACGCCGCAGTGGGTCACGAGTGTTTTGAATTTGGTGGTGTGTCCCTGGAACCAGTTCATCATATAGCCCCCGAAGGAGGCTCCGGCGGAGAACATGCGGTCGGTATCGATCCAGGACTGTTGTTCAATGAATGCCAGACCGGCCATGAGATCCACGTAGCAGCGACCGCCCCAGTCCCCGCTGATCTGATCGGTGTATTTCTGGCCGAAGCCGGTACTGCCGCGGGGGTTTGGAGCGGCAACGACGTAGCCTTGAGCGGCCCAGATCTGCGGATTCCAGCGGAAGCTCCAGCTGTCCGACCAGGCTCCCTGGGGGCCGCCGTGGACGAGGAATGCGAGCGGCCAGCGGCGGGTTTTGTCGAAGCCGGGAGGCTGGAGAATCCACATCTGCATGGGATCACCGTCTGCACCGGGTACTTCGACGGAGGAGGCGTCGGGGAGGTCCAGCTGAGCGAGCAGTTCAGCGTTGGCTTTGGAGAGATCAAGGCCGGGCAGGCGCGTGCGGAGGATTTCGGGTTCGAGCAGAGCGGCAAAGACTTCGGGAGGGGAGGTGAGCCGACTGCGGTTGCAGACGAGCACGGCGCCGTCGGCGGAGACGGCAAGATTGGAGAAGGTGCCGGCTCCTGGAGCTTTCTCGGCGGTGTCTGGCTTGCTGACAGTGATGCCGAAGACAGGCTTTTCGCCGCGAAATTCGGCGGTGGTGAGCAGTCGCTGTTCGTCCCGCCAGACGATTTCGTCGAACGACAGATCGAGCTGCTGGGTGAGCGATCGGGGGGGGCTGGTGAGCGTGCCGTCGGGCTGACAGTCCGCCAGCATGATTTCCCATTTGTCGGCTTCGTAACCGGCGCGACGCTGGCTGCGCCAGGCGAGTTGCCGACCGGAGGGTGAGAACACGGGGAGTCCATCGGCGGCGAGGTTAGTGGCGGTGAGCGATGGCCAATCGGCGGTCCCCCCCGAAATGGGGACCCGGCAGAGGTCGTAGTTGGTGCTCCACGCTTCGTTGACCGCCGGGACGGCGGTGAAGATCAGGTGCGAACTGTCTGGAGAGAAGCAGAAGTCCGGGGAAGCGGAAAAGGTGCTGGACGTGGGGTAGGCGTCCCGGTCGCCCGGGGTGACATCACGTGGGGCGCTGGCTTTGAGTTCCCAGTCGGAGACGGGTTCGACGTCGATGACAAACAGGTGCTGGCGTTTGTCTTCGACGTAGCTGTCCCAGTGGCGATAAAACAGCCTGCGGTGGACGCGCGCTTTTACGGGCGAAGCTTCCTGTTCGTCGGCGAGTGCCTTGTTTTTGGCGTCGCTTTCGGCGAACGGCAGGCTGGAGAACTGGGGGGCGACGGCGGACACGAACGCGATGTGTCGGCCGTCCGGGGACCACGTACCGCCTGAGGCACCCGTGGTGATGGTGGTGAGTTGTCTGGCTTCACCGCCAAGGGAGCTGATGACCCACAGTTGCGGGCTGCCGGAGCGGCTGGATTCGAAGAGGATCCAGCGACCGTCGGGGGACCAGCGCGGGTTTGTATCGCGCCCGGAGGGATTAGTGAGTTGTCGCGGGGGGCTGCGGAGATCGGCGGGAGCGACCCACAAGCGGGAAACCGACTTGTTGTTGTGTGAGTCGGTGATTTCTGAGACGGGGTAGACAACCCACTGACCGCTGGGGTCGAGGGCGGGCGCCCCGACGCGTTTGAACGACAGCAGGTCTTCGACGGTCAGCGGTCTTTTCGGCATGGCGGATTCTGGTGGCTGTGCGGATGCGGAGGCTGCACAGATCATGAGAATCACGGTGGCAAGATACCAAAGGGATCCGGGCATTTGGGGGCTCCAGCGAGAACAATCCTTGATGCGGGTCGCTGAGCCGGTGACAACGTGCGCCCCGCTAGACTGGGGAGCGGAGCATTGCAGGAGGCGGGTGAGGCTGTCCAGCGTGAAGCAAAAGACGGCTGAAATCCCTCAGATTTGGGGCTGGAACGGAACGACCTTGAGCGTTACGCCGGAAATGCGAAACCCCCGCTGAAAGCGGGGGACGAGAGGAATGTGTCGCAGGAAGTTGGCCCTATGGGCCATCCTCGGGCGCTTCTTCTGGTAAATCTGTGAGTATATCTTGGAAATCGGTCTCCTCCAAACTATCTTCAAAAAGCCCGCCCTGCGTCGAAGCATCGTTCCCGTTCCCACTCACGCCAGTATAAGAGTAGGACTGGTTCAGGAAGCCAATTGCTTCGGAAAAGTCTTCAAATTCCTCGACAAGACTGTCGCGGACAGAAACAAGCCCAACAAGAAGGCCCAGGATTGCGGTCGTTCCCATCAGAAGTGCTTCTGACGAAAGCACAAAGCCAGCATCCTGCTGCAGAAACCGGGAAAGATATGACTTGGACATGGCAGCCCTCAATTTTCTTTGCATTTTTCAGGGGACTCACATCGGCGAACGCAATGTGAGCCGCGGTCTGATTACGCTTGGACAGTACGCAACTTGCGCGCCAACCTGCAAATACGGATCTGACGCAACTTGCGCGCCAACCTGCAAATACGGATCTGCAGTGATGCCTGTTCCCTCTTTGACGATTGTGCGCCCCGTTGGGCGCCCAATTGGGAGGGATGCAGGGACTCCAGGGCGCTGCCATCGATTCGCAGGCGTCCCAGACACGGGGCGCCAGATTGTGTTCGGGCGCCCTGGTCGGTCGTCGTTTTCTGGTGCCAGCAGCGTGGATTGACGTAGAATGTGGGTTGTCATTTGTCTTCCTGTTCGCCCGGGGTTTCTGCGATGCCAGCCTCCAGTTTCTTACTTGCGTGGGCTCAGCTGACACATCAGCGAGTGAAGCTTGTGGTGGCGTGTGCGGGTGTGGTGGTGGCCGTGATGCTGATGCTGGTGCAGCTGGGGATTCGCGAAGGGGCCATGGACAACAGCGTCGCGATCGCTCGCCGATTTACAGCCGACCTGGTAGTGGTGAGCCCAAGGACGAAGACGATTTTCGCGTCCGCCACCTTTCCGCGGGTGCTTTTGTTCCGTGCGGGGGCATTGCCGGACGTGGAGCGGGTCACGGAGATGTATATGGCTCAGGGGCGTTTTCGGAATCCATGGGATCACCTCGAATTTCCGGTGAGTCTGTACGGGATTGACCCGCAGGATCCGATGATGCAGTTGCCGGGACTGGAGGCGTACACACAGGAGTTGCGGGAGCAGGACCGGGTGTTGTTCGACGGTCTGAGCCGCAAGAATTATGGTCCTGTGCTGGGCTTTCTCCAGGACCGCGGAGTACTGGATGTGGAAGTGAACCTGCGGAAAGTCCGCATCATCGGTGCGATCAACGTGGGAATCTCCATTAACACAGACGGCAACCTGTACATGTCGCCCGCGAATTTTCTGCGGTTGTTTCCGGATCGGCGACCGGGCGCTACGGATGTGGGGCTGATTCGCCTGAGGCCCGGTACGGCGATTGAGCCGGTCAGAGCCCGGTTGCAGCAGCTGGTGGGGAACGAAGCGAAGGTGATGACCCATGCAGAGCTGGTGAACGGCGAGATTGCGTTTATCCGGGAGAACGCGCCGATCGACTTCATTTTCGGCATGGGGGCCGCTGTGGGTTTCTTTGTGGGCTTTGTGGTGGTCTACCAGATTCTCTACACGGAAGTCACCAATCATCTGCCGCAATACGCCACTCTGAAAGCGATGGGATTTTCCGATGGCTACCTGTTGCGTGTGGTATTTCATCAGGCGATGCTGCTGTCTGGTCTTGGATACCTCCCAGGGTTTTTCCTTGCGATTGTGCTTTACCGTGTGGCCACGAACGCCATTCAGATGCAGTTTGAGATGACAGTGTTTCGGGCGGTGCTGGTGTTTTGCCTGACCGTGGTGATGTGTTGTCTGAGTGCCCTGATGGCGATGCGACGAATTCGCACGGCGGACCCGGCGGAAGTCTTCTGAGTGATGGGGCGGGAGGGCCGAAGTTTGTAAAAATGACAAAACCGGCTCGTTGTAAATTCTGCAAAATCGCCGTCAGTGAGTACCGCCGAGTGCTTTGATGGCTCTTCAGAAAACACTGTGATCAAGCTGTAAGTCATTTCCTCTGATAGATTTATGATCCGAATTGAAGTGCAGTATCCGGGGCGTCGTCAACTTTTTCGCCGCTTTGGCACGCCCACTGCTGTACTTCGGTTTCAGAGAGACGCGGAACCTGAACCTGAGATCCTCAGGTCCGCCTCGCGGACCTGAGAGCTCCGCGAAACTGTTGAGAGAGACGAGCAGTTCGCCTGAGAAACGGATTGCAGGCTGCGAGTGCCTGAGAGACCTTGCAGCCCACAAAAAAACCTCCGAGTTCCCAGGAACCGGAGGTTTTTTTACGCGCAGTGCGACTGTTGTCAGTTCGAGTGAGACTTGAGCGCACTCTTACGGCGTCAGGGATGCAGTTCTGGAACCTGGCAATTTCGGCGTTGAGCGGGAGTTTTGGGTGGGGCAACGGCGGAGTTCCGTATCTGGCATGTTTCACCCCGGAGTTGAGGGAACTGGCCTTACAGGGCACAATCGCACGGATGCGTTTCCGGCCTGTAATGCACGCTATCAGCTCGGCATGAAATGCCAGGTCACGAGATCCTTAGACCCTTCGCACTGTCAGGGCAGTTCTCAGCCAGGGACCTGCGAATTCCGGCCGAAATGCCAACGTCGCCACCGACACGTGGATCATGTGCGACAACACGGTGCGTTGGTGCAGGGCTTTTGACCCCTCAACCCCCGGCCCCTCTCCCCTGGAGGGGAGAGGGGGGAGTTGAGCCGCTGGACGGCAGTCCGCGGGCAAAGATTTCTGCGAGCCGTCCGTGGGATGTGGCCGGGGCGCGCGAGAGATGTCAATTGGGCAAGGGGCCCTGACATCGGTCCCATTGGTCCCATATGTCCCATTACGCTGCAGCGGGGCAGTTCAATGCACTATAGAGATGTCAGAAAGTGCAGAACGGGTGTGAAGCGAGGAAAATGGTTTCGGCTGAGTGACAAGGTGTATGATGAACGAAATCTGAC
>JBJTOM010000333.1:0-1406 GCA_046074585.1 Planctomycetota bacterium | reverse complement strand
CGTGCACCGAGCGATCAGTTTTGCGGGATCAGTTTGGGTGCAGGTTTGTAGTGGAAGGCAGCCTTGACGGCAGTCCGGATGGGGTCGAAAGGTCGCGTCCCCAGTCGACGGCAGGTTTCCGAGGTCATTGGATCGCTGCAGGGAGAACCGTCGTGAAGTGCGTCGAGCGACATCCGTGTCATGCGCGAGGGACCGCACATTCTTCTCCATTTTCAAAGATCAATCCTGAAACTGTGCAGGTTACCTGCAGATCGTCGCGGTCAGTCCGCACTCACTTTCCGCAGGCTTTCCGCGATGTGCTGGAGTGCTTTCGGGGCCATGTGGTTAAAGTAGTCCCACGAATGTCCTCCGGCGATGGTTTCCAGATCGCGTTCGTGGAAGATGCCGGAGGAGGACAGTTTCATGCCCAGTCTGGCCGCGCCGTCAAACCATTCGGTGTCGGTCGGGTCACAGCAGAAGAACTGGAATCGGGGCCAGTTGAGTGGATGCAGGTTGAGCACGACGGTGGCCTGGCGGGCTGATTCGGCGTCCGGGAACATGCGATCCAGGGGAATCCCGGCGCCGTAGAGCTGGTGGAAGTCAATGGCGGGTGAGATGGCTGCGACGACTGGAAATTTGATCGCCTGCCGAAAGGCCAGCTGCAGCACTCCCTGCCCCCCCATACTGATACCCAGCAGTGCAATTTTCGGCGGGACGAAGGCGAGTGTCTGCCGGATCCACGGGAGCAGTGTGTGAAGGAGCCAGTGTTGAGGAGGAACGATGGGATCGAATTCTTCGCAGGGCACATCCAGCCACCAGCTGCGTCGTCCGGGGGGGCAGACGGCAGCAAGTCGGTGGGTGTGCAGCAGTTGGGTGAAGACAGGATTGCGGCGGAGTCCGACTTCACCATGACCGTGGAGAAACAGCACGACTCCCAGCAGTTGTTCGGGATTCTGCGGGACAAACACGTCAACGTCGCGACCGTCGACAGCGACCGTCTGCCATGATTGCAGGAGGTCCTCAACCCCGGGATTACCTGGGGACGGTTCTGAAGAGCCTGCAAGGAACCGTCTGAGAGAGTCGAACATCGGGACGTTGCTTTGAAGGGGACGGGATGAGTATTCTGTGGCGGGTGGCCAGCGCGCGGAGGCCACCGAATGTCTGCGTCCCGGGGTTATAGCGGTTTATTGCGGAAAGTTCAGGTTGTTTCCCATGGTTGAGCCTGGTTATGAGAGTCGGCGAGGGCGTGTGCAGAGGAGATTTCGGGAGCTGGGGATTGATGCACTGGTGGTGACTGGCCTGGCCAACGTTCGTTATCTGACGGGATTCACGGGAGATTCTTCGTGGCTGTTTCTGGCAACCGGTCAGGCCCCGGTGCTGCTCAGCGATACGCGCTACGAAACGCAGCTCGCTCAGGAGTGCCCTGG
>JBJTOM010000332.1:0-7388 GCA_046074585.1 Planctomycetota bacterium | reverse complement strand
ACGGCGTTCAATCTCAAAAAACTTGTGACAGTGATGGCCACGCTGCGCGCGGAGCACGGGAAAACAGTCGCAGTTGAAACATGATGGGGGCTTTGGGCGCTTCGCGCGCGTGGAATATCGCCCTAATAAGTCCCTCCTGAGTCCCTGGTAGCTCTCAGAAACCAAGACGTCATTGTTTTTGGGTGGATTTTAAAAATTCTCCGGGGGGGCTAAGGCCCTCAAATCGGCCTACGACGACAGCCTGCAGGGGAGAAGGGGGATTAGCGGGCGTGTTTCAGTCGTTCACGGACGAGTTCGGGGAGGTACTTCATGGGCACGGAGCCGTGGCTGAGGACGGCTTCGTGATAGCGTCCCAGGTCAAAGTCGGCTCCCAGTTCGCGCTGAATGTCCTGACGCAGCCGATAGTGTGCCATGCGACCCACGAAATAGGTGCTCAGCTGAGTCGACGTTTGCTTCGCCCGGATGATTTTCAATCGTGCTTCGCCTTCGGACTGATAGCCACCTTCCGTGAGCAGTGCGTAAGCCTCGTCGTCTGTCATGGGTGTGCAGTGCATGCGGTGATCAAGGATGGCGTTGATGACGGCGCGGAGGTAGAACTTGAGCTGATTGAGTCGCAGTGCGAGGCTGCCACTGCCGTAGCCCTGATCGAGCATCATTTGTTCGGTGTAGACGGCCCAGCCTTCAATGAACACGCCGGACTGCAGCACCCGTCGAATGCGCGACGGCGACCGATTGGAGTATTCCAGTTGAACATAGTGACCTGGGTAGGCCTCGTGGATGGTGAGCACCTGCAGCATGTGAGTATTGTATTCTTCGAGGAAGCTGCGAACCCGATCGGCGCCCCAGTCGGCAGGGGGAGGACTCACGGCGTAGGAGCTGATCCCGCCGGGATCGAGTGGCAGGGCGGATTCGAGGTAGGCGAGGGAATTACCGCGACGGAATTCGGGCATTTCGATGATCTGGCAGCGATCCGGTTCGGGAAGCCGCAGAATATCGCGGTCCCGGATAAAGCTGCGAATCTGTTCAACGCCGGCTCTGGCATCGGCGACCAGCGTTTCCGGGGCGCCGTGTTCTTCAGAGACCGAAGCGATCACAAGGCGGACAGTTTCACGGCGTCCGGCGACGTCATCCGCAGGGAGCACCCGGCCGGGGAAGCGAGTGGCCCAGAGCTGGCGGGCCACAATGTAGAGTTCGGTCTGGACGCGTTCGTATTCCCGTTCCGCATCGGCCAGCACTTCATCGGCGGTGACACCGGCATTGAGCGTATGTTCAAGTTTCTGTGCGAAGAGTTCGCGCCCCAGACGCCATTCACCTCCCGCCCGCAGGCGGCGACTGTCCTCCAGCCACGCCTGATGTTCGCGGAGCACTTCGAGCACCGGGCCGGCTGCGGTACGCACGGCGTCCGTCTGATCGGCCCCCTGAATCAACTCATAGATGCCCTGCTCGTAAAAGCCAATCGCCCCGCGATTCTGGAGGATTGCGGTTTCAAGGATGGATGGGGGCGATTCGCGAAGTGTCTGCCACGCTGTGCGAACGATCCGCGGGATCTGCTGCATACGGGCGATGGCGTTGCGAATGTTGACATCGCGGGGCAGGGTGGACTGCACCAGCAGTGAATACACGCTGTCACTGATCCACGCCCCGTAGGTCCTGGGATCCTCTTCAAATGGACGCGTGTTTTCCATGAGCCAGATGTTGCGTCTGAGGTCATCGCGAAGGATTTCAAAATCGATCTGTGCGTTGCGACTGAGCTGATCGCGGGGGATCTCGGTCTCGAGCCGTTGCAGCTGCACTTTGTAGTGGTTGAGCCATTCCGTTCGGGCGTTGGCGGAGATGTCATCGAGCTGATCATCGAAGCGGTGGTCTCCGAGCAGCGTGGCGTCCAGCGGGCGCTGGCGAAAGCAGACTTCCAGATGGGCGGTGAAGAATTTCTCCAGCTGCTCGTCGGCGGTTTGAGCCGGTGCCACTGCCGGAAACAGCAGGCCCGTGAGCAGGAGTATTGGCAATGGACAGTGTTTCATGGTGAGGCGAGCCTGTGGAATTCGGTCGGAAACGAGTGGGATGTGAGGAGTCTAATGCAGAGACGGGCAGGAGTGCCAGGCAGGGAGGGCGAAGCTCCTGCTGAGCCGCATCCCTCCCGCGAGCACTGAACCGATCCGCGCGGCTCCGCAGAAAAATTGGCAGAGGCGTACGGCGCGGGCCAGCGTGCGTCGGCCCGGCAGGAGCCTCGCCCGGGGACGACGAAACAGCGTAAACAGAGTAATCCGGGCTGTTTTCATGGCATCACCCGTGTTTACGTTCCACACCCCATCAAGGCTTTGCGATCATCGATTTCTTCCGGCTCTCTCACGGTTGCGGCTCTGACCCTTCCAGTCTCTGCACCTGCTGTTCGTGATATTTCTGCTGCCGCGCGGCGGATTCTGTTGGTGGCTGGATGGCAGCGAAGTGGCGGGCGAGGAGTTTGTGGGCGGTGACGGACTGGGGGTCCAGATCGAGCACTCCCTGGAGGACCACGACGCCATCCTGGGGATCGCGGTACTGCAGCAGCAGTTCACCGGTGCGCAGGCGGTCCTGAATTTGGGGGTCAGGGCCGCTGATGCGGTCTTCGAGACGTTTCAGTTCCGCGGTGGCTGCTCTGAATTCTTCCAGCCGTGCGAAAGCGGAGTCGGCAGTGGCGGTCTGCCCGAGCTGTCGGCGACACTGGGCCAGCACGAACAGCGCGTCGTCGGCCCAGGGACGCAGTTTGAGTCCTTTTTCGAGGGCCTCGGCGGCTTCCTTGTAGTGACCGTCCTCAAATTCGCTCCGCCCCAGCGAAATCCAGAGGTCGGGGCTTTCAACACCTTCTGCGAGGGTTTGTCGGAGCAGTTGCCGGGCCCGTTCCCGGTCGCCGGTGGCTTTGAGGGCCTCGCTGAGTCCGGCGATCGCTCGGGACTTCAGTGGCGGTGACTGGACCACACGTTCGTACAGCGGAATGGCATCTCGCTGCCGATGGGTGTCACTCAGGAGTTCCGCGAGGCTGATGACAGGCTCCAGCCAGTCCGGATTTCTGGCCATCGACTCACGAAAATCCGCTTCCGCCTTGGGAAACTGCTGCTGCAAAGCAAACACTCGGCCCCGCACGTACCACGGGAAGGGATCTTCGGGAACGTCTTTCATCAGAGCATCCACGAGGGCGCCGGCTTCCTGGTATCGCTGCGTTCTGAGGAAACCGATGACGTAGGAAATGCAGACATCCCGATTGTCGCCGGTTTCGTCGGTGAGCAATCGCCCCAGCCATGGAGCGGCTTCGGCCATTTCTCCGCTCTGGGCCTGAAACAGAATCAGTTCACGCTCCTGCAGCCGCGCCGGAGCGTCGCGGGCCTCCAGTTCGTCCAGTGACCGACGAATGATGAGTGGGTCCCCGTCGCGACGCGCAGCCTGGCATCGCAGCAGAGCCGTGTCCAGACGTCTGGCCCCCAGCACTTCTGCGACATCCAGCCATTTCAGTGCTGCGGTTGGGCGCTGAGCAAAAAGTTCGTTTTCGGCCAGCTGATGAAAAGCAGGGGGCCACCATTGATGCCTTGTGAAGATCACCAGCAGCAGCACTCCGGCAGCCAGAGGCCGGCGAATTCGCCGCAGAGAATGCCACCCAAAGCGGCTGCTGCCGGCGCGCCTGATCCGTCCGCGACGCCCCCCCGCGGCACCGCCGGAACTTCCGGATTTTCCCTGTTCGCCGTCTGCCTGATTCACGGTAGAATGCGCCTGTCAAGAAAAATCGCCGGGAATTTTTCGCGATTCGGATGTTACCGGCTTCGGTCCGTGTTCCCGCGATTGTTCGTTCCTGTGTTTCCACATTCACAGCTTAAAAGGTATCGACCGGATGGTCAATCACCAGCGTCTGGTCCTGTTGGCAGCTCTGGGGATTGCCGCCGGTTGTGCTCAGCAGCCCTCCGGCCATCCTTCTGCCGACACCGTCGCCTCGCAGGCTCGGGCTGAATCGGCCAGCCCCGAGGACGCGGCTCCGCCCCCCGCCACTGTTCAGAATACCGCCACAATCGCCTTCCAAACCCCGGCTGACGTGCAGACATTCTGCGGTGCCTGCCATGCTGTTCCCAATCCCGCCAGCTTTCCGCGGGATGCATGGTATCACGAAGTCCAGAGGGGCTATCAGTTCTACTTCGATTCCGGGCGAACGGATCTGGTTATCCCGGTCCAGGCCAGTGTTGTCGCATGGTATCAGTCCCAGGCCCCCGAACAGCTGCCGCGCGACGATCAGCCCACCACGCCGTCCCCGATCGTGTTTGAACGCCACGACTGGAAGCTCCAGTCACCCGCTGGCGATTCCATGAACGCGGACAGTCCCCGACGGTCTCCCACGTTTGCTTCGCCACCCGGTGTTTCGTTCGTGGACCGTTCCGGAAGCGCTGCTTCAACCTTCTGGTTCAGCGATATGCTCCGCGGCCGTCTCGGAGAATTTGATGCTGCCGGACAACTGCTCACCGAATTTCTCGGAGTTGCCTCCAACCCGGCTGCTGTGCGCGTCGCAGATCTGGATCAGGATGGCCGAGACGACCTGGTCGTCGCGGACCTTGGCAGTGCACTCCCGGCTGACCATGACCATGGCCGGATTCTCTGGATTTCCGACTATCGCAGCCGCCGGAAAGAAACCAGCCCGGCATCACAGCTCGTGCTGGATCATGTCGGCCGCGTGGCGGATGTGCGTCCGGGAGACTTTGACGGTGACGGTGACCCCGATCTGGTGGCGGCGGAATTCGGCTGGCACACCACTGGAGGGCTGCACGTGATCTGGAACGATGGCCGTGGGGACTCAAGCAGCATCCGCTGGCGGCCGCAGCGTCTCGACTCGCGTCCAGGCGGTATTCACGTGCCGGTGCTCGATCTGGACGGCGATGGCCGACTCGACTTTCTCGCTCTCATCAGCCAGGAACACGAGTCGGTTGAGGTGTTTCTGAATCGGCCGGACGGCTTTAAGAAGCAGCAGCTCTTTGCAGCGCCGGATCCTTCGTGGGGCTCCAGCGGCATTGAGCCGGTGGACTTCGACGCTGACGGCGACATGGACCTGCTCTACACCGCCGGCGACACATTTGACTCCCGGCTGATCAAGCCCTTTCACGGAATCTGGCTGCTCATCAATCACGGTGAGTTCAAATTCGAATCCCGGCATCTGGCAGCGCTCCCGGGTGTGCATCGAGCGCTCGCCAGTGACCTCGATCAGGACGGTGATCTCGATGTCGTCGCCTGCTCCATTCTGCCAGCGCAGGCCCTGCAGGGAACAACGCCGCAGCAGATGCAGGCGGTGATCTGGCTCGAACAACAGTCTGATGGAAGTTTTCTCAGACATTGCCTGCAATCCGGACCTCCGCAGCATCCGGCAATGACACTGGCAGACCTGAATGGCGACGGTAAGCCCGAGATCCTTACGGCTGTTATGAGCGAGATCGGGAATGCCACCACACCTTCGCTGGAAGTGTTTTTTAACCGCGGAGGGCAGTGAGCCGTCGGACGGGAGTCCGCGGGCGAAGGACGCTGCGAACGCCACCATCGAGCCGCGCCCGTGAGGAAGCGGGGTAACCAGCCAAACCCTATGGCGCTTCGAAGTGAGAAGTGAGAAGTCAGTCGTCTCCTTGTCTATGCACTCCTTTCCAACTCTGCCCCCTCACCCCCGGCCCCTGGTATCTGGATATCTGGAGCTTTGCGGCTCCACCTGCTTCTGGCGGTGGTATGTTTATCTGATGCCGGTCTGCAGCCGGAATTAGAAGGCTATGCAGTTCGCTAAAGGCCCCTTGATCATCGAGATCGTGGGAGAGCCTGATCGCATAGCCTTTGTTGTTTAACCCGAACCGTCGCTAGAGCCACCCGCGCGGTAAGCTCGCATTACCAGGATGGGACAATGACTATTTCTAATCAGGCAGACCGTGTCATCGGCGTCGATGTTTCGAAGATGAAGCTCGATATCGCAGATTCCAGTGGGAAGATCCGCAAGACCATTTCCAATACGGCATCTGCAATCAAAAAGGCAATTGTGCAGAAGTTGAAGAAAGGCGACTCGGTGTTTGTCGTCTGTGAGGCCACAGGAGGCTACGAGACGGAGCTCGTCACGACGCTCCGGAATGCGGGCTTCCCGGTCGCGATCGCCAACCCAAGGCGGGTTCGTCCGTTCGCCCTTGCCATGGGACGCCTCGAAAAGTCAGACCCGATCGACGCGGAGATAATCTGTCAGTTCGGCCAAACGGCGGAACTGCCGGCAACTCCCGCGAAGTCGGCCACGGAGGAGCAGCACGGGGCGGTCATGCGTCGTCGCCAGCAGGTTTCGGACATGATCACCCAGGAAAACAATCGCCTCCAGCAGGAGACGGATCCAGAGATGAAGAAGTTGATCCAGAATGTGCTGAACATGCTGGAAAAACAGATGAAAGAGCTGGATTCTCAGATCTCGCGATACCTCGCTGAAGAAGCAAAGACGAACCCCACGGTGGATGTGCTGCAGAGTGTGCCGTGTGTAGGCACCGTCACGACAGCGACGCTGCTCAGCGACCTGCCGGAGCTCGGGCAACTCAATCGCAGTGCGATCGCGAAGCTCACCCCTGGCAGGGAGAGGGGAGATTGGGGGCTATTTGGTTTTCTTCAGGAAAAATGCCGCCAATTCTCTTGATTTCTGATGACATACGCATTTACCTTTGGGTATGCCATATTTTTCTACTCCCATGGTATCTTTATTTTATTTCCTATACGGAATTTCCCATGACCATCGGAATCTGCCCGCTTGTGGATTACGCCTTCAAAATCCTGCTGGGAGACGAACTGTACATTCACATCCTGATTCACTTTCTGAATTCCATGCTGGTGGGGCAGCCCCGGATTGTTTCCGCCCGCATCCTGAACCCCGCGCAGCTCAAGGAAACAGCCGACGACAAGCTGTCCATTCTGGATATTCTGGCCATTGACGAGCTCGGTCGACGACTGCTCATTGAAATGCAGACATCACTGCCAGCCGGCATGGCTCAGCGGCTCACGTACTGTGTCAGCGTGTCTTACGCTGGTCAGTTGCGGGAAGGAGATGATTACATTTTGCTGCGTCCTTCAATCTGCATCTGTGTGCTGGAGGGCGCCATGTTTTCGTTTCCGCCGGCTCTGCACCTCGATTTTCGCCTGCGGGAAAAGTCCTCCTCGCTGACACTCACGGATGACCTGCAGATCCACCTTTTGCAGTTGAAATATCTTCAGGTGACGGCCGAAACCGTCTATACTGCACCACTCGATCAGAAATGGGCGTGGTTTTTACGCAACGTCCACTCGCTCGATCTCGAAAACGTCCCGCGTCTGCTCCCCGAACCCGAATTCTACGAAGCCGCGAAAGTCCTCGCCATGATCGCTCAAACCCCCGAACA
>JBJTOM010000331.1:0-17669 GCA_046074585.1 Planctomycetota bacterium | reverse complement strand
GGCGGACATCACGGGCACGGACATCATTCAGGAAAATCGCCAGACGGGACATCGGGATCTGGTCTTCGACCGGGGGCCGATTTTCACTCAGATGCTGCTGGCGGACGAAATCAACCGCACGCCTCCGAAGACGCAGGCTGCGCTTCTTGAGGCGATGCAGGAGCACAAGGTGACGGTGGGCGGGACCACGTACACGCTGGACGAACCGTTCTTCGTTCTGGCGACACAGAACCCGATCGAGCAGGAAGGCACGTACCCGCTCCCGGAAGCGCAGCGGGACCGATTTCTGTTCAACGTGGTTGTCGACTATCCGTCGCGGGACGAAGAAGCCGAGATCATTGATCGCACCACGTCGACTCAGACCGCCGTGCCTCAGGCCGTGATCTCCGGCGCTGAAATCCTTGAATATCAGTCAACGGTGCGGCTTGTTCCTCTGCCTCAGCACGTGCGGAACTTTGTGCTGGATCTGGTGCGGGCAGCAAGACCTGGAGTGCCGGGGGCGGCGGCGTGGGTTCGGGAGCAGATCGACTGGGGTCCCGGGCCGCGTGCCAGCCAGCAGCTGGTGCTTGCCGCCAAGGCCCGGGCGCTGCTGAAGGGACGCTACCACGTGACACTTGAAGACGTGGAGACACTTGCCCTGCCTGTTCTGCGTCATCGTCTGGTGCCGACGTTCAGTGCGGAGGCGGAAGGCGTCAGTGTGGACGACCTGATTCGCCGTCTGCTGCGCGAAGTTCCCCGCCCCGATCGCAAACTGCTCTAGGTGCCGGATGTCTGCTTCTCAGGTTCTTTCACCGGGCGACGTGAACCGTCTCAGCGGCCTGCAGTTGCTGGCAAAGCAGGTTGTGGAGGGCTTTTCGTCTGGTCTGCATCGGTCCCCTCACAAGGGATTCAGTGTGGAATTTCGGGAGCATCGCGCCTATGTCCCGGGTGATGACATCCGTACGATCGACTGGAAGCTGTTTGGAAAAACGGACCGCCTGTACATCCGTGAATATGAAGAAGAAACCAATGTTCGCTGCACGATTCTGCTGGACTGCAGTGGATCGATGGGATATCGGGGCAGCCGTGCCGGAGGGCTCAGCAAGCACGAATTTGCGGTGCGTTCCGCTGCCTGTCTGGCATGGCTGATGCTTCAGCAGCAGGACAGTGTGGGGCTGGTGACCTTCGACACTCAGATTCGTCGCTACATTCCACCGCGCGCGCGTCCGCGGCATCTGAAGCATGTGCTCAGCGAACTCTGTTCGCAGCAACCCGGAGCCGAGACCGGGCTGGCTGAAGTGTTTCATCAGATCGCATCGCGGATTCACCGCCGTGGTCTGGTGCTCGTCCTGTCCGATCTGTTCGGTGACGTGGATCAGCTCATGAAGGCGCTCGCCCATTTCCGGCATGCCCGTCACGAAGTGGTCATCTTTCAGATCTGGGACGACGATGAACTGGACTTCCCGTTTCGTCAGTGGACGCAGTTCTCCAGCCTCGAAAATTCCGCTCGGCGTCATCTTGTCGACCCTGCACAACTGCGGCGCGCATATTTGCAGAAACTTGCTGAGTATCGCGACCAGCTGACTCGCGGCTGCAGTCGCCAGCGGATCAGTCTGGTGCCGCTGACCACGTCCCAGCCCTGTGCGGATGCCCTTGCTGCGTGGCTGGCTGTGCGGAGGCGTGCGCGATGAGTCTGCTCAATCCGCTGCTCGCCTTTGGCGCTGCCGCCCTGCTTGTGCCGCTGCTGATTCACATTTTCAACCGCAGCCGTTTCCGCACCATTGAATGGGGTGCGATGCATCTGCTGGAGTCGGTGATCAGTCAGAACCGTCGTCGTTTCCGCCTTGATCAGCTCATTCTGCTCCTGATTCGCTGCCTGATACCAGCAGTTCTGGCGGTCTGTCTGGCGCGGCCCGTGATCACTGGTTCCGGCCTGCTGAAGGATGCTCCTGCCGGTCTGGTGCTGCTGCTGGACAACAGCTATTCGATGGAGGCCGCCGATTCCGCAGGGACGCGCTTTGCCGCAGCGGTGGATACGGCCTGTCAGCTGGTTGCCAGCCTTCCGCGAGGCTCGCAGGTCACTGTGGTGACCACTGGTGGCCGGCCTGCACTGCTCTTCGATCGTCCGCTGACGGACCTGCAGGCCGTGATGCGTCGGCTGCGACAACTGCGGCCAGGCTTCGGAGCCAGCGACATGTCTGCATCGCTGCAGCTGGGACTGGAGCAGCTGCAGAGCATTCCTGCCGTGCGGCGCCAGCTGGTGGTGCTCAGCGATCTGCAGGCCGCCGACTGGTCAGCCATCTCCAAAGGCCCGGCAGCCGCGCTGCAGAGACAGCTGCTGTCCGGAAGCGTTCCCTCGGAACTGCTGGTGTTCCCGATCGGGCGTTCAGCACAGTCGCGTTCGGCGGATAACCTTGCTGTGGAGAGCCTGGAACTTCCGCAGCAGCCGGTGGGGGCCGGACAGGAATTCTTCGTTCGCGCGCGACTCAGAAGCTACGCCGCAAAGGACTTCAACTCCACCGAAGTCTCGCTGACGCTTGACGATCAGCCTGTGTCTGCGGTGCAGACCGCCCTGAAGGCTGGCGGCACTGCTGATGTGCTCTTTCGCTGCCGCAGTGAACATGCCGGATCACACGTGCTCACTGTCTCGCTGTCGGCCGATGATCTGCTGGTCACCGACAATCGGCGGTCTGCCGCCATCGAGCTTCTCGAAAGCGTTCCTGTGCTGCTGATCGACGGTGATCCCGGCACGCAGCCTCTGCAGGGTGAGACGGATTATCTGAGTGTGGCTCTGACGCCGTGGACGTTCGGTCGGGTGCCGCTGACGGATTTGCTGCAGACCCAGGTGGTGCCGCCTGCTCAGTTCACAGAGCCGCTGCTGAAGACCGCGCGGGTGGTGGTCCTGGCCAACGTGTCCAAACTCAGTGATCAGCAGCTGGAATGGCTCGATTCGTGGGTTCGCGGTGGAGGCGCACTGCTGGTGACCGCCGGAAATCGACTGGATCTCGAGTGGCATCGCCGGAAGCTCTGGAACGAGGGCAACGGATTGCTCCCGGCTGCCTGGGGGGAACTTCTGGGCCCCGGCAGTGATGCCGGGAAAGCCGCGTCGGCTCAGCCTGCCGCTCCTGCCGTCTCCGCCACGCTGACAACCCGGCCTGCACGGATTGTGTCCCGGCGATCCGACCACCCGGCCCTGGCGTTCTTCAATGATCCGTCGAATGGAGACCTGTCGACGGCCGAGATTCGTCGCTGGCACATGCTGGCGGTCTCCGAGACACCGGCTGAGGTGAAAGCTGAGGTGAAAGCTGAGGTGACGGCGAAGGCTGCGTCTGAGTCTGCGGCCGCAGCTGAGTCTGTGGCTGAGTCTGCGGCATCCGCAAACCCTGTGACAACTGCAGCCACTCTGGATTCCGGAGACCCGCTGCTTCTTGAGCGTCGCTGCGAGGACGGCGTGGTGCTGCAGCTGGCCACAGCGGTGGATGCTGACTGGTCTGACCTGCCTCTGCGTCCCTTCTACGTACCGCTGATGCAGCAGCTGATGACAACACTGGCGGTGCAGATTCAGCCGCCGCGGAATCTGCAGGCGGGATCACCGGCAGTGGCGATGTTTGCTGCACAGCAGGCTTCAGAGCCCGGGCCGCTGCCGACGATCACGCTGCTGGATCCTCTGGGAGGCCGCAGCGGTTTGTCTGCGCGGCTTCAGGGACGCTGGCTGCTGGCGGAGTCCACAGCGACGCAGCGTCCTGGTGTGTATACAATGACATTGCCCGACGGTCGTCCGCGGCATTTCGCGGTGCAGACGGCCAGTACTGAGTCTGATCTGACGCAGCTGGCGATCGGGCAGCAGGAGGCTGCGGTGAAACAGCTGGGAGGGCGGTTGCTGACATCGGTGCAGGAGTATCTGGAGGCGGACCGCAGGCTGCGGCACGGGCAGGAAATCTGGCCAGTGGTCCTCACCGGGCTGCTGAGTTTGATGGCCCTTGAGGTGTTGTTGCAGCAGCGTTTTGCAGGAGTCGCGAGATGAGCCTGCAATTCACCGGACTGCTCCCGCTGTGGCTGGGACTCAGCCTTGCCGGAATCGTGTCGCTGCTGTCTTTTCGCGGTTATCTGCGGGAGACGCGTGAGTTGGGCGGGGGTCTGCGGTGGCTGCTGCCGATGCTGCGTTCTGCTGCATTTCTGCTGGGCGCGCTGATCCTGACCGGGCCGGTGCTGCATCACCGTACGATCATTGGCGAACCTGGTCGGCTGGACATCTTCCTCGATGGTTCCGCCAGCATGCAGCTGACAGACCGTCAGATGTCGGTTGAGCGGCGTGTGGCGGTGGCCCAGGGCCTTGGGTGGCTGGATGCGGAGCAGAAGGGGATTGACGATCCGGCGGTGCGTGATGCATTGCTGATGGTGGACCAGACACCGCGGTGGCAGCGTCTGGAGCAGGCGTTGACAACCGGCGAGCGGAGTGTGCTGAAGAAACTTGGGGAGCAGCACGAACTGCATCTGCACGTGCTGCGTGGCCCTGAGGTGTCTGCGGTGTCCGACGAACTGCTGGCAGGGATGGGCGGCAGCGGGGCGGGTGAGTCGCTGTTCGGTGAGTTTTCGGCTGCGACGGACCTGACAGCCGCCCTGCGTGCGGTGGCGGGGAGTGGTTCGCGGAAGGACGCTGTGACGCTCCTGCTGACGGATGGGCGGCACAATTCCGGTGACTCCCCTGTCACGTTTGCCCGCGAGCTGTCAGCGGCCGGCAGTCGTGTGGTGACCGTGGCGATCGGAGCGTCGGAGGAGCCACCGGATCTGGCCATTCTGAAGCTGGAACATCCGCAAAGTGTGTTTCGTCGGGATCAGGTTCGGGGGGTTGTGGTGGTGCATGACCGGGCTCCGGCAGGGGTTCCCTTCGTACTGCAGATTCGTTCGGGAGAGGACGTTCTGTGGCAGCAGCAGGCGGTTGCATTGGGCACGGGGGAGCGGCGGATTGATTTCAGCTTCCCGGTGAATGAGCTGGTGGAAGAGCTGGCGGACGCGGCCCCGGAGGGCATCAGGCTGAATGCCGTGCCGCTCGAACTGACCGCCGCCATCACTCCGCTGGCGGACGAGGCCAGTGCAGACAATAACGAGGCGCCGCTGAGGTTATCGGCGGTGGTGCAGCCCCAGCGAGTGCTGCTGCTGGAAGGACGCTCCCGCTGGGAAACGCGATACCTGCGGAATCTGTTTGAACGGGACGAGCAGTGGGAGCTGAATGCAGTGCTGGCGGGCCCCGGGACGCAGCAGGCGGAACTGGTCAGGGGGACGGCGGCAGGACAGTTTCCGGAGACGCGCGATCAGCTGTTTGGCTACGATCTGGTGATCCTGGGTGAGCTGGAGCCGTCGCTTCTGTCGGCGGTTGAGCAGCGTTGGCTGCGGGACTTTGTCGAGCTGCGTGGGGGTGGGCTGATTGTGATGGATGGTCAGCGGCGGACGCTGCCGGACTTCCCGCAGGAGACGCTTGGAGAAATGATGCCGGTTTCCTGGTCGGGCTCCCCGGCGGTGGCGGCAGCAGCGCTGCGGCTGACTGACCGCGGGGCGACAGAACCCATGCTGAAAGTGGAACCACAGGACGAGCAGAATCGGGCGTTCTGGAGCCGGCTGCCCGCTCCGCAGGCCGTGATTCCGGTACTGGCATTGCCCGGCTCAGAGGTGCTGCTGGAGGCGGAAGTTCCGGGAACTTCTCTGCCGGTGCTGGTGACACGCCGATCGGGGGCGGGGCAGGTGTTGTATTTTGCAACGGACGAAACGTGGCGGTGGCGTTATAAAGCGGCGGATTTGTGGCATCAGCGGATCTGGAATCAGCTGGCCCGCAGCGTGATGGCGCGGTCATTTTCGGTGAGCAGTGAGTATCTGGCGGTGGACAGCGGTTCTGTCTGCTACCGGGAGGGGCAGGCAGTGGATATCCGGATTCGACTGCAGGACGCCAACGGACGACCGGCTGTTGAAACCACTGCGGATGCACTCATCTGGCGAGACGGGCGGGTGGCAGCTACAGTTTCCCTGAAGCCGGACGAGCATGTGCCGGGAATTTATCGGGGTCGGGTGACAGGATTGACGAGAGGAGAATATGAGGTGTCGGTGCAGGCGTCGGGCTTCAGTGAGGACGCTTTGCAGGCTCGAAGTCGATTTGCGGTGCAGGGAGAAACGGCCCAGGAACTGCGTGAGGGATCTGCGAATGAGGCATTGCTGCAGGAGTTGGCGACCGCAGGTGGTGGCGAATTTCTGCAGGAGGAAGATCTGCAGCGATTACCTGAAATTTTAAGTGTTTACACAAACGGTCGGATTGTGGAGTCGGAGAGTTTGTTGTGGCAGAGTTACTGGTGGTTTTCCGCAATGCTGCTGTTGCTTACCTGTGAATGGCTGCTGCGGCGTCGAGCGGGGCTGATGTGAGTTTCTGCATTTGTAGAGGGCAGTAGAGGGCAGTCAAATGAGTGTCTCACTGGATCCGGTGGTGATTCGTAAGCTCGATCAGTTTGCTCGACGTCGTCGACTGTTGCTGGCGGCCAGAGGGCTGAGCGCCTGTCTGCTCACGTTTCTGCTGTGCCTTGCTGCGGCCGCCTGTATTGACTGGTACTGGCTGCTCACCGACACGCAGCGGTGGCAACTTTCGGCGTGCGTCTACATTCCCGCACTGCTTGCGGGTTGGCTTGTATCCGGTCGTCAACTGCTGCATGCACCGGCCAGTGCGGAGATTGCGGAGCACGTCGAGCAGTCGGAGCCGCAGCTTCGGGAGAAGCTGCTGGCTGCTGTGGATCTGGCGGTGGATGATCCTCGCGGGCTTCACGATTCCCCGGCGTTCCGCAGCCTGCTGCAGGGCGAAGTGGCTGCACGGATGGGGCGCGTGCAGCCCTCGGCAGTGCTGCCGTTCCGTCTGGCCGCAAAGTGGGTTCTGGCAGCCGCAGCGATGCTGGTGCTGGCGCTGCTTCCCCTGTCGTCTTCGAATCCCGGTTTTCGGCAACTGGCGTTGCGAGCGATGCTCCCGATGGCGAACCTGGCCCGCGTGTCGCGCGTGCAGGTCCGCATTCTGCAGCCCTCACCCCCGTCTCAGCTTTTGCCCCGGGACGAGTCTGCCGCGGTTATCGTGGAAACATCTGGTGGCACGGTCACAGCGGCCATTCTGGAGACGCGTGCGGGGTCGTCCGGCGTGGTGCGCACTGTCATGACAGCTCAGTCGGAATCGCGATTTTCGGCCAACCTTCAGCTGGACAGCCTGCATGTGGACTATCGG
This sequence comes from Planctomycetota bacterium, assembly GCA_046074585.1. Lineage (GTDB taxonomy): Bacteria > Planctomycetota > Planctomycetia > Planctomycetales > Planctomycetaceae > SXXK01. Next base: position 10,444 of record JBJTOM010000331.1, on the reverse strand, counting down.
ATCCTTGCCGGTGACGCGATCACGCAATGGCATCGTATTCGCACCAGTCCGCGGCCCCGTGTGGAAATGTTCACAAAAACGCTCGTGTTTCCCGAATACAGTCAGCTGCAATCTGTCACCACGACGGACACTGACGGCAGACTGGAAGCCCTTCAGGGAACTCAGGTGACACTCGCTGTGCAGACCAATCTGGCCATATCCGCCGCAGAGCTGCGGCTGGACGAGCCGGGAGGGAACGAGGGCACAGTGATTCCGCTGCAGGCTGCGGGGACCACGTGGACAGGTGTGGTCCCGATTCAGGAGCCTGGCACGTACCGCGTGCATCTGGTGGCGAAGGAAACCGGGTTTTCCAATGAATTCAGTCCGCGATATGAGATTCGTCCGCAACCGGACCTGATTCCTCGTGTGGGGTTTGTGGATCAGCAGCAATCCACACTGCTGCTGCCCCCCGACGACATTCTTCAGTTGCGGGCCATGGCCGAGGACGATCTGCCGCTTGTCAGTCTCGAGCAGCAGATTTCGATCAATGGTGAGGACTGGATTTCGCTGCCTCTTGAGACAGCGGAAGTGGCCGGGACGGAGGGCCGTGGAGTGACGGCGGAGTGGCAGTGGGACCTTGTGCCACACGGACTGCGTCCTGGTGATCAGGTGCTGACAAAGCTGTCAGCGGTGGACCGCAGGGGCAGTCGCGGAGAATCAGCGCCGCTGCGGCTGGTGATTGCTGACCGGGAATTCGATCCGCAGCGGCACACGCAGATGCGTCAGAAGCTGGGACTGCAGCAGGAGCTGGGTAGGCTGGCAGCGTTGCTTGGCGAGCAGAAGACGACGGCGACTGAAATTCTGGACCGTTTGAAAGCACTGCCACCGGATGCACCGCAAGCAATTTCCGATCGTGCGGCTCTGCAGGATCTGGCGGACCGTCAGCGGACGGCGGTGGACGCAGTGCTGCAGCGGACACATTCTCTTCTTCGCCGTCTGCAGCCCGGTGCGGACGCTGCGGATGTGGAACGCACCGGACAGATACTGGCGAAACTGGCTGTGGATCAGCCGGGCACCGTCAGTGCAGCATTGACGGCATTCGTGCAAGCGGCCGATGACAAACAGCGTCAGGAGGATCTGGCGGAATTGAAACGCGGCTTTGAGAGTGCGGCTGAGGATGCTCGCGTGCTCGCTGAACATTATTCCTGGCTGAGTTCCTGGAATCTCTTTGATGCCGCCTCCTTTGAACTTCAGGCGATGCTGCAGCATCAGGAATTTGTGGTCAGCAGCCCGACTCAGACGTGGCGTCGTCTGCAGCGTCAGCAGCAGCTGCAGCTGACACAGCTGGAGAACTTTGAACGACTCCTGCAGGAGCAGCGGGCCGCGCTGCCGGAGCCGCTCAACGCACACATCAACCAGCTGATCGACTGGAGTGCGGCCAGCCGTGACCAGTTGCAGCAGACGCTCGAATCAGAAGAACGCCTCGGACAGTTACAGGCATTCAGCAAAGTCCTGCGGGATCAGCTGCTGCAGCGACAGAAGCTGGATGTTCTTGACAGCGCGATCCCCGGACGTCTGCAGAGTGCGTGGACCGACCTTGAAAACCGCGCTGGAGGACTGGCCGGGGTAATCGACGGCGCAGCGGAGCAGGTGCGGCAGGAGCAGAGTTCTGCTCAGCAGGCTGCGACGGCGGATGACTCAGGACGCAGTCAGCAGCTGGCTTCTCAGGCCGCCAGGTTTGCGGCCCGGCTCGATCTGTGGCTGGTACCTTCTCTACAGCAGCTTCGCAGTCGCCAGCGTCTTACGGAAGCTCGGCCGGACGCCGACCTGCAGTATGCGGCAGACGCCGGGCTGGCGCTGCGGGCCACCGAGGCGGTGCTGTACCGGCATCGCTCAAACGACTCGCCTGCAGAACCTGAAAAGGTTCCTGAGCATCTGCGGGAGATTGCGCCAGCATGGCGTACGCTTGAAGCTGGCCATCACCTGTTCGCCGCCCTGACCGTGATGGCGCGCCTGCAGGAGCTGGAACGCTGGAATTCACGTCAACGCTCCGCTCGAATTGACCAGCCTCGCCACTGGGACCTCCTCCAGCAATCTCTGGATGTCGCTGTGCGTCGACTCACCGAAGCTCGAGCTGACAACGTGGTTATTAACCGGCTGAATCAGACTCGCTGGTCTGCGGAAGCCCGGGATGCCGGTCGAAGAATTTCCGAACGCCGCTGGAGACGCGACGTGCTGACAGCGACCGGCCATGAGCTGGATGGAATGGCAGCAGAGCTGACCGGAGCCATGCAGGACCTGCAGCCTGCGATGGCAGCAGCCCGTGCGGTGCTTGCCCGCTTCGCTCCATCGATTACTCAACTGGCCAAAAATGCGGCTGCCGAGGTGCGGAAACTCGAAGAACAAACTTTGAAAGCCGCGGATGCAGCCGAACCGCAGACGCCGAACTCCAGCCAGCCGGAGCAACCGGAGCTGGCTCAACTCCGTCAACAGCAGGAACTGGCCAATGATCGCATTGACGATCTGCTGCAGGCCCTCGTTGAAGACGCTGCCAGGCAGGATCTGACTGATGAGCAGCAGCGGGAACGCGCACGCGACAGTGATGACAGCCTGGCGCTGATTCAGCCTCCTGCCGAACGGATGAATCAGGAACTTCAGCAGGCAGCGGAAGCCAGCAGCGAGGCCGCTCAACAGCAGGAGCTTGCTCAGGCCGCCGAGCAGCAGGAGAAAACGGCTCAGGCGCTGGAAACAGTCGCCAGGCACTTCGAAGCGATGGAACAGCAGGCAGAGATCGCAGAGACTCGCGCCGCACTGCGCGCCGCCGAACAGGATCGGGCGCTGCCGCCGCAAGTGGCAGAACAGTACCAGCTGGCGAGCGCCGCTGAGCAGCAGATGGAACGGTCCGCACAGCAGCAGCTTGAGGAACTTGAAGCAGAACTGCAGCGAAACCCGGAAATGCAGCAGGCGCTCTCCGAAATCGCCCGCAACTCCCTCGCCGATGCCGAAAGCCTCCTGAAAGACGCTGCGGCTGAAGACCAGAACCTGCAGCAGGCCAATGAACGCGCCGATGCCGGATTCCAGGAACGCAAACGCGACCTTGCGGAGGATCTGCGGCAGATCGGTACGCAGGCTTCCCAGCTCTCCGGCATGCTGGTGGCTCAGGCTGCTCAGGCGGCCGCACAGGGAAAAACACCGGAAGCTCAGAGCAAACTGGCCGAGACCCAGCAGAAGCTTAACGCTGCCGCTGCCCAGGCCTCCAGTGCCCGCGAAGAACAGCTGCTGGCTGAATTGCAGCAAACCGCCGCTGGTGCAAAACAGGCACTTCAGGAGGCCTCGGCACTGCTGAACGAAGGCCGGAATCAGTCGGCGACGGCAAAGGATCAGCCCGCCTTCCCCGATGCGGCTGCCCGCGATGCCCAGCAGAAAAACTCAGAAAAACAGCGTCAGGCTTTCCGCGAACAGCAGAAGAAAACGGCAAATGATCAGCTTCGTCAGACGGAGGAGGCTGCAAAGAGAACTCAGCAGGCCGTGAAGAATGCAGAAAATGAACTTCAGGCCGCTGATCGCAGAGTGGAACAGGCTCAGCAGCATCTGAATAAGAAACCCACGGACGCAGGGCTCCAGCAGCAAGTGTCTGCGCAACAGCAGCAGCGGCAAACCGTCCAGCAGAAGCTGGACAGCGCGAAACGTCAGCAGGATCGAGCGGCCGCACGCGTGCAGGCAGCACAGCAGAAACGGGATGCGGCAAACAACGCTCCACAGCCCCCGCTGAATGCTCCCAACCCCGCTGCACAGCTGGCAGAACACTATGCCGGTGAAGCCGCAGAAAGTCTCAAAAATCTTCAGCAGCAGACCGAAAGCCTGCAGGCGGATTTCGGCAACACCCTGACAACACCGCAGAATCAACTGGCAGCCGCAGAACAGCGGCAGCAGGAATTAACCGAAGATGTGGCCACTGCAGCCGCCGACGTGGCTCGTGCGGCTCGACACGAAAAACGCCTCAATAACCCCGCTGCAGCGTCTGCACTCGAACAGGCTGCCCGAATGATCAGTCAGGCGGCCACTGGTGAATCAGCAGCGGCTGAACAGCAGCTGCAGGAGGCGGTGGCAGAAGCTGCGCAACAGGCGACCCAGCCACAGAATCCTCCTGCAAATGCTCAGACACTCGAAGCCCAGCAGCGAATTGAAGCGGCCGAAAATGCCTTCAAAGCTGGCGCCGAACAGGTCGCTCAAACACTCAATCCACTCCAGCAGGCGGCCGCTGCAGAAGCCGCTGCCCAGGCGGAAGCGGCGATCGCCGGGAATGAGAATTCCGCAGCACAACCCGCCGGAGAACCCACGCCCGGCCAACAGACGCCCGGTCAACCAACGCCCAGCCAACCAACGCCCGGCCAACCAGCAGCCGCACCGCAGGCGGGTACACCTCAGGCGCCCGGACAGCCAACGCCCAGTCAGCCGGCTGGGGCTCAGCAGTCTGCTGGTGAGCAGGCGGGTCAGGCGACGCAGCCTGATCAGTCGGGGCAGGCACCACAGCCCGGTCAGGCGACTGTGACGGCTGAGCAGCAGTTGGCGGCACAGCAGCTTGCGCAGGCACTTGACGAGCTGGACCGTCAGCTGGCTGCCGCCGCGAGCAGCGAAGCACAGCCGGCGAATCCGTCATCCGGACAGCAACCCACAGCCGCTCAGGCGACGGGTGTCCAGACGCCTCTGTCGCAGTCTCAGAATGCTCAGGCATTGCAGGCCCGCATGGCGGCGGCGCGGCGGCAGGCACAGCAGCAGGCTCGACAGGCTCTGGCCCAGTCGACTGCTCAGTCGGCCGATGGGTTTTCCGAGCCCCCCGAGGCCCAGCCGTTTGAGGTCTCGCGGGTGAATCGTCTGGAGAACGCCAACTGGGGTCGTCTGCGGGGGCAGGCTGCAGAGGATGTTTCGCGTGGTCGCGGCGAGCAGATTCCGGAGGCGTGGCGAGGCAGTGTGGAGACGTACTTCCGGGTGTTGTCTGAGCGTGCTCGAAAGCAGCCCTGATTTTGGGGGAAGGCCATATGGGTCGTGGGAGTCATGCTGTTCATTTCCAGGCGGGCCTGAGAATTTCGCTTGTCGGTCTGTGCTGCTGTCTCGCGGCTCCTGTGGCGGGAGCCCAGGAGGCGGCTGCCTCTGTCGGCAGTCAGCAGGCTGCTGCGGGGAGTGAAGCGGCCTTCCGGAAAGACGAAGTGGATCTGTCCGTGGACCGGGCCATTGGCTGGCTGCGTTCAAAGCAGCGGGACGATGGTGCCATCCTCGACCGCTCACACGACACCACGATGACAGCTCTGTCCATCATGGCGATGGCCAGTGTGGGTGTGCAGCCGGGGGATGCTTCACCGGCCGGTGAGTCGATGCGGCGGGCGCTTGAGTTTGTGCTGCGCGCTGAGCGCGTGGATGAAAAGGGTTACTTCGGTGATCGCGATGGGTCGCGAATGTACGGGCATGGCATTATCACGCTGATGCTTACGGAAATGCTCGGCATGGGCACGACGAAGGAACAGGATCTGCTGATTCACGATCGCTGTCAGAAGGCGATTGAAGTGATTCTGAGTGCTCAGAAGACGCGGAAGCCCGTTCAGGCACGCGGGGGCTGGCGGTATACGCCGTCTGCTGCGGACGCGGATCTGAGCGTTTCCGTGTGGCAGCTGATGGCACTGCGGTCAGCTAAGAATGACGGTCTGGATGTCCCGGCTTCGGCCATTGCGGATGCCGTGGAGTATCTGCGGCGTTCCTATGCATCGCCTCTGGATCGCAATGGACTGCCGGAAAAAAAAGCGAGTGGATTCTGCTATGAGCCCAATCAGAACAATCCCACCTTCACCATGACGGCTGCAGGCCTGCTGGCCATGCAGGTCTGCGGCGAATATGAATCGCCGCTGACCAGCGGTGCGGCGGACTGGCTGCTGGTCCATCCGCCGCAGTGGAAGGAACGATTCTGCAGTTACGGCACCTATTACTACGCACAGGGCATGTACCAGCGCGGGGGTGAACACGCCGAGACCGCCGAAAAACTCGTCCGCGAAATGCTGCTGCCGAGGCAGGCGACCGATGGCTCATGGACGGCAGAAAACGGTGAAGAACGAAATCACGGAGCCGTGTACAGCACTGCCATGGCCGTTTTAAGTCTTTCTGTGAAATACCACTTCCTGCCCATCTATCAGAAGTAATCACGTGCCCGTCTGCGACCGGTTCTGTCGTTTACATCGCCCTGCCACGGAATGACGAAACGGCGCGAAGAACGCTCGTATTCTTGTTTCGGACTCCACCTGGACCGTAGCGACGCCTTGTCGCGTTGGCGGGACTCGGAGGATCTGCGCGGACAGCGTGGAGTGCCGAGGATTCCCGGAGTTGATCGCAGAGATGCACAAACGATCACCTACTCAGCATGACAGCGGCCCGACAACTTGTCAGACTGCGTGATCTCGCGAAGAACACTAGAGCCTTTAGATCCGGGTCCAGGTGCGATTCCATGTTGGCAGATCCCTTCAGTACTCCGCTCCAGCCGGGACCGGAATCAAGGATTCCGTTTCGGGACTCGGCGCAGAGTGTTTCAGACTCATCGGTTTCCGCGGTGCCGATGCCATTGCCGGCAGTTGGCCACGGGCCCTGGGCCGCTGGGGTTGATTCGTCGCATCCGCAGAACTGGCCGGAGATTCCCGGGTACCTGATACAGGCGCATCTGGGTGACGGCAGCTTTGGCAGTGTCTACCGCGCCCATGCGGTCCGTTTGAACGCTCAGGTTGCAATCAAGGTGGTGTGGTTGAGCCGTGAAGGGGGGCAGGACCTGATTCGGCGTTTTGCTCAGGAGGTGTCCGCAGCGGCCCGAAACCGTCATCCGAACGTAGTGCAGGTGCTGGATTCGGAGGTGCTTTCCGGATCCGGTGCAGCTCGATTTGCGTTTTTGGTGACGGAGTATCTGTCGGGGGGCACACTGCGGGACTGGCTGCAGGCTCATCCGCGAACTTCCTCATCATGTGAGCACCTGACGGAGGGGGTGCGCAAAGTGCTGCAGATCTGCAGTGGATTGCAGTCTCTGCATGAGATGGGGGTGGTGCATCGAGATATCAAGCCTGCGAACATCCTTCTGGATCAGTACGGGAATGCGAAGCTGGGGGACTTTGGTCTGTGCAGCGTGTATTCCCAGGATATCGCCGCGTGTGAGGGGAGTGTTGTGGGTGAGACCGGGCTGGTTTCTCCGGAAACGTCACGGATGACTTTGGATGGAGAGCTGATGGGGACGCTGTGTTACATGTCTCCGGAGCTGATGTTCAGCAGCCAGCGAGTGGTGCCGGCTTCGGACCAGTATGCAGTTGGTCTGATGCTGTACGAGCTGATCTGCGGCCTGCGGCCTCGCCAGCGTTTCAGCGGGGATCCGGAGGAACGCCTGCGATTGGTGGAGGAACTGGAGCTGGTGCGTCAGGGGCGAACTCCGACAGCGATCCCGAAACCTGCTCTTCGCGGTCGGGTCCGCAGTCGAAATCTGCAGAGAATCTGTCTGCGATGTCTGCAGGCGGAACCATCGCAGCGTTATGGAAGCGTGTCGGAACTGGCTCGGGACCTGGAACGCTGGCTCAACGGGGAACAGCCTGGTGGCGGCCTGTTGACGGAACTCTGGAATGCTCGCCTGATTCGTCCCATGCATCAGCACCCGGTGCGATCGCTGCTGACGGTTTGCGCTGGCTGGTGTTCTGCAATGATCATTTATCACTACTCGGTGCTTTTGGAGAGGGAGGGGGAAACAGAGGAGCGACTGCGGCAGTCCCTCCAGATAGTGAATCAGCTGAACATCGAAGCGGGGGAGAAGAAGCTGGTTCTGGGGCAGATGCAGGATCTGGTTCGAAGTATTCTTGAAATGGTGACGAAACTGGCCGCGCTGACGGTTGCGGAGGGGATTGCGGACATGCCTGATGCGCGTCAGCTGCGGTCGCTCTTATTGAGCCGGCTGGCTGACGACTGCAGCAGAATTCTTCAGTCGGACACTCATCTTTCGCAGAAGCGCGAGCTGCTGCAGGGACGTTTGTCGCGACTGGTGCAGATTCTGCAGCAAACAGGAGAACTGAATCAGGCTCGCAGCGTGGGACGTTTGCTGCTCAAGGCAGGCGATGAGTGCATTCCGGACTTCTCGGACTTCAGTTCATCGCTGCTGCAGGAATACTTTGTCGTCGCTGGTCTGCTTGCGGATATCGAGCTCGATTCGCAGGACGGGGCAGCCGCCGATCTTTGCCTGCAGCTGCTGGAAAAACGCCTCTCCGCTGCTCCTGCAAAGTCTGCAGAATCGCTCACCTGGCAGGCCGACCTTGAGCGACGTCGCAGTAGACGGCACTATCTGCGTTACACGCAGACATTTGTTCGGGACCGGCAAATCGGACAGTCCGCGGTGCTTGCCGCAGAAGCTTCTGCGAAGAAGGAAATCCAGCTGCGAAAGGAACTGCTCCTGAAATGCCCTGGACCATCGTCGGCGGTCGAACTCTGCCGCGCTCAGGGCTCCCTCGCTCTGTACCAATACAAAAACGGCAAAGCGCTTGCAGCAATCGCCACGCAAACTGAAGCGATGAACGCACTGCAGACGCTGGCTGACGATCAACAGGTCGGAGAAGCGGCGATCCAGCAGTACAGCAGAATCTCGTTCAACGGCGTCATGCCGCTCCGTTCGGTCGGCCGCATGCAGGACGCCCTGCACCTTGGTGAGCAGGGCCTGCAGATGTCCGAACGACTGGTCGAACGATATCCACTGGTGCTCAGGTATCAGCAGGAGCTTGGCAGGGGGCATGGAAACCAGGCCGAAACGCTTGCACTGCTCTTTCAGCACCACGACGTATCCGCCCTGCCAGTCTGTGTTCAGCACCTGCAGTCCGCCGCTGAAATCTACCTTTCCGTTCACCAACGCGATCCCGGTCGCCAGGAAGCCCGAATCACAGCCTGCATCCAGTTGCTGCGTCTGACCGTCTTTTCCTGTGTTGCAGGAAATCACGAGAATGCGCGACAGGCATTCTGCCGGGCCGTTGAAGTCGCAGCGATGGAACCTGCGATTCCCCTGCATGAGCTGGAACCGGGCAACGGTATCAATGCCGTCGGGGCACTCGTCGGCCGAGAACTCACTGCCACACCCGGGGCCTCTGACAGAAACGGCCCTCCAGACGATCAGATCTGCGCTGTCTGGACCGAACCGGATCGACTCGTGCAGGATGCCCGACCACTCCTGCACGCCTGGCCTGACCTCGAACGGCGGCTCACGGCTGAACTCGGAGATTTTCCTGCGGTTAAGCTTGCAAACCCCGGCCCCTGAAGGTCTCTCGCAGACTTTTCCGGGCAAGCCGTCAGAAAACTTTCGGAAAATTCTGTCACGGCTGCTGCCTGCCTGGACAGCAGCACCAGAGGTCTGTGTCCGAAAAATATGAAGGAAGCTCACTCCATGAATGGTCCAAAGCACGTCGCAGACAGTCCGGAAGTCTTCAACTTTCGCAATCTCAGCGACATTCCCACAGAACGAACCCGGCTCGTCAGAGCCATCAGCAGACCGGAGAGGGAGCCTGAGCAGACGGATTCGCCGGAGGCTGAAGCCCAGCGCGCTAAAAGGCTCGCCCAAAGAATGGAACGTGAGCGACAGATTAAGCGGTATCAGGTTGCAGGATTGTCCTATGTGCGGAGCATGCTCCGGGGAGATCTGCAGGCCGCCACCGACGTCTGGGACCAGATCGTACTCACGTGGCTTGAAGGCCGACTCAGTAACTATAACCGCTCTTACTCCTTCCGCCTCTACTTCAAGGAAGTCCTCAGAAATGCCGTTCGCAGCTACCTGAGGGATCATCTGCGGGGAGGCAAAGCGGCGGCTGAACAGCTGGCTGCGGACATCAGCATTGAGGATCACCGCCATCAGTCGGCGAGTGAAGAATTCGATGCGCATTTTCGCACAGGACTGCTTCAGAGGGCACTTGCCAGCCTTGAAGAGACGGATGCTCGTGGTCATCAGGTGCTCAGGATACAGATGGAGGCGGAGCAGGCCGGGCGAAAGCAACCCCGGTCCGCAGAGCTCGCCGAGCTTTTCAGCACCACCGAGGACAATGTCCGCACCATCCGCAAACGGGCCCGCGATGCCTACGCAAGGGCGATCGTCACCGAAACAGCTGAGCTCATCGGAACCTGTGATCAACTTCGCATTCGCGAAACACTCCAGGAACTGGGACTGATGGAATACTGCATCCGCGCCCTGCCTGAATCCCCATCCCCACTCTCACCTCGCAGGGAGAGGGGGGATAGGGAGTGAGCCTTGCTCGATTTTTTTCGGCGGAAACTCCCTTAAATTGGGCAGCAGGCTGTGGGAAAATCTGCGTCCAGGAGCGATTTCGCAGAAACATTTGCTGCCCTGATGGCCCTGCAGTGTTACCATTCCTGACAGTCTCCGCTCGCCCGTTCACTCCGATCCGCCGTCAATCTATGTCCAGCC
>JBJTOM010000330.1:0-2634 GCA_046074585.1 Planctomycetota bacterium | reverse complement strand
AGCCGGGGGCTTCCGCCCGACCGCTGGTGGTTTGACACATTCCTCACTGCAAGTCCCTGAAACGTATTGGTCAAACGCAGTGGGTTTGGGGGACGAAGCAGGAGCATTTCGGCGAGCTTCACCACTGTTCCACAGGGCCCTTTGGCACGGGAATCTCTGTCTCTGTCAGAACGCCGGTGCGATTTCCGTCCACGGGCCCCTCGATGCGAATTCTTTCGATGAATTCGCGCAATTCTGCCGCCGTGGCAGCGTACTGGAAATCTCCACGAAGCTTTCGGCGGACGCGCATGCCTTTGAGATACCAGTGTGCCATTTTGCGAAACAGAACCACTGCGCGATCAGGTGGAAAGCGTTCTTCGAGGAAGGAGAATTGCATGAGCATCAGTTGCAGCCGTTCGTCGAACGTGCCGGCAGGTTGAAACGAACCAGTCTGCTCCCATTCGTTCAGCTGTCGAAAGATCCAGGGATTCGCCAAAGCAGCGCGACCGATGGATACAGCATGGCAGCCAGTCTCCTGCAGCATCCGGGCCGCATCGGCGACCGAGCGTACGTCCCCGTTGCCAACCACCGGAATCCGTTCCACGGCTTCGACGACAGCACGGATGCCTGGCAAAGAGACGGTTCCGGAGAACCCCTGTTCGCGTGTGCGTCCGTGGATGGCGACGGCGGCTACGCCCAGCTGTTCAAACTCGCGAGCGAAAAAGGGGGCTGTCAGATGATTGGCATCCCAGCCCAGCCGCATTTTGACCGTGACCGGAACGGGCACTGCTTCGACAACGGTTTGAGCCAGCTTGAGGGTGCTGTCGGTATTGCACATCATCCCGGCACCGGCACCGTGACCGGCAATACGATGCACGGGACACCCCATGTTAATATCGATCGTGTCCACGCCCAGTTCGACGAGGAATCTGGCGGCATCAGCCATCACCAGGGGTTCGCTGCCGAAGATCTGCACGGCAAATGGTCGGTCCTCCGAATGTGTTTCGACCATCTGCAGCGTCCGATCGCTGCGGCTGAGCAGAGCGCGGGCGTTGACCAGATCGGTGGTGGCAAGGCCCACGCCACCCAGTCGGCGGACGATGCGGCGGAACGGCAGTGTGGTGAAGCCAGCCAGCGGAGACAGGAGATAGCGACTGGAGAGTGCGAGACGTCCGTAGTGCACCGGGCCCCGAAATTCCGGTCGGTTGATGAGTTCGCGTTCGCCGAGTGCGGCAGGCGATTGGAGAGCGGGAAAACTTGCGGGAATCGCGCTGAAAATGGGATCGCTCCGATGAATCTCGGGACGGGGTTCAGGGGTCAGAGACGGGCGTGTGGCTGCATCCTCTGCTGCAGTCGCGGACTTTGCAACATTCCGAGGATTGGATTCCGACAGTCGTCCCGCAGAAATGACGAGGTCGTGAACGTGTGGGGGGAAAGAGGTGAACCACGCAACAGATTCTGGTGTCGAGGGAGCGGCGGGCGGGACGGGTGGCGGCAGCAAATGCTCCCATTCAGCTGTGGTCGCGCGTAACAAGGCATAAGTAACTTCCACCAACCGTAATTTTCTTCCTCCACATGATTTATTGATGAAAATCGGCCCGATTAGTTGGCATCCACCCCACAATCCGGCATATGCTTTGCTGACCGCCTGGCGGGAATCTCCATTCCTGGCAGCCGGCAGCAACAGAGCCTGTTCCGCAGCTCCAGGAGACTGCAATGACGTTATCTGTTCTGGAACGCCCCACGCTGGTGCTCAACCGTAACTGGCAGCCGGTCGCGGTCTGCACCGTCGCCCGGTCGCTCACCAAGGTCTGGAACCAGTCTGCCCGCATCGTGGATCCGGCCTCCTTCCAGCTTTACACATGGGAAGACTGGACCCACCTGCAGCCCGCCGAGGGCGATCCGGTGATCCGCACACAGTGGCTCAATCTGAAGGTTCCCGAGGTGATCACGCTGGTGCGTTACGATCGCCTGCCGACGCGAATTGTAGCATTCAGTCGCCGCAACGTGTTCAAGCGGGACGGTTTCACCTGCCAGTACTGCGGGTGTCGCCCCGGCAGCGAAGAACTCACGATCGACCACATCGTTCCGCGTTCCCGTGGCGGGACATCCACCTGGACCAACTGCGTGCTGGCCTGCATTGAATGCAACACCCGCAAAGCCAACCGCACTCCGGAGCAGGCAGGGATGCCGTTGCGACAAAAGCCGGTGCGTCCCATGTGGAACCCACTCTACGCTCCGCATGGCGTCCGCATCGAGAGCTGGTCTCGTTTCGTCAGCGAAGCCTACTGGAACGTGGAACTGGAAGAGGAATAGAGAGTCGGGCGGATTGTGTGCACCGCAGCACGATCCGCCCGACTGTTCCTCCAGCCCCCTGAGAATTTGACGTCTCCAGCCGGACTCCGGAAATTGTCAGTTGCCCGATGATGGGTTCGCCTGCCAGAATGTGAATGAGAGCATTCTTCGGCACAGCCCGATTCTTATCCCCCGTGTTTCCGCCCGCCCCCATCAAAGCGACCACGATGACTCCCGACACCGCCACACTGGCTCCCCCCAAACACGCAGCCCCCAGGACTCAAGCCACCGCAGAACCATCTGCCTCGCAGCGGCAGCCGTTTGCGATCCACTTCGGCGACGAACCGAGCTCCAATGCGG
>JBJTOM010000329.1:0-30599 GCA_046074585.1 Planctomycetota bacterium | reverse complement strand
CGCTCAACGCCGCCGCCGTGGAAACTCTCAGCAAGAGCGCCGGTCGCCGCGAAACGATCGCTGAACTTGCCGGGCTGATGCTCGCACCGGGGCGTCAGTTGGCTGGTTGTCTCCAGGGACCCGGCGGTCAACTCGCTGGTCAGCTGAAGACTTTGTCCGAAAAAGAGCCAGCGACTTAGGTGAGACAGCGACCGCTGTCTGGTGGATTTTCCGGCTGTTTAACTAGCCTTGTTACCGTCAACGAAAGGTTCCTGTCATGTCTGCGGAAGCAGCAACATTCGATGCAACTACTAAGGAATTGGGTGACCGAATCGTCGGCCTTACGCTGCTCGAGGCCAAAAGGGTCGTGGACTACCTGAAGGAAGTCCACGGAATCGAGCCTGCCGGTGGTGGCGCCGTGGTGATGGCTGCCGCTCCGGCCGCTGCCGCCGAAGTCAAGGAAGAACAGACCGAATTCACTGTGGTTCTCACCGGGTTCGAAGACTCGAAGAAAATCGCAGTGATCAAAGTCGTCCGCGCCGCAACCGGACTCGGCCTCAAAGAAGCCAAAGACCTTGTGGAAGGTGCCCCCAAGCCTCTCAAGGAAGGCATTTCCAAAGAAGATGCCGAAAAGCTCAAGAAGGAAGTTGTCGACGCCGGCGGTACCTGCGACATCAAGTAACGCGAATCCTCGCGCTGCAGACCCTTCGTTCGCTGTGTCCGGGGGGATCTCGCCCCGGACCCCGCTTACCCCCCCCGTTGATCCCGTTCGCTTACCACAAAAAGGCTCAGCAGACTGTGCAGAGCGATTGGCGGGTTCTCTCTGTTGTTAAGTTCCGCATGACCGGCACTGTCGATTCGTTCGGCACGTGCCTGTCGCCGCGCGCACTTCCACGTTGTCCCTCCTCAGTGCGGTGCAGTTCGCACTGCTGATTTCGATTTTCGCAGGCAGGATATTGGCATGCCCGTCCCGTCCGTTCGTACCATCGACCAGGATACCGTCCGAAGCTTCGGGAAAATCCAGTCCGACTTCGAGATTTCAGGCCTGACACAGATTCAAACCGCCTCCTACGCCCGCTTTCTGCAGCTCGATCGCCCCTCCCGCGACCGTCTCGACGTCGGTCTGGAATCCATTCTGCGGGAAGTCTTTCCAATCTCCAGCTTCGATAGTCAGTTTCGTCTCGAATACGTTCGCTACGAACTGCTGAAACCCCGCTACACCCCGGAAGAATGTCGCCAGCTGCGACTCACGTACGGGATGCCCTTCCGCATCTGGATGCGGCTCGTGAAAGAACAACCCGTCGAAGAGGAAGTGTACCTCGGCGATATCCCAGTGATGATCGGTGGTGGTGAGTTCATCATCAATGGGGCTGAGCGCGTCGTTGTCAGTCAGCTCCATCGCTCCCCAGGCGTTGACTTCGTGATGGCCGAAGAAACGGCCAGCAGCGATCGCAAAACTCATTCCTGCCGTATCATTCCCGAACGGGGCAGCTGGATCGAGTTGCTCGTCAGCAAACGGGATGCAATCGGAGTGCGGATCGACCAGAGTGGTAAGTTCTCCGCGCTCACGCTCCTTCGCGCCATGTCCCGCGAACACTCGTCCGACGCCCAGATCATTCGCCTCTTCTACACCACCACCAGCATCAAACTGTCCTCCAAAACCACCGTCGAGGAACTCGAAGGACACTGGTCCGTCGATGATGTGGTCTACCCCCCGAAACACGAGCGTGCTGGCGAGATCGTCGTCGATGCCGGCAGCGAAATCACGGACACGATCGCCGAAGAAATTATCAGCAGCGGCCTCAAGTCGATTGAAGTCGTGCTCTCCACCGACCTCCGTGATGCCCTCATCATGAGGACGCTCGCCGAAGACGGTACGTCCACACACGAAGAGGCACTCCTCAGGATCTATCAGCGTCTCCGACCAGGCAATCCGCCTAACCTCGATAAGGCCACAGATCTCTTCCGTGAAAAATTCTTCGACGTGAATCGCTACCGACTCGGACGCGTCGGTCGCTTTCGTATCAATCGAAAATTCCAGCAGGATGTGTCCGATGACGAGATGACCCTGAATCCTGTCGACTACGTTAACGCCATGAAGTACATCGTGCGATTGCGTGCGGGTGATGAGACCGCCCAGATTGACGACATCGACAATCTCGGGAATCGCCGCCTGCGGACAATCGATGAACTTGCCGCAGACGAAATCCGCAAAGGCTTCCTCAAACTCCGCCGCACCGTCCAGGAACGCATGACGGTTAAAGAAACCGAGAATATGACCCCTCGGTCGCTCATCAACCCGAAAAGCGTCAGCGCGGCCATCGACTACTTCTACGGCCGCAGCGAACTGTCGCAGGTTGTCGACCAGACCAACCCCCTCTCCATGCTCACCCACGAAAGACGCCTCAGTGCCCTCGGTCCCGGGGGACTGAACCGCAAACGGGCAGGTTTCGAGGTGCGCGATGTGCACATTTCCCACTACGGCCGTATCTGTCCAGTGGAAACGCCTGAAGGGACCAACATCGGTCTCATCTCCAGCCTTAGCATCTACTCCCGCGTCGATGACTATGGTTTCCTCATCTCACCCTACCGCGTTGTACGCGACTCCCGCGTCACCGACGAAGTCGTCTGGCTTCGCGCAGACGAAGAAGCAACCGCCTTCGTCTGCCCCGCAGATACTCGCGTTGAAGATGGTCAGATCGCCGAAGAACGAGTGCTCGCCAGAAACAAGAGCGACGTCGTGTGGATCGATCGGAGCGAAGTGCAGTTCATCGACGTCGCGCCCTGTCAGATGGTCGGCGTCTCAGCAGGGCTCATCCCGTTCCTCGAACATGACGATGCCAACCGAGCCCTCATGGGCTCCAACATGCAGCGGCAGGCCGTGCCCCTGCTCATCGCTGAACGCCCCGTGGTCGGTACCGGGATGGAACCCTTCGTCGCTCAGAATTCCGGAATGGTTCTCCGTGCTGACAAGGCCGGAAAGGTCACCTACGTTGACGCTAACGTGATCGAGATTGATGGCCGACGGCAGCAACTCCGGAAATTCGTCAAACTCAACGAACGCACCTGCCTCAACCAAAAACCAATTGTCCGCGTCGGCGACAAAGTCAAACCCGGCCAGGTCCTCTGCGACAGCGCCGCTACCCGCAATGGGTCGCTCGCACTCGGCCGAAACGTGCTCGTTGCCTTTATGTCGTTCGAAGGTTTTAACTTCGAGGACGCGATCATACTCTCCGAAAGACTGGTCAAGGAAGATGTCTACACATCGATTCACCTCGATGAATACGACGTCGAAATCCGCGAAACAAAACTCGGCCGAGAAGAATTCACCCGCGACATCCCCAACGTCAGCGAAAAAGCTCTCCGGCACCTCGATGATTCCGGCATCGTGAAGGTGGGCACGCGAGTGAATCCGGGAGATATCCTTGTTGGCAAGATTTCTCCGAAAGCCAAATCCGAACTCACCCCCGAAGAAAAACTCCTGCACGCCATCTTCGGTCGTGCCGGTGAAGATGTGAAAAATGAAAGTCTGGAAGTTCCCAGCGGTGTGAGCGGAATCGTGATCCACACCGAAAAGTTCTGCCGCCGAATGAGCCTTTCAGAGATCGAACGCAAGAAGTTTGAAGAAGAACTCAAACGCGTCGAACGCGAGGCCGACGTCGCCGTCGCGGAGGCCTTCTGCAGATTCCTGACCGAATTTGAAGCGGTGCTCGAACAACCCGTCGTCGATGACGACGGCCGCGCTCTCGCAAAACTCGATGACCCCCACGCTGTCGCCGAATATGCTCGTCGGTTTAACATTCACTTCGAGGAAATGGACATTCGCAGCCCGCAGAAACGCACCGCCGCCCGGCGTGTCATCCGCGACAACTGGACCGCAGTGGAAGATGTCATCGATCGCGAGGATCATCGAGCCAACAGCATGAAACGCGGAGACGAACTCCCCAGCGGTGTGCTCCAGATGGTCAAAGTCTACGTCGCCTCCAAACGGCAAATCTCCGTTGGCGATAAAATGGCCGGCAGACACGGCAACAAAGGGGTCATCTCCAAAGTACTCCCCATCGAAGACATGCCGTTTCTTGCTGATGGCACCCCCGTCGATATCATTCTCAATCCACTCGGTGTTCCCAGCCGCATGAACGTCGGACAGATTCTCGAAACCCACCTCGGCTGGGCAGCCGGAACGCTTGGCTACCGCGCCGTCTGTCCCGTCTTCGATGGCGCAGCTGAGGAAGATGTTCGCGTCGCCCTCCGCGAAGCCGGACTCCCCGAAGAAGGCAAGACGTTTCTGCACGATGGACGGACCGGCGAACGCTTCGAACAGAAGACCACCGTCGGTTACATCTACATGCTCAAACTGCACCACCTCGTCGATGACAAAGTCCACGCCCGTGCCACCGGCCCCTACTCACTCATCACCCAGCAACCGCTCGGTGGCAAGGCACGCTTCGGCGGACAGCGTTTCGGAGAAATGGAAGTCTGGGCTCTTGAAGCCTACGGCGCCGCCTACATCCTCCAGGAACTGCTCACCGTGAAAAGCGACGATGTCGAAGGCCGCACCAAAATCTACGAAAGTATGGTTAAGGGCGAAAATACACTCGAAGCCGGCACCCCAGCCAGCTTCGACGTGCTCAATAACGAAATCCGCGGACTCTGTCTCAATCTGCAACTCGAAAAAGCTGTCACCTGACCCGCCCTGCCTCAGGTCAACTGCTTGCCCTCCCTGCTCTTACAGCCCCACTCCGGAATCACTGCCTGTCCCCAGGAGATCAACGTGAGCGTCAGCGAAACAACCTTCGATCGCGTAAACGATTACGCCGCTGTCAAAATCAGCCTCGCCAGCCCACAGGACATCAAAAGCTGGTCCTTCGGCGAAGTGAAAAAGCCGGAAACGATTAACTACCGCACCTACCGCCCCGAACGCGATGGGCTCTTCTGCGAACGCATCTTCGGCCCCGAGAAGGACTGGGAATGTGCCTGCGGGAAGTACCGCGGTATGAAATACAAAGGCATGATCTGCGACCGCTGCGGCGTTAAGGTGACCCACAGTCGCGTCCGCCGTAAACGCATGGGACACATCGAACTCGCTGCGCCCGTGGTCCACATCTGGTTCTTCAAGTCCATGCCCAGTCGCCTCGGCGCACTGCTCAACATGAAGACCACCTCCCTCGAAAAAGTTATCTACTTCCAGGACTACGTGGTTATCGATCCAGGTGATACCGGTCTCAAACCCTGCCAGATGCTCACTGAGGAAGAAGCGCGACAAGCCCGTATTGACTACGGAGAAGGCAACTTCGAAATCGGCATGGGAGCCGAAGCGATCAAAAAACTCCTCGCACGCATGCACCTCCGCGAACTCTCTGTCGAACTCCGCGCTGAACTCGCTGCCAAACCGACCCAACAGAAAAGCAAGGACCTCATCAAACGACTCAAAATCGTCGAAGCTCTTCGCGACAGTCGCAACAGCCCCGAATGGATGGTGCTCGACGTTATCCCCGTCATCCCCCCGGACCTCCGTCCACTTGTGCTGCTCGATTCAGGCAACTTCGCCACCAGCGACCTCAATGACCTCTATCGTCGCATCATCAATCGTAACAACCGGCTCAAAAAGCTCGTTGATCTCAACGCACCGGAAGTTATCGTGCGGAACGAAAAGCGCATGCTCCAGCAGTCCGTGGATGCGCTCTTCGATAACAACCGCTGCAAACGTCCCGTGCTCGGTTCCAGCAACCGCCCGCTGAAGTCCCTCACCGACATGATCAAGGGAAAACAAGGGCGATTCCGCGAAAACCTCCTCGGAAAACGCGTCGACTACTCCGCCCGCAGCGTCATTGTCGTCGGCCCCGATCTCCGCCTCCATCAGTGCGGACTCCCTAAGAAAATTGCCCTCGAACTCTTCCAGCCGTTCGTCATCCGTCGACTGAAGGAACTCGGACACGCCGATACCATCAAGAGCGCCAAACGTATGCTCGAACGACGAGATGAAGATGTGTGGGACATTCTCGACGAAGTCATTCGCAACCACCCCGTGCTCCTCAACCGCGCCCCAACTCTTCACCGCATCGGTATCCAGGCTTTCGAACCAGTACTCGTCGAAGGCAATGCCATTCGCCTGCATCCACTCGTCTGCAAAGGCTTCAACGCCGACTTCGACGGCGACCAGATGGCTGTTCACCTGCCACTGTCCATGGAAGCACAGGTCGAAGCCACAACTCTGATGATGTCCACACACAACATCTTCAGCCCCGCAAACGGCGCCCCCATCATCAGCGCCTCCCAGGACATCGTCATGGGCTGCTACTATCAGACGCTCAAAAAACCCGACCGCCCCGGACATGGCATGGTCTTCGCCTCCATAGAAGAAGTCTTCATGGCCTTCCAGCAGGGTAAAGTGAGCCGGCATGCGACCATTCGCGTTCGCCTGCCACGCGGCAAAACCGTCAAAGGAGAAGGTGGTGAAAAATTCCGCTCCGGTGGCCTCATCGAAACCTCCCCGGGCCGCGTCTTCTTCAATGACGTCCTCCCCCGAAAACTCGCCTTCTACAACCAAACCCTCGGCAGCAAAGACCTCGCCCGCGTCATCTCCGACTGCTATCTCGAACTCGGACGCCGCGAAACCATCGAACTCCTCGATCGCATGAAGAGTCTCGGGTTCCGCACGTCCACAGAAAGCGGTCTGTCCTTCGGCGTCAGCGACCTCTGCACCGCCCCAAATAAAGATAAGGAAATCTCCGAGTCCGAAAAAGCCGTCATGAAACTCATGCGACTCTTCGAGCGTGGCGTGATCACCAATATGGAACGCTACAACAAAGTGCTCGAAACATGGACCCACGCGCGCGAATCCATCACCAAATCCATGATGGAACGGCTCCGGGAAGACGTTCGTGACGGTGGAGCCTACGTCAATCCCATCTACCTCATGGCCCAGTCCGGTGCCCGAGGCGGCGTCGGACAGATTCAGCAACTCGCCGGTATGCGCGGCCTCATGGCCAAACCCTCCGGTGAAATCATCGAAACCCCCATCAAATCCAACTTCCGCGAAGGCCTCTCCGTCCTCGAATACTTCAGCTCCACTCACGGTGCCCGAAAAGGACTCGCTGATACCGCTCTGAAAACGGCAGACAGCGGATACCTCACCCGCAAACTCGCTGATATCTGCCAGAATATGGTCATCACCTGCAGAGACTGCGGGACGACCAAAGGCATCACTCGCGGCGTCGTCTACCGCGGCGAAAAAGTTGAAGTCAGCCTCGCTGACGCCATCCGCGGTCGCGTGAGCAGAACCAAAATTACCAACCTCATCACCGACGAAAATATCGTCCTCGAAGGTGACCTCATCACCGTCGAAAAGGCCCGAAAAATCGAAGAAATGGGGCTCGAACGCATCCAGGTACGCAGCCCCATGACCTGCGAAGCTCCGCTCGGCCTCTGCCAGCTCTGCTATGGTATGGACCTCTCCACCGGTGATCTCGTCGAACTCGGACTCGCCGTCGGCATCATCGCCGCCCAAAGCATCGGTGAACCCGGCACGCAGCTCACCATGCGAACCTTCCATATGGGTGGTGTCGGGACCACCGCAGTCGAGGAAAGTGAGCTCATCGCCAAACGCGCCGGGCAAGTCCGCTTCACCCGCATCCGCAGCGTCATCAACTCCGAAGGTCGCCAGGTCGTGCTCGGACGAAACGGCGAAATCGCAATCGTCGATGATCGCGGACGCGAAGTCGAAACGCAAAGAGTTCCCAACGGTGCCGTGCTCGAAGTCGCCGAAAATCAGGCTGTCAAAGCCGGTGATGTGCTCTGCAAATGGGACCCCCACGCAATTCCCATTATCGCCCAGGTCGGTGGCCGCGTGCGACTCGAAGACTGCGTCGAAGGACAGTCGATCCGCGTCGAAAAAGAAGGCTCCGGCACCCTCCGCCGCACCGTCATCGAACATAAGTCCGGGCTCCATCCCCAGGTCGTTGTGGAAGATGGTACCGGGCGGATTCTGGACTTCTACTACCTCCCGGAAGGAGCGTCCATCGAATGCGAAGACGGAGGTGGTGTCACCGCTGGCTCCGTCGTCGCCAAAACACCCCGCGAATCCACAGGGACGCAGGACATCACCGGAGGTCTGCCCCGAGTCACCGAACTCTTCGAAGCTCGGAAGCCCCGTGACCCCGCAGTCGTCGCGGAAATCGACGGCGAAGTCGAACTCCCCGCAGAAAAGAAACGCGGAAAACGCATCGTGCTCGTCAAAGCCGCCGATGGGTCCGAAGTCGAACATGTCATCCCCCACGGTAAGGACCTCCAGGTCCACTCCGGTGACCAGGTACGCGCCGGTGATGCACTCGTCCGCGGGCCACTCGTCCCCCAGGATATCCTTAAAGTCAGCGGGCCCGAAGAAGTACAGCAATACCTGCTCCACGAAATCCAGAATGTCTACCGCGCCCAAAGAGTCGAAATCGATGACAAACACATCGAAATCGTCGTCTCCCAGATGCTCCGCAAAGTGCGCGTCGACAGCGTCGGTGATACCGACCTCCTCCCAGGTGTCCTCGTGGATCGCTTCGAACTCAAACGCATCAACGACTCGCTCGAAAACATGGGACGCATCACCGATCCCGGTGGCTCAGACTTCGAGGAAGGTCAAAAGTACCCGCTCGCTGACATTGAAGAAGTCAACAAAGAACTCACTCGTCCCATCAAATACGCAGCCCTCCGAAAAGCCAAATCCAGCCCGCAACTGCTCGGAATCACCAAAGCCGCCGTCTCCAGCGAAAGCTTCATCTCCGCTGCCAGCTTCCAGGAAACCACCAAAGTTCTCACCGAAGCCGCCCTCGGAGGACGCGTCGACAGCCTCGTCGGTCTCAAGGAAAACGTCATCCTCGGACACCTCATCCCCGCCGGCACCGGCTTCCATCTCCATCAGGATGCCCAGGTACGCATTCATGAATCGGCCCAGCGCGAACAGGATGAACAGAAAGCACGGATGGCCGCCGCTCGAAAAGACATGATGGGGGCCGCCGAAGTCCAGGCCCGCCGCGCTGATCCCGAACGTCCCGCCGCACCATTCCTCGCGGACCTCAGCCCCGATGAACTCGATCGCCCCTGATTCCCAACCCAACTCAACCCTTTGACGACTTCAAACCAGAATCTCTCACATCCACGGATTCTGCAACAATCGTCTGAACGTCGGCTTCCACAGTTGACGATCACCGCTCAATTCATTAGACTCCCCCGTTTCCCCTGCGCCAGCCCCATCTGACGCTTCCCTCGTCCCATTTTCGGCTGCTTGGCGAACTATGCCCACCATCAATCAGCTCATCCGCAACCCCCGCAGGCAACAGTCCTCCAAATCCAAATCCCCGGTTCTCGAGGGCTGTCCTCAGAAACGCGGCGTTTGTCTGCAGGTCAAAACGGTGACCCCCAAAAAGCCGAACTCGGCCCTCCGAAAAGTCGCTCGTGTGCGTCTTTCCAACGGCAAGGAAATCACCGCCTATATTCCCGGCGAAGGTCATAACCTCCAGGAACACTCATCGTTCTCGTTCGCGGCGGTCGTGTTCGCGACCTCCCCGGTGTACGCTACAAAGTGATCCGTGGCGTGCTCGATACCCTCGGGGTTTCCGATCGTAAGCAGGCTCGCAGCTGCTACGGTGCCAAACGACCCAAAGGTGGCGCCGCTGCCGCTGCTGCCGCCAAGAAGAAGAAATAATTCCGTCCCGGCGGCTTCTGTTTTTCTCGACGTACCACATCAACTGTCACACGCCTCACATTTGTCAAATCGCGCGTCCCGAAAGAGTGCTCCGCAATGGTTAAGAAATTCACTGCCAGCCAGGAACAGCTCAAGCCCGACACTCGCTTCAATCACCTGCTGGTCTCCAAATTCATCAATTGCCTCATGTACGATGGCAAGAAGAGCGTCGCCATGAGCGCCTTCTACAGGGCCATGGACATCGTCAAAAAGCAACTCCCCAACGAAGATCCACTCACGGTCTTCCTCGCGGCTGTTGACAACGTGAAGCCCTCCATCGAAGTTCGCTCCAAACGCGTCGGTGGTGCTACCTACCAGGTTCCCACGCCGGTCAACCCTCGCAGACAGCAGGCACTCTCCATCCGCTGGATCCTCGAAGCCGTCCGCGGACGTAAGGGGCGCCCCGTCGACCGTTCGCTCGCCGAAGAATTTGTGGCCGCCTTCCGCCGCGAAGGTGCCGCAATGAACAAACGCGAGAACGTTCACCGCATGGCAGACGCCAACAAAGCATTCTCCCACTTCGCCTGGTAGTGTCCTTCAGCCTATCCAGCGCCGAACAGACCACCCCGGTTTGTTTGGCGTTTTTTTTTCGGCAGCGTCTGATGAAGCGAAACATCAATTCCATTCGTAACATCGGCATCATTGCCCATATCGACGCCGGGAAAACCACCACAACCGAACGGATACTCTACTACACCGGTGCCTCGCACCGCATGGGAAATGTCGACGAAGGAACCACCCAGACCGACTTCGACCCCGAAGAAGCGCAACGCGGTATCACAATCTATTCCGCTGCCGTCACCTGTGCGTGGAAGGGTTTCACAATCAATATCATCGACACCCCCGGGCACGTCGACTTCACCGCTGAAGTGGAACGCAGCCTGCGAGTGCTCGATGGGGCCGTCGTCATCTTCAGCGCAGTGGAAGGCGTAGAAGCTCAAAGTGAAACTGTCTGGAGGCAGGCCGACAAATATGCCGTTCCGCGAATCTGCTTCATTAACAAACTCGATCGCATCGGCGCCGGACATGACCGCGTCCTCCGCCAGATCCGCGAACGACTCGCCGCCACCCCGCTCCCCATTCAGATCCCCATCGGCTCAGGACCATCCACCAACGCCGATGGCTTCACTGGCGTGATCGATCTGATCACCATGAAAGCCCTCTACTGGGATGCCGCCAGCCGAGGACTCGACTTTCGCGAACAGGATATCCCCGCCCACCTCCGCGATGATGCCACGCTCTGGCGCAGCGAAATGCTCGATACCCTCTCCATGCACGACGAAGAACTTATGGTGGCCTGCATGGAGTCTGAAAACGTCCCGGAAGAACTCATCCACGCCGCCATCCGTCGCGGAACGCTCGCCCGAATCTTTCAGCCCGTGCTCTGCGGAGCATCTCTCGATTACATCGGCGTCCAGCCCGTTCTCGATGCCGTCACTCGATATCTCCCCAGCCCCATCGATCGTCCACCAGTCTCCGGCCTGATCCCCTCCGGCAAAAACCAGGGCGAAGCCGTCCTCCGCCACGCCTCCTCTGATGACCCCGCCTGCGCTCTCATCTTCAAGGTCCAGGCCGAACCTCACGGAGATCTCTACTTCGCCCGCGTCTACTCCGGTCGCCTCACCGGCAACTCCCGAATGCTCAATCCCCGAACCGGCAAAAAGGAAATGGTCACCCAACTCTGGCACATCCAGTCAGACTCCCGTGACAAAGTCGAAGAAGTCGAAGCCGGAGATATCTGCGGAATTATCGGCCCCCGAGAATCCGCCACCGGTGATACCCTCTGCGATCACCAGGCCCCTGTCGCTCTCGAATCCATCACCTTCCCCGATACCGTCATCTCGATGGCTATCGAACCGGACTCCAGCAACGATCGCAAAAAACTCGAAGACACACTCAAACGCCTCGAAAAACAAGATCCCACCTTCCGCGTCCGATCCAACAGCGAAACCGGCCAAACCATCATCAGCGGCATGGGAGAACTCCACCTCGAAATCATCCGCAATCGAATGCTTCGGGATTTCAACCTCAAGGTTCGCTTCCACAAACCCCGCGTCAGCTACCGCGAGAAACTCATTGGAGATGTCACCGTCCACCAGGACTTCCATCGCCAGCTGCCGTCCGGCAACATCTCCTTCGGACTCACCCTCACCGCCGCTGAAACCCCCGATTCAACCGCTGGAATCACCGTCCAGCACCGCCTCCCCCCGGATGCTCTCCCAAAACAATCCCTCCAAATCCTCCTCGATTCTCTTCAGAAAGAAGCGGAAGCCGGCGGAAATTTTGGACACCCAATCATGGGATTAAAACTCACCGTCGATGCCATCCGCTATACCGAAGGCGAAAGCACAGAAGTCGCCATCCGCACGGCCGCTGCCGAAGCCTTCCGCCAGGTTCGCACCGAAGGTCGCATGGCTGTGCTCGAACCCATCATGAAACTCGAAGTCACAACCCCCGACGATTTCCTCGGAAATATCCAGTCCGATCTCAACTCCAGACGCGCACTCATCCTCAATTCCGACCGCCGCGGTGACCTCTCCGTTCTCCTCTGCGAAGTACCGCTCATCGAAATGTTCGGCTACTCCAATCAGGTTCGCAGCCTCTCCCAGGGCCGCGCCTCCTACTCCATGGAACCCTCCCGGTACGAAATCGCGCCCGAACGCACCCTCGAACAGGCATTCTGACTCAAGTCTGCTCTCCCACGATCCGAAACACAGGATTTCCGCTCGCAGCTTCGTTGACAACGAAACTCAAATTCTTTACAATCCCCGATTCCCCATAAAAAGGGGGCTCGGTTCTCCTTACGTAAACTCTTTGCTCAAGGTGACTTACGGTGGCTGGCTCAGGCGAAGAATGCATCCGAATCAGGATGGAGGCATACGACCACACGGTGCTGGATCAGTCCGCCGCCGAAATTGTCGACACTGCAAAACGGACAGGTGCGATCGTTCATGGCCCAGTGCCACTGCCGACCCGCATCGAGCGATACACCGTCCTTCGAAGTCCGCATATTGACAAAAAATCCCGCGAGCAGTTCGAAATCAGAACTCACAAGCGGCTCATCGATATTGTTCAGCCCACTGGGAAAACTGTCGACGCGCTGAATAAGCTGTCGCTGCCAGCTGGGGTCGATATCAAGATTAAGGCGACTGCAACCTCCTGATCAGTCCAGTCCCGTTCGCCTTCGGGGTCCATGCTCGTGCCGAAAGGCTATTCTTTCGGCCTCAATGTCTTCGGTCGTCGCCTCAGCTCGCCTGTATCGAATAAGCGACATCCGATTTGTTCCTCTTCCGCTCCCTGTGCGGGTAACTGTTATGTCTGTTGGACTTCTCGGTCGGAAAATCGGAATGACGCAAGTCTATGACGCCGAAGGCGTTATTGTACCCGTCACCGTTATCGAAGCTGGGCCCTGCGTTGTCACTCAGATCCGCACGGTCAGTCGAGACGGCTACGATGCCGTACAGATCGGCTTCGGAGAACTCGCCAGGGGTAAAGCCAGCCGTGCTCGGCGCGGTCACGTGGCGGCACTCGGTGGTCGGCGGCAGGTTGGTCGCACAACCGAAACTGCTGTACCCAAGGCTGGTGGCGAACCCTCCCGCTGGCTCCGCGAATTCCGCACCCCTGACGCCTCACACGGCCTCCACGTCGGCCAGCAACTCCCGCCATCCTTTCTTGAATCTGTCAAGTTTGTCGATGTCATTGGCGTCTCCCGCGGTCGCGGATTTTCCGGTGGCATGCGTCGTCATAATTTTCACGGTCAGCCCGCCAGCCATGGGGCGAAACGTGTTCACCGAAAACGCGGCTCGGTCGGCGCCAGCGCCGACCCGTCTCGCGTTCTTCCGGGAACCCGAATGGCCGGGCACTACGGAGCCGAACGTGTGACCAGCAGAAATCTCAAGGTTGTTCGTACAGATGACACCAATAATCTCCTCCTTGTCCGCGGTGCCGTTCCGGGGCCGGATGGTGCGTTCGTGATCATTCGCAGGTCCGCAAAAAACTCCAAGTCCTGATCGGTTTCCTTCAATTGCCTGGTGGTCTGATATGATCTCCGTTCCAATAAAAGATATGTCCGGTGCTGACTGCGGGGAATACTCCTTCGATCCCGCAGAACTCACTGACACCATCTGCAAGCAACTCCTGCACGACGCTGTGGTGATGTACCGCGCTAACAAAAGGCTCGGCGAAGTGCAGAACAAGTCTCGTGGCATGGTCGCAGGCAGCACTCGAAAGCTCTTCAAACAAAAAGGCACCGGTCGTGCACGCATGGGGCCGATTCGCAGTCCCATCCGCAGGGGTGGCGGTCGGGCGTTCGCAAAGGTGCCACGCGATTTCTACTATCGCCTGCCCCGAAAGGCCGTGCAGAAAGCCACCAGGATGGCGCTCCTGAGCAAGTTTCAGGACTCCGAAGCAGTGGTACTCAAATCCTGGGACTGCTCAGAGATCAAGACCCGTCAGATTGCCGGCTTTCTCAGAACAGTCGGCCTCGCTGGCAAATCAGTGCTGCTCACCACGGAAGGCGTCAACCCCGTCGTCTTCAAGTCGGCTCGAAATATCCACGGCGTCATGGTGCTCCCGGGCTCCGACCTGAATGCCTTCGCGCTCCTCCGCCAGCGGCATCTGGTGATCACCGTCGCCGAACTCAACCGCATCCTCGGTCGTCAGTCCTGAAATTGGTGCCAATATGAACAGTCCCTCCGGCGTCACCATTCAACCCCACGAAGTCATCCGGCGACCGCTCGTCACCGAGAAAGGCACGTGGTTGTCAGAGCGTCAGAACTCTTATTCGTTCGAAGTGCATCCGCTCGCCACCAAATCAGATATTCGTGACGCTGTCCAGAAGATGTGGGGCGTCCGGGTTGTGGATGTTCGGACGCAAAGTCGTTTGGGTAAGCCACGGCGGCACAAGATGCAGATGGGCAGAACCCGAAACTGGAAAAAAGCGATCGTCAAACTCCACGCAGATGATCGTATCGCCTTCTTCTAAGATCGGCTCCCTGTCAGACAGATCGCGAAATCAACGAAAGTGCTAACATGGGTCTCCGCTTCTACAAACCTGTAACTCCCGGACGGCGTGGTGCGTCGGTGAGTGATTTCTCCGAAATCACAGATCGCCGTAAGCGTCCCGAAAAGGAACTCAGCGTCCGCTTCAAGAAAAAGGGCGGTCGCAATAATCAAGGTAAGATCACAGCCAAGCATCGCGGTGGCGGTCATAAGCGACTCTATCGCGTGATCGACTTCAAACGCGACAAAGATGGCGTTGTCGGAACGGTGACTCACATCGAGTACGACCCGAATCGCACTTCGCGCATCGCGTTGGTACAGTATGCAGATGGCGAAAAACGCTATATCATCGCCCCTGAAGGCCTCACAGCCGGTGCAAAAGTCGAGAGCGGGGCAGCCGTTGAGCCCAACGTGGGTAACTGCATGCCGCTCAGCGCCATACCGCTGGGAACAACTGTCCACAACATTGAGATGCAGCCGGGTCGTGGCGCCCAACTTTGCCGCAGCGCCGGGATGGGAGCAACTCTGAATGCCCGCGAAGGCCGATGGGCCCAGATCACGCTGCCGAGCGGCGAAGTTCGGCGTATTCCAAGTGCCTGCAGGGCAACGATCGGCACCGTTGGCAATGGGGAACATTCCAGCGTTGTGATCGGTAAGGCAGGCCGCAATCGCTGGAAGGGCATCCGGCCAAGAGTTCGAGGGACCGCGATGAATCCCGTCGCGCATCCGATGGGCGGTGGTGAAGGGCGAAATTCCGGAGGCCGTCATCCCTGTTCCCCACGCGGGGTTCTCTCAAAGGGCGGCCGCACCCGGAACCGCCGCAAGGCATCTGGCAAGGCAATCATTCGGCGGCGTGTGTCTGTCCGGTACGGCGAAGTCAAACTTTGATTGTTCACGAGGTAGTTAGATGGGTCGGTCGCTGAAAAAGGGCCCTTTCGTCGATCCAGGGCTTCTCGAAAAAGTCGAGAAGCTCAACGACGCCGGACGCAAAGAGCCCCTTAAAACCTGGTCACGACGCTGTACGATTTCTCCGGAATTCGTCGGTCACACGTTTCTCGTACATAACGGTCGAGCCTTTCTCAGCGTGTATGTGACAGAGGATATGGTCGGGCACAAGCTCGGCGAATTCTCTGCCACCCGCACGTTCCGGGGGCATGGATCGAAGGGGAAGAAATAGCCATGAGCGCTGTCCGTGCAACGCACCACTTTGCTCGAATTTCCGCTACCAAAGTGCGTCCCTTCGCAGACCTCATCCGTGGCAAGACGGCTGAGGCTGGACTGCTGGCGCTTCGGTACGAACCCAGCCGGGGGGCACGCTTCCTCGAGAAAGTGCTCAAGTCTGCCCTCGCCAACGCTGAAGATCGCGGCGTCCGCAATCCCCAGAGACTGCGGATTGCTGAGGCCCGCGTCGACGGCGGACCGATGTTCAAACGCGTGCATGCTCGTGCCAGAGGGATGGCAAACCTCATTCGACGGCGCTCCGCTCATATTCACGTGGCCATTGAGGCCCCAGAGCTCGGCTAAAACAAACCACGTTCATTCGGGGATTTGAAATGGGTCAGAAAGTCAGACCAACCGGGTTCCGCGTCGGAGTCATGGAAACATGGCGAAGCCGTTGGTATGCCCCTAAGCGTGAGTTCGGCGACCTGCTGCTCGAAGACTTCAAAATTCGTCACTTCGTCGCGACGAGGTATGCGCAGGCCGATATCGCGAAAGTGGAGATTGAGCGGACGCGCGATCAGGTCGTGGTGCACCTGCACACAGGTCGGCCCGGTGTGATTATTGGCAGTCGCGGCAAAGAAGTG
Organism: Planctomycetota bacterium; assembly: GCA_046074585.1. Taxonomy (GTDB): domain Bacteria; phylum Planctomycetota; class Planctomycetia; order Planctomycetales; family Planctomycetaceae; genus SXXK01. The sequence goes on along the minus strand of JBJTOM010000329.1, from coordinate 14,081 downwards.
GACAAGCTCAAAGCCGAACTCGAAGATCTCACAGGCCGGCGGATGGACGTCAAGGTGCTCGAGATCTCCAATCCAAACCGCAACGCGACACTGGTTGCCTTGAAGATCGCGCAGCAACTGGAAAAGCGAGGCAGCTTTCGTCGGGCCATCAAGAAGACGCTCGATGAGGTGATGAGTTCCGGTGTTGAGGGAGTCAAGATTCAGATGTCCGGTCGCCTCGGCGGTGCGGAGATGTCCCGCTGCGAGAAAGCCAATCGCGGCTCCATCCCTCTCTCAACACTCCGGCGGCACATCGATTACGGATTTGCCCAGTCGAAAACGACCATGGGTGTCATTGGCGTCAAAGTGTGGATCGATTTGGGCGATTATTCCAACGAGGAGTCTTCCGATGGCTCTCATGCCAAAACGGGTCAAGCATCGAAAAAGCCAAAGAGGACGTATAAGAGGTAACGCGACCCGCGGGAACACGGTTGTCTTCGGGGATTGGGCCCTGCAGTCGCTTGACCCAGGGCACGTCACTGGTCAGACAATCGAGGCCTGTCGTATCGCTGCCAATCAGTACGTCCGCGGTGAAGGGAAGGTCTTCATTCGCATCTTTCCGCAGAAGCCAGTCACCGCCCGTCCGCTTGAGACGCGAATGGGCAAGGGCAAAGGCGAGCCGGATCGGTGGGTGGCCGTGGTGAAACCTGGTACAGTTCTGTTTGAACTTGGCGGCGTCACTCATGAGACAGCAAAAAGCTGTTTCAGCCGTGTCGCCCACAAACTTCCAATTCGCGTCCGTCTGGTCGGGCGACGACCTGACATTTAGTTTTTGTGCTGGACACTCCGATGGCGAAAGCTGCTTCCTTACGCGAAATGTCCCCCGAGCAACTCACGCTGGAGCTCGATGGAGCTCGCAAAAGCCTGTTTACTCTGCGGTTTCAGGCCGCCAGCGAGAGAAATGATGCACCGAGTCAGGCGAAACGGCTTCGCCGTCGAATCGCTCAGATCCTGACTGTCCAGCGTCAGCGTCAACTCGGTATCTCCTGAAACATCCTCTTCTGGTGTCGGTGCAACGATGAAAAGACGTTTGATCGGAACCGTGAAATCCAACCTTCCCAGCACGCTCCGCGTCGAGATCGATCGTCGCATGAAGCACGGGAAGTATGGTAAAATTATCCGGGGGCGCACCGTGTGCCATGTGCATGATCCCGCCGGCAACGTTCGTCCGGGCGACGTCGTCGAGATTGAAGAGGCCCCACCAGCCTCAAAGCTCAAACGCTGGGCGCTCGTTCGGGTCGTTTCCCGGTCCGCCGCTGTTGAAGTGTCTGAATAACCGGCCATTCACGTTGTACTTTGTTCGGGTGCTCACATGATCCAAATGCAGACCCTGCTCGATGTCGCTGACAATTCCGGTGCGAAGACTGCACGCTGCATCAAAGTGCTCGGCGGCACACGCCGTCGCTATGCCAGCCTGGGCGATATTGTCGTCGTCAGCGTCCAGAAGAGCCTCGCAGGAAGCGCAATCAAAGCGGGTTCTGTCGTGAAAGGCGTGGTGGTGCGTGTTCGCCGGTCGGCCCGCAGAGCCGATGGCTCCTACGTTCGCTTCGACCGCAATGCAATTGTCATTGTCGACAACGATGGCAATCCGAAAGGGACGCGCATTTTCGGTGCCGTCGCCCGAGAACTCCGCGATAAGAAGTTTATGAAGATCGTCTCTCTCGCTAGTGAAGTTGTCTAGGCAGCTTTGGGGAATCGAACAATGTCCCGGTTGATCGCTGATTACAAGTCTCGGATCGTTCCTGAGCTCCAGACTGCCCTTGGTCGAAAAAATGCTCTGTCCCTTCCGCGGCTCGAGAAAATTGTTGTGAGCATGGGCGTCGGGAAGGCCGTTGAAGACCGGAAGCGACTGGATCAGGCTGCTGAGCACCTCGCTCAGCTTTCCGGCCAGAAGGCGCAGATTTGCCGCGCCCGGAAGTCTGTTTCGGGCTTTCGGCTTCGCGAAGGCCAGCCGATCGGATGCCGGGTGACGCTTCGCGGGCGTCGGATGTACGATTTTCTTGATCGTCTGATCACCCTGGCTCTCCCCCGAGTGCGCGACTTTCGTGGCGTCAGCCCCAAGGGCTTTGATGGCCGCGGAAATTACAACTACGGCCTGAACGAACAGGTCGTTTTTCCGGAAATTGATCCTGAGACGGTGACCGCCGTTCAGGGGATGAACATTACAATCGTCACAACCGCAAGGACAGACGACGAAGGTCGACTGCTTCTCCGCGCATTCGGCATGCCCTTCCGGACGGACGGCTGAGCCAAACTCTTCTTTCAGGGTGAGCCCCATGGCAAGTAAAGCAAAAATCGAGAAAGCAAAACGTCCCCCGAAGTTCAGCAGTCGCCAGGAGCATCGCTGCGTGATGTGCGGACGTCCCAGGGCTGTCTACCGCAAGTTCAAAGTCTGTCGTATCTGCTTCCGGAATCTGTCGCTCGATGGACTGATTCCCGGCGTCAAAAAAGCCAGCTGGTAATGGAAATGGTGTCACCATGATGACTGATCCGATTGCTGATCTGTTGACTCGTATTCGAAACGCCGTGCACGTCGAGCGGCCGTTCGTTGACATTCCGGCCTCAAAGATCAAAGTGGCCGTTGTCGAGGCACTCAAGCGCGAGGGTTTCGTGTGGGATCACGAAGTCGTTGAAAGCGATGGCCACAAGGTGCTCCACATCAGCCTGAAATACGGACCGAACGGCGAGCACTTGATCCAGCACATCTCCCGCGTCTCAAAACCGGGATGCAGGGTGTATGTCGCCGCAAAGGACATGCGGGATGTTCGACAGGGTACCGGCATCACCGTACTCTCCACGTCCCGCGGAGTGCTCAGCAATCGTGAGGCTCGTCGTCAGGGTGTTGGTGGCGAAGTCCTCTGTGAAGTCTGGTGATCTGGTTCTCGCTTGCAAAGTTTCATCTCAGATCAGGTTCCTCCGCCTACGTCCTCGCAGTTCAGGTGCTCAACATGTCCCGGATTGGTAAAAAACCCATTGCTGTGCCGCCAACGGTCAAAGTGGAAGTCAATGGCAGTCGCGTCAGTGTGAAGGGACCGGCCGGGGAACTGTCTTTGAATGTGCATCCAACGATGAGCGTGGTCGCCGGGGGTGGCACGATCAGTGTTGGGCGACCCGATGACAAGCGCAGCAGTCGTGCTCTGCACGGGCTGACTCGCAGTCTCATCCAGAACATGGTGGATGGTGTCGTGAAACCCTTCGAAAAGAAACTTGAAATCACCGGCGTGGGTTACAACGCCAGCCTCGCCGCTGGCAAAATCACGCTGCAGGTGGGCTTCGCCAACAAAATCTCACTGGTTGTACCTCCAGGTGTGAAGTGCGAGGTCCCCGACGCAACGCACGTGATTATCAAGAGCTGCGACAAACAGGCCTGCGGCCAGTTTGCCGCAGAAATCCGGTCTGTCCGGCCTCCTGAACCCTACAAGGGCAAGGGTATCCGTTACCAGGATGAGCATGTCCGACGCAAGGCGGGCAAAGCCTTCGGCTCCAAGTAATTCGCCGGTCTCGAATCTGGCTTGTCTTTAAGGTTGCTGTCATGAGTTATCGATCTCGGCTGGCTGCACAGGAAACTCGGCGACGCTTTCGTGTTCGAAACAGGATTGTTCGCGACGCCCACGGACGCCCGCGACTCTCCGTGTTCCGCAGCAATCGTCACATGTATGCTCAGATTATCGACGATTCCACCGGACGAACGCTCGTTCAGGCCAGTTCGCTCGATTCAGCGCTTGCGGGCCCCGGGGGTGTGGGGGGTGACGTGGAGACGGCGGCGAAGGTGGGTGAACTGGTTGCCCAGAGAGCCCTGCAGGCCGGTGTCGCTCAGGTGGTGTTCGACCGCGGAGTCTTTCGTTATCATGGCCGGGTTGCGGCGCTCGCAGATGCGGCTCGGGCCGCCGGGCTTGACTTCTGATTTTTTATCGAGCGGGGTGTCAGGTGTCCTCAGCTGAAGCAAAAAGTGATAGTGGCGAACGTGTTGTGCAGATCCGTCGGTGCGCGTGCGTCGTCAAGGGTGGTCGACGATTCAGCTTTGCTGCGCTCGTCGTGACCGGGGACGGCAGTGGTCGCGCGGGATACGGGTATGGTAAGGCCATCGAGGTGCCGCAGGCGGTCGACAAGGCCACAAAGCAGTCGCGGCGTTCGCAGATTCCTGTGCCCATCGTCGGCACCACGATTCCTCACCAGGTCATCGGTGAGTACCGGTCGTCCCGCGTTCTGCTCCTGCCTGCCAAGCCAGGTACTGGGGTGATTGCCGGCGATTGCGTGCGGTCGGTGGTGGAGGCTGCAGGAATCACTGATATTCTCACCAAGGCCTATGGTTCAACCAACCCGTTGAATCTGGTCAAGGCCACGTTTGATGCCCTCAGAAAATTGCGGACTCGCGAACAGATCGAGCGTCTGCGAGGAGTGACACTGTGATTCTGAATGATGTGCACACAGGAATTCAGCCCCGCAAGAACCGAAAACGCATCGGGCGTGGTATCGGTTCCGGGCATGGTAAGACCGCTGGACGTGGCCACAAAGGCTTCTTCAGTCGCTCCGGTAGTTCCACGCGACGAGGGTTCCAGGGCGGACAGATGCCGCTCTTCCGTCGCGTCGCCAAGCGTGGTTTCAGTAACAACGCCTTCGCTCCGGAAATTGCGGTGATCAACGTTGGGACTCTGTCCAAAGAGTTCCCCGGGAATCCGCAAATCACCCCACAGATGCTCGTCGATAAGGGGCTTGTCCCATCCCGCTTCGATGAATTGAAGGTGCTGGGTGATGGTGATGTTACCCACCCCATGACAATCACGGCCCACCGGTTTTCGGCATCAGCCGAAGCCAAGGTGGTCGCGGCTGGCGGTGCCGTGTTCCGGATCGAGCGCTAGTCGAGCGGCATCATAGGAGTTTCGTTGTGTTTGCGAAGCTATTGACCGTCTTTAAGATCCCTGAGTTACGCAACAAGATTTTGTTGACGATTGTGCTCCTTTCTGTCTATCGACTCGGCTTCCATATCACCCTGCCGTTCGTTGATCACGCCGCCGTCGCAGAGAGACTTGGGAAGGCCGAGACCGGGACAGGTGCAGGTGTTACGAAACTGCTCCAGGTCGTGTCTGTGTTTGCTGCGACTCAACTGGACAGTGGTTCCGTGTTCGGGCTCGGTATTATGCCCTACATCACGGCGTCGATTGTCTTCCAATTGCTGGGGACCGTCTACCCACCGCTCGAAGCGCTGCAGAAGGAGGGCGAATCCGGGCGACGCAGAATCAACGAGTACACTCGATACGCGACGGTTGTCGTTTGCATGTTTCAAAGCTTCTTCCTGCTAGGGTCGATGCGCAGTAATTTTCTGCCCGCCTACACCGGACTCCAGTGGATTCTCTTCGGTACGCTGGTGATGACGGCTGGGACCGTGTTCCTGATGTGGATTGGCGAGCAGATTGATGCCTACGGAATAGGAAATGGGATCAGCCTGCTCATCATGGCTGGTATCCTTGCCCGTCTCCCGGCCGTCGTTCAGCGATGGGTTGAAGGCGTGCGAACCAAGGGTGTTGGTATTGGAACGGAGTTCGGGATCGAGCGACTCCTGGTGATGATCCTTGTGTTTGTGTCCGTGATCGCTGTCGTCATCTTCATTACCCAGGGGCAGCGGCGGATTCCGATCCAGAGTGCTCGGCACGTCCGTGGCCGCAAGGTGAGTGGGGGCAATCAGCAGTGGCTGCCCCTGCGAGTCAATCAGTCGGGTGTGATGCCCATCATCTTTGCCTCCAGTCTGCTCATGATTCCCTTCTTTCTGTTTACGCAGATCGGAATGGCCTTCGGAACGACTGGTGCCGGCGATTGGCTCACATGGCTCGGGGGTCTCTTTCGAGTGGGTGGCGGGTTTGTTTACAGCCTGTCTTATGTCGTGCTGATTTATTTCTTCTGTTACTTCTGGACTGCCATCACCTTCAATCCGAAGGATATGGCGGAGAACCTGAAGGACAGTGGAAGCTTTATCCGGGGTTACCGGCCTGGTTCGCCCACAGCGAATCATCTCGAGCAGGTAATGCTGCGGATTACCTACGTTGGTGCTGCGTTCCTGGGCCTGATTGCTGTCATTCCCACGCTGATTGCCAACACCATCACCGAAGACTTCGAAACAGCCGCGTTCTTCGGCGGTACGGGCCTGCTGATCATCGTGTCTGTGGCGCTCGACCTCGTTCAGAAAATTGATTCTCATCTCGTGATGAGAAATTACCCCGGGCTGCTCGATTCCGACAAGTAGTCTCGTCTTTTTTGCTTCCAATAAGCCTGTACAGGCGGGTGTACCGATGAAAGTTCGTTCCAGCGTCCGGCGAATTTGTGACTTCTGTAAGCTGGTCAGGCGGCGTGGAAAGATCTTCGTGATCTGTTCGTCAAATCCGCGGCACAAGCAGCGCCAGGGCTGATTGTCCAACATTTTGATCAGCTGGAGAGATATCAATGCCTCGTGTTCTTGGTGTGGACATCCCAAACAATAAGCCAGCGTATGTATCGCTGAGTTATCTGTACGGAATCGGTCCTTATCTGGCCGTGCAGATCTGCTACGAACTGGGAGTGGACCCCCACGTTCGTGCTGGTGAACTGACGGAAGACGAAGTCAGTCGCATCACAAATCATCTGGACAAAAACTACACGGTCGAAGGTCCACTGCGTCGCAAGGTGCAGCAGGACATTGGTCGTCTCAGGGAGATCCAGTGTTATCGCGGAATTCGGCATCGGAAAGGTCTGCCTGTGCGTGGTCAGCGCACGAAGACCAACGCGCGAACTCGCAAAGGCCGCAAGAAGACTGTGGCAGGGAAGAAGGGCGTGAAGGACCTGAAGTGATTCACTTTTTTGGGTGGGAATGAACTGTGGCCAAGGTCAAAAAGAAGAAGATTCGTCGGAATGTCAACAAAGGCGTTGCCTACATCAAGGCCACGTTCAACAACACCATTGTCACCATGACGGATGCAGGCGGGGACGTCATCTGCTGGGCCACTGCCGGCACAGTCGGTTTCAAAGGTTCTCGTAAGAGTACTCCATTCGCCGCCCAGCGAGCCGCCGAAACCGTGGCTGAAAAGGCTTCGAAGGTGGGTGTTCGCGAAGTTGACGTGCGAGTCAAGGGCCCCGGGGCTGGGCGTGAAAGCGCCATTACCGGTCTCCAGGCTTCCGGGCTTTCCATCAAGTCGATTGAAGATGTGACGCCGTTGCCGCATAATGGTTGCCGGCCTCCCAAGCGCCGCCGTGTTTGAGATGGCTCAGGACTCTGGATACAGGGGGTAAAGATGAGGATTCGCTGGCGTGGATTGGAATTGCCAAGTCGTGTGGCTCTTGACAAGGAAACACGAACGGCAACCTACGGGCGTTTCGTGGCAGAGCCGTTCGAACGTGGTTTCGGCGCAACGGTTGGCAACAGCCTCCGTCGGATCCTGCTGTCCAGCCTGGAAGGTTCCGCGGTCACTCGCGCCCGCATCCATGGTGTGCAGCACGAGTTCACCACAATCCCCGGGGTTGTCGAAGATGTGACGGACATCTGTCTGAATCTGAAGTCGCTGGTGGTCAAGAACCACAGCGCTTCCAGCAAGACGCTTCGCATCGAGAAGCACACTCGTGGCGTGGTCACTGGCGCTGATGTCATCTGCGACGATCAGGTCGTGATCATCAACCGCGATCTGGTCATTGCCACAATGACTGACGACGTACCCTTCCATGTGGAAATGACCGTTGAGAACGGTCGTGGTTACGTGCCGGCGTCTGACCAGTATCAGCACGAACCGGAAGTGGGTATCATCCCTCTTGATGCCCCGTTTTCCCCGGTCACCCGGGTCCGCAACACGATCGAGGAGACTCGCGTTGGCCAGCGGACGAACTATGACAAGCTGACAATTGAGATCTGGACGAATGGAACAATCGTCCCCGAGATGGCGCTCGTGGAGGCCGCAAAGATCCTCCGCAAGCACCTGAACTGTTTCATCACGTTCCGCGAGCCTGGCCCGGAGACGGGTCCTGAAGGCGGTTTGCGGGGAATGATGGAATCCACCGGCTATTCGCCGATCGATATGGAGCTCGAAGAAAAACTTGGCAAAAGCCTGGCGGAACTGAACCTGTCTGTCCGTGCGACAAACTGTCTCGAGTCGGTCGGCATCAACACCGTCAGGGATCTTGTCGTTCGCACCGACGACGAACTGCTTCAGGTCAGAAACTTTGGCGAAACAACGCTGGACGAGGTGCGTGATCGGCTGGCGAATATCGATCTGAGACTTGGCATGCGTTTGCCAAATCACTCCGTTCGTTAGGCCGATCAACGCGGCACTTCAGCTCGGAATTGGCCGGGCTGTGATCCCTGTAAACGATTTGTTTTGGATGGGTCTCGGTCATGAGACATCAATGTGCTGGCAGAAAACTGGGTCGCAATGCTTCTCACCGTCACGCCATGTTTCGCAACATGGCGGTCAGTCTGGTGATGACGCTGGCGGAAAGCGAAGAGGGCGGTGCGAAGGTCCGTGGTCGAATCACGACAACGGTCGCCAAGGCCAAGGAGCTGCGGCCGTTCATCGAAAAGCTGATCACCCTGGGCCGCAAGGGGCGACAGATCGTCCTGCAGGCCGAGCAATTCGCCTCCGAGGCAGAGCGTGGCAGCGACGCCTGGGAGGCATGGCGAAGTTCTGAGGCAGGGAAAAACTGGGTCAAGGCAACCGCCCCGGCTCTTGCGCTCCGTCGCCGTGTGTTCGCGGCCCTCCGCAGCAAGGCAGCCGTTGATATCATCTTCGGAAAGCTTGCTGAACGGTTTGAATCACGGGCCGGCGGTTACACCCGTATCGTCAGGCTGGCTCAGGTGCGTCTGGGCGATGCCGGAGAGCAGGCAATCATCGAATTTGTCGGAGAGAAGGACCGAGTCACTTCCGGACGCCGGAAGGGTCCCGCCGTTGAAGTGGCGTAATTCTCTGCACCGTGGCAAAGGTCGCCTGCATGCAGGCGACCTTTTTTTACGTACCGCGCTGATCACCGAACATCTCAACATGCAGCCGGGACGAGAAATTAAACCCGTGGGATCGCGCAAGTTCGCGCAGCCAATGAGACTTTTCTCTGAGTTGTTCGCGGGTTCTGGCCTGGGGCATCAGCCAGACCAGAGAGCGGTTGATCTCTGAGACGGCCCGAAGCGTTTCCAGAACCTCATCGAGATCGCGCGGTTGATCAATCACGAACTTGAGGATGCCCGGAGATCTCTGCAGCAGGCTGCGGATCACCGGAGGGCGGAATCGGGCGGCTTCGTGTCGCGATTCCCAGGTGCTGCCTGTGGGTGTGGAGTTAGCAAGTTTGGGACTGATGGCGACGAGATCGCAGGTGAACTCGAGGTCGACCGTGCCGGCCGTCTCCACGGTGACTCGCTTCCCCAGTCTTCGGCAGTAGTCAATCAGAGTTGGCAGTGTGGGCACCAGTAGGGGTTCACCACCGGTGATAACGACATCCGGAGCAGGACTCAGGCCGACCTCGCGAACCAGTTCCTCGATGCTGCGGGCAGTACCTTCCGGCTTCCAGGACGTATAAGGCGTATCACAGAATGAACACCTCAGATTGCAGCCGGAAGTGCGAATGAACAGCGACCGGGTACCGGCCCACGGGCCTTCGCCCTGAATGGATTCGAAGACTTCGGAGATGTGCATGGAGTCAGCGTTCTGAGTCGGGGAGGTGATCGCGGCGGCCGGTGGGTGTCGGGGGCAGTGGCAGGCACACCAGAATTCCGGAAACAGCAGCGAGCCCCACGTGAATCTGATTCACCACACGAGACGCATGATGCAGGCTCGTAAATTCCTGTGTACGCGCTTTGCCTGGCGGGGTAATCAGCCTGAGCAGTGGCTGGTAGACGAGTTGGTGATCGGCGATGGAAATCAGCAGGGCAAGGGTGGCGAGACCGGCTGTGGCAAGCGGACGCGTTCGGCTTTCGTGTCGACCAAGCCAGGCAATTGCAGCCGTTGTGAGCACATGTGTTCCGAGGCAGCACCAGCAGAAGAGGTAGTAGAAGGGAAAGCGGATGGCGGCCAACTGATCGCGAATTGCGGAGTCAAAGCGGGGGTGCACCTGTTCAGCGACGCTGGTGATCACAAACAGCACGGCACCGCCGACCCACGCACCTGCTGAAAACCGGGCGAGAGTGGTACAGATCTGCTGGAACCGGGAAGCGGAGGATTCGTTCAGGGTTTGACTCCTGTGATTTGAAACACGCTGGCTGGAAGAGTATACGCGGATTATCTGAGAAAGTCCTCTGGTGTCGACCCAGGGGAGTGGTGTGGAGGGACCGGGAATGCTGAAGACGGTGTTGAATCAACTCTGGTACCGCTGGCTGGACTGGCATTTTGTGCGGTTTCAGCCGCAGCTGGAGTTGGCGTGGTTTGAGCATGCTGCGGCGTCCGGCCGTCCGCGCGGGCTCCGCTGGGCCCACTGTCGCTGGCTCTCCGGCAGGCTGCTCCTGCGGGAGCGCGAATCCGGGCAGTGGTGGATGCTGAGGAGTGTTAACCTCTCCTTCGAGGCGATTGAGGGGGGAGGGATGGAAGATGTGGCTGCTGTGTCGTCGCTTCGGGACGCCTGCGCTGTGTTTGTCTGGTCGGGCAGATCGTGGAAGTCGGGAGGGCGAGCCCTCTTCAATATGGATCCGGAGCGAGCTGCAACGCACCTCGATCAGTCACATGCCATCTGTTTGTCGGTCAGGGAGTAACGGGCAGAGCTGCGGGCTGCAGCGAACGCCTCACTTCTGCTCAGCACCTGAGTTGCTGGTTTCGGCCTGCGGGCGGTCCTCTGCAATTCTCTCGACCGGCAGAAACAGGCGAACCACAGTGGCCGTCGCCCCTGAGCGAACAGCGTGTTCGTCCACCTGAACATCCGACAGGGGCTCTGCGATCATGCCCACCAGCAAAGCCGTGTTGAGTGCGATTGTGTCGCTCAGTTCATCCCGTCGCAGGGCATCACTTCGCAGCTGCACCCACGCTCGCCCGCCGGCGGATTCATAAAGCGAGGCCATCAGCAGGATATCGAGTGGATTGCGGTTGCCGACATCCCATGACTTCTGCGGCATGGAAAGATTGTTTTGTGAAGCGGGCCCTGTTCCGGAGGATGCGGCAGTCAGCCTGACGCCGCGAAGGAAATCACGAATCTCCAGCACGCGAATACCACCCTGCTCCCTGGACCAGACTTCGCCGGGTTCAAGCTGTCGCACGTCATCTGCCGCTCGTTCTGAGGGTGAATAGATGCGATTGCCGCAAATGATGGCCCAGTTGCTGATGGGGCCTGGCAACCGGTGGGAAAAAGTTCCTTCCAGCAGGGCATTGGCCGGCAGTCGCAGGGTGGACTGGATCAGTGTCCGACCGCTGGCAGCGGTACCCCGGCGATCGGTCAGCAGGGAAGTGGATCCATCAGCGATCAGGGGTAATGCGGTGAACTCGGATGCCAGCGGCCGTTTTTCCACGTGGCGGCTGATGAGCTGGCCCAGACCGGCTCCGCCCGGGCGATACATGCCGCCAAAGATATTTTCGATTCTGCCGGACCACATCAGGCTGCGTTCACCGCTGCCCTGAGTCACCTCCTGCAGCCACCCGGCATCTGTTGTCTTCGTTCGCGCGTAGCGACTTGTCCGGGATGAGAGACTTGCCCAGGTTCGGGCTCTCAGTCGCTGCTCGCCGGCATCCTCGAACACATCCAGCAGGCTGACATCGCGCGCTGAAAACTCATCGCGCTGACTGTTGAGTCCCTGCACCGTGAAGAGGCAGCCTGTGGCGATCAGCAGTGGCAGCGTCACCCATGTGAGGCGGGGCGCGTTGAGAACTCGGACGACAACAAAATAATCCACCGGCCCCGCCAGGACCAGCAGGCCGGCCATGAGTGCCATAACCTGCCATGTGGACCAGCGCTCGCTGTCAGGAAGAGCGTCTGCAACGGCCGCCAGCTGCGTTGACAGGTCGGTAATCCCAACTGATGCAATCCGCCCTCCCGCGCGTGTCTGCTCGGTTCGCCCTGACTGAGGACTTCCGAACAGCAGCATTTCATGGAGCCGGGGCAGTGAGAGCCATTGATCAAGGGGGCGCGTGTTGAGACTCACCGCAGCGACGGTGATCAAGCCGGCTCCGGCGGTTGTCCGCGAGATCAGCGGATCACTGAGTGATCGGACGAGGACCTTTGGCTGCGGGGCTGACATGCGCAGCACGGTCACAGGATTGCGATTTGTCTGCAGTGCGACTGCACCCACTACAAAATTCTGAATGGCTGTCAGATCCAGTGTCTGCAGGGTGTTGCCGGCTTGCGGGATTCCGAATTTGGGCTGGATCCAGCGACCGATTGGTGATTGCAGCAAAGCATCTGCCTGGGAACCGCAGCTGACAATCAGGTGACCGCCGGCAAGCACCCATTCACGAACAGCGGCGCCCTGAGCCTCGGTCAGACCCCAGGTATCGGTGAGCAGCAGCGCGTCGACACTGTCCAGCCCCCGGGGCATGGATGGCAACTGCCGCTCTGATTCGAGCGAGAGGACCTGCAGCAGATCGCGGGTCGCCGGTTCGGCGGCGTAGAGCGATTCCAGCTCAGCCAGTCCGGCCTGTTCGCCCACGGTGAGCAGCGTGACAGGGGACTGTCGGCTCATGATCAGGTGCTGCGGGAGGTTTTCGGAGGCCACAGGCGGGTTCCCGGCGATGCCGGAGCCACGCTCTCTGGACACCACGTCGTGCTGCCAGAGTGGGGTGCCGGTGGAATCGCTGAGCGCCAGGCGAATGAGTCCTTCGAGGCGACCGGAACAGAACACGCCTTCCAGCCGGACGGTTCCGTCGGCCGCCACTGTCTGTTCAGCACACAGGCTTTCACACATGTCACCTCGAGGATCAGGTGCCGAGACTGTGACCTGCACAGTGGTGCCGCCAGGTAATCCGGACAGGTCCAGTTGCAGCGGAAGCCAGCGACCGGGCTGTCCGCGGGAATCCAGCCCAAGGGTCAGGGAATTGACCTGTAAACCGGGGGATTGTGCAGGGAGAGTTGCGGGCAGACAGAAAAGAAGGCCGGCAGCCAGCACGAGAGGGATCAGCAGGGAACTGGCATCACGGCCACAGGGGCTGCTGAAAGGTGGGCGGCGAGACATGCGGTCAGGAATCCTGTGTGAAGCTGGCAACTGGAGCAGTGATCGCTCAGGAGAAAGCATACGCTGGAGCATGGACTTCCGGGGGAAAAAGAGCGGAAAAAACGGGTTTGGGGGAGTGTTGCGGAAGGCGTTCCTGAGATCGTCGCCTGGCTTTCCGGAAAAACACTGGCTTTTTGCCGCGATTTCTGCCAAATTCCCTCCAGACGTCCGCGGGCCGTATCCTGACCCGCCATCTTTGCGCCAACAGTTCGGGCCGAGTTCCCGAATTCGGCGTCAGTTCGGCTCTGATTCTTGTTCCTGACGGAGGTAACCATTAAACGAACTCGTCCGACACCGGCTCCCCAGACCAATATGCCCCGCATGAACGAACGCATCCGAATCTCACCGATTCGTGTTGTGAGTGCCACGGGTGAAATGCTTGGGGAAATGGAAACTGCGGTGGCCCTGCGCATGGCGCAGGATGACGGCCTGGACCTTGTGGAAGTCAGTCCGGATGCCCGACCACCGGTCTGCCGCATCATGAACTACGGCAAGGTGCTCTACGAACGCCACAAAAAATCCGGTGGCCCCCGCCAGCACAAAACTCAGCTGAAACAACTCCGTCTCCGAGCCAAAACCGGACAGCACGACATCGAAGTCAAGGTCAAGCAGGCCCGCGACTTCCTCGCCCGCCGCGATAAAGTCAAAATCAACGTCATGTTCAAAGGCCGCGAAAACGCGCACCACGAACGCGGCCTCGAAATGCTCCACGAAATCGTCAAAATGCTCGAAGACGTCGCCGCCGTCGAACAGCCGCCTAAAATGGAAAGCGGCAAGATGGCCTCCGTGCTCTTCACGCCACTCAAACACTGAAAAACAAACCAAGCAAAAGGAAACCGTTCCTCTGCGAATCCCAAGGGGGTATCCATGTTCCGACTGCCGCTCGCGCTGGCCGGTCTCGCAGATCGGAAGA
>JBJTOM010000328.1:0-3191 GCA_046074585.1 Planctomycetota bacterium | reverse complement strand
GTGACAGCACCCGGAAGATCTCGGCCAATGCACGATCCGTGTCGGGGACGTGCTCGAGTACATGCGGGGTGAGCACGATGTCGATCGACTGTCCGGCCGGCCGCAAGGGCCTGCAGAGTGCCGTCGAGCGTCATGCCACCGGCATTGTCGGTGGAATCGAGTCCCGAACGCAGGATCACTTCGCCTATGCTGGCCGTCAACACGCTGCCGGAGTGCAGCACAAGGCTGTCTTCAGCTTCGAAGACGACGTTGGCCGTGGTGCTGGTGACTGTGACGGCAGACTGCAATGTCACGCTGTTGTTGGTCGACTTCAGCAGGATCTGCGCCGGAGAAGTCAGCGAGGCCGAAGTTCCGACGGAAATCGCACCGGCGGCAGTGACTGCCACGACTCCGGCAATCGAGTTCGTGGTGGATCCGGCGATGGACAGCGTTCCGGTCAGGTTCGCCATCAAAGGCCCACCCGTCGTTGTTGTCAGGCCATTGTTCAGTACCACATTGGCCGTGGTCAAACTGACACCTGCCGCTGTATTTGTGTCGACAGAACCCGTGAAGGTTGTCGTGCCGGTACCGGTCTGTTGGGTCAGGGCCGCCACTTCAATGCTGCTATCGGCAGTCACATTGGCTGCACTGTTGATCGTCAGCACAGCAGGACGCGCCACGGTCCCGACAGCAGCGTCAAAATCAATACTGCCACCGCCCGCGGTCAAAGAAAGATTTTGTCCGCCGTTCACGGTTCCGGTAAAGGTCAGGGAGGAATTATTTGAGTTGATGCTGACCGCTGCTCCAGACAGCGTCGTTGTTCCGAAGGTAACTCCATCAAATCCGCTGAATGTGAGTCCATCCAGTTGGATATTGCCTGCCAGAAGCGACGCCGTATTTCCGTCACCCAGCGTCACATCGCCGTCGAATCTCAGATTGCTGCCGGCGGCGGCCTGAATCCCCGAATTGCCGCCGACTGCGTCCTGGAAGTAAACCAAGCCGGTCACTCCGCTCTGAATGGTCAGCGACGCACCAATGCCCGACCCAAGGTTACTGATGCTGCCGCTGAAAGTCGTCGTGGCGGCGCCGATTCCGGATGCGAGGATCAAATTCTGATTACCACTGACATTACCGGCAACGCTCAGCGTCCCTCCGGATGAGTTCAGTGTAACCGTACCGGTGTTCAGGTTCACATTACCACCGAACGTCATTGCTCCACCGCCTGAGGACAGGCTGACACCGCTCAAAGTGATCGACTCTGTCTGCAGATTCAGCAGCGATGTGGAAAGAGATCCGGTGATTGTCGTGGAGTCCTCCGTGCCGCCACCGCCATTGACCACAAGTTCCTGATTGAAGGCTGCCCCGAGAGACTCAATCGTCACACCGTTGTCACCTGCACCCCCGTTGATGGTCACTCCGTTCGTCGGATTGAAGGCAGAATCCATGCTGTTGAAGGTGACCGAGTTGCTGGTGCCGAGGTTAATAATCAGCGCCTGAGTGGGATTTTCGATCTGAGTCGTGGTCATTCCCGTGCCGGCGATTTGCGTCTGCCCGGGGGCGGTGTAATCGCTGAAGACAATGTTGCTCACAGCATCGCTGAACGTCATGGTGAGCTGCTCTGAATTTTCGACGTAGAGCGTATTGCTGCCAACGCCCCTGAATGGAAGGCTCAGATCGCCAATCTGCATCGAGCCTTCACCGAGCCCCGTGTGTGTGACGGTGATGTTATTTCCGCTGGCATCCAGCACGAGATCGTCGGAAGCGTCACCACCCAGATCGATAACCAGCATTGACAGCTTTTGCAGAAGCGTGTTGTTGGTATTTGAGAACCCAAGTCGCAGCAGGTCATTGGCACCCTGGCGACCGGCCAGGGTGATGGAGTCTACTCCGTCAAGCAAAAATGTGTCGACAACTGCGGTATTCACGAGAATCTGCAGCGTCTCTTCACGAACACGCAGTTCCAGTTCAATGTCCGCGGTGCCTGTGCCGGCAAGGCTGACTGCAGCATTGGGACTGTCCACAATGATCGCAACGTCGTTACCGTCACCTGCGTAATAGGAAATGCGCGCTTTCAGCTGTGACCCACCGAAGGCGGCATCAACTATGGCGCCGTCCGGAAGTCCGGCGAAGCGTCCAGCAATATCGTCGACACCGTCATTCTTAATGATGATGTATTCGCTGCCCTCAGGAGCACCAAAGTCTGTGGCGTCCAGACTGAGCGTTGCGCCACCGAGATTGACAGTTCCGGTCACATTCATCTGGTCGTATTGAGTTCCTGCGGTGGTTCCGATGATATTCACCAGGAACGTTGCAGCACTGGTCAGACTCAGGCTGCCCGAGCTCAGCATACCGGGACTGTTGCCTGGTGAAAGAATACCGGCAGTCACAGTCAACGATCCCGGAATTGTACCGGAGCCACCCAGCAGACCACCGTCAACCTCAACGTTGCTGGCAGGGTCGAGCGATCCGTTGACAATCAGGCTGCCTTCCTGAACGACAGTCCTTCCCGTGTAGGTGTTGGCTGCGGAGAGCTCCAGAACGCCGGCGCCCTGTTTGATGAGTGCACCGCTGCCGGTGAGCACACCAGCCATGGTTGTGTTGGGAGCAACTTCGGCAAGGTTGCCTGGGACGTCACCGTCCTTCAGCACCGCGGGGTCCACACGAACCACGATATCGCCGGCAGTCAGAACAATCTCTGAATCGCTGGAAATCTGGTCGCCGGTTCCAACCTGCTGCTCGAGCCTCAGCACCGTACCTTCCTGCAGTTCAAGTTTCGTGCCTCGCAGCGTGATGATCGACCGAGCCAGCGCCTCCTGCACCGCCGGACTGTCCGGGCCATCCGTACGCATCTGCTCAACCATGTTGCGGAGCACGGCAAGGCGGGTCAGCATCGTCTGGCCGCCACGCATCGAAAGCTTATCCGAGGCCGCAAACGACTCATGAATGTGCAGGTAGTTCTTTGCGTACAACTCCAGAGTCCGTGGCGTTTCCGCAGAATAGCCAGCGGGCAGGCTGACAACTGCCAGATTACCGCCCACGGCGACCCCGGACTCATTCACATAGCCCGTTGAGGAAATCGAAACTCGCTGATCTGCCTTCAACACCGACTGCTCAATGGCCACGCGTCCGATTGTGAGATTCCCACCACTGCTGATCACCAGCTCGCCAGAGGCACCGGTTATCAGCCAGGAAAGCGGAACGTCACTCTGCCC
>JBJTOM010000327.1:0-3641 GCA_046074585.1 Planctomycetota bacterium | reverse complement strand
AGCAGGGATCGTTGCAGCGCTCGCGGCAGGGATGCGGCTCAGCAGGAGCTTCGCCCTCCCGGCACCGCCTTCCGCCGGAAAGTCAAGGCCATTGGGCGGAAGCCCGATTGCCAGCGTGGCCCTCGACACGTGGATCACGTGCACCCACAATGAGAGCCGGCTTTACGGCCGTCCCTGCTGGTCAAATTCCAGTTTTTCAAGCAGTTCCTGTCGCGCACGAAAGATCCGGCTGCGGACGGTGCCCAGTGGAATGTCAAGGATGCTGCCGATCTCTTCGTAAGACAGGCCGTCAATTTCCCGAAGCACGAGCGGTTGCCGGAAATCTTCCGGGAGCTGTTGCAGCGCGTTGCGAACACGCTGCACCTCTTCGCTGCGCTGGAGTGGATCATCCGGTGCGGAATGGGGATGCCGATCGATGGGCTCGAACCCGCTGTGTTCGTGGAGTTGATTGAGCGATCCGGAGACGGGTGTGCGACGGCGGCGGGTGATTGCAGCGTTGCGAGCAATGCGGTAGAGCCAGGCGTAGAAACCGGATTCACCGCGAAAGGTGTTTAATCGAGTCCACGCCTGCAGAAAGGCAGACTGTGCCGCATCCAGAGCCTCATCACGGCCGCACAAACTGTGCTCAAGACTGTGCACGAGGCGATCCTGATAGCGGAGCACCAGCATGTCGAAGGCGCGTGAGTCACCCTGCAGTGACTGATTGATCAGCTGCAGGTCTGACGGTTCGTCCACAAATCCGCATCCTCGATTCGCAGGCCTTGTCAGCCGATTGATCAGATCCGTGCGGCGTCAGCGACGACGCCCCGGTTTACCGGAAACGGCTGCCGCAGGTTGAGCGACTGCCACGGGTCCCGTCGACACCGCCGCGGACAACCGTGTGCCAGACTGCGGAGCATCGACCGAAACCTGTGTGAGCCTGCGATGACGGGAAAAATAATACATCCCGACACTGCCCGCCAGCAACAGCACCAGACTGAAGATCTGAGCATCCTTCAGACCCGACTGATAGGGGTCAATATCGGTGCGCAGGAGTTCCAGCAGAGAACGCGTAATCGGGTAGAAAATGGCGAACAGACAGAGCACAAAGCCGTCGAACTGCCGCCGCTGAAAGGCGCGGCTGAGTCCCCAGGCGAGCAGGAAGGCGGCAAGGGAACTGTAGAGCTGGGTGGGGTGGAGCAGCGGTGTGGCAGGATCGTCCGGCGTCACCTGACCCTTTTCCAGCATTTTCTGGAACGTCAGACTGTCCGGCGGGAAACGCACAGCCCACGGCAGACTGCAGGCCCCCCCATAACAGCAGCCATACAGAAAACAGCCGATCCGGCCAAATGCTTCCCCAACAAGCAGCGAAGGAGCCATCACGTCAAGCATGGGCACGATCGGAATTCGCTGCCACCGGCAAAATGATACAATCCCCACAGCACCCCCGAGGACGCTGCCGTAGAAGACAATCCCGCCATCCCAGAGCGAAATGGCGGCAACCAGCTTGTGCAGCCCCGTGGACGTTGCAAACTCCGGGCTGCCGTGCCGCCAGAGATAGTAGACTCGCGCGCCAATCAGCCCGGGAACCAGCGCCCACATGAGCATGTCCCAGATGATGTCCGGATGCTGACCAATCTGCATCACGCGGGCACTGGCCAGCCAGGCAGCCACCGAGAAGCCCACGAACATCATGAAGCCATAACCGAAAATCGGGATGCCATCTGCCATGAATTTCACTTGCGGCTGCAGCCAGTAGAGCATGAGCAGTCCGATGGGGACGATCATCCAGAAGCCCACCGTAACAGCCGCCTCCTGCCAGTGGCCTGAACGCAGGGCCAGCCATGCCCAGCCGAGCAGCAGAACCAGCATCCAGAAGGCCACGAACCAGCCGACACCCACGTAAAGCTCATTGCCCTCTACGGTCAACCGCCACGCATGATCCAGCACAATTCGCAGCAAATGCGTCCGCATGATTCCTCCCTGCCGTCACTTATCGTGGATGGTCACCGGATACCGGTGCCGACATTTGCCAGCGAAATCCTTCCGCCGCAAAGATCTCCTGACTTTCCGCCGAACGAATCTGATCAAACAACCGGCCTGCCAGCCGCGGATACTTCGTCTTCTCCGAGACCGCCCACGGCTGCACAGCCACC
Organism: Planctomycetota bacterium; assembly: GCA_046074585.1. Lineage (GTDB taxonomy): Bacteria > Planctomycetota > Planctomycetia > Planctomycetales > Planctomycetaceae > SXXK01. Next base: position 1,506 of record JBJTOM010000327.1, on the reverse strand, counting down.
GCACACGGAATCCCCTGAATCTGCACGGCATCCAGAAAGTCGGCCGCCCCCGCAGCGTTGCTGAGGTAGGCCACGGCTGCGTCCAGCGAACCCGTACGCAGCTGATTGACCAGCATGTCACCCGTGGGAGTCTGGACAGTGACGTTCTGCATCAGCTGAGTTTTCAAGCCGCTTTCGGTGAACGTCTTTTGAGTAATCCAGCCCATGGCACACTGCTTTTCGTGACCAATCCCCACTCGCAGCCCCGGCTCTGTCAGGTCCTGCAGCGACGCAATCTTCTTTGGGTTGCCTTTGTGCACCAGAATCACGAGTTCATTCTCGGAAACATTCACGGGGTTTGGGAAGAGCTCCTGCATCTGCTTCATAAATTCCACATCACAGGCGAAATAGGCATCCGGGTGCTGACCCGCCTTCATCTGGGCAACGAGGATTCCGCAGCCGTTGTAAGTCCGTGAAATCCGCACCCCCTCACGCTGCTCAAACTCAACCAGCGTCTCTTCAATTGCCGGTCGCAGCATTGAACCTGCATACAGTGTGAGTTCAGGCACGTCAGCCCACGGATCACCCTCCGCCGCCACAAATCCCTGCCGCTGATACTCTTCCAGTCCGCGGTCGCCCGCTGCCAGATACCGCGCGAAATGCAGCGCGGCTGCCGGTTGTGCGGTGAAGGATGTGACTGCCACAGACACCTGCGCCACAGCCGATTCCAGCTGCGGAACAGCGATGAATTCCAGATCCGGAAACGGTGTCAGCACGGCGTCAAAGACCAGACCCACATCAGCAGCCCCGACCTTCACGTCGTTCGCCACATCTCCGACTGTCGTCCGGTACGCGTCAGTGGCGGCATGCAGCGAGTCCCACAGGCCGAGCGGTTGCAGGGCTTCGCGAGCGAGCCGCCCCACCGCAGCTGATTCTGGGCTGGCCTGCACCACTCGCAGATCCCCGCTGAACAGATCCGCCAGGTTCCGAATGCCGCGCGGATTGCCTTTCGGTACCGCCAGACCACAACGCATCTGCCCCAGCGGCAGCACTTCAGCCGTTAAGCCTTTCTGACGGGCCAGTTCGAGGTAACTGTCGTCGGCTGGCAGAAATAAATCGCCGGCCTGTGTGAGCTGCAGCTGGGAGAGCAGCGCCTGCGACGGTCCATACTGAAACTGCACCCGCCGACCCGTCTCGGCCTCGTAGCGTTTGCGAATGGCTTCCGCCACCGAACGATTGCTGGCGGCACAAAACACCATTAATTCTGCGGAATTGGCCGTCGTACCGGTCACTGACCCCGCAGGAGCACGCACCGCATCCCCCCGGGAAAGCAGCCACACGCAGGTCCCGAGCACCGTCAGTGACAACGGAATGGCCAGAGTTGAACGGGACATAATCATGGTCCGCAACAAAGAGAATCACCAGCTGCCCGGATCGACCGGGAACTGCCCCAGCTTCCGTATTCTCGCAATCCGCGCGATTTCAATGTATAATGTCGCATCGTGTACTGACGCATTATGTGTACAC
>JBJTOM010000326.1:0-10481 GCA_046074585.1 Planctomycetota bacterium | reverse complement strand
CTTCGAAGCGTCATAGGGTTTTGCTGGGTACCGCGCTTCCTCACGGGCGCGGCTCGTGTGTGGCGTTTTGCGTCATGGGGCAGATGGGACCGATGGGACCTCTGAGACTCATGAGACGGATGGCTGCTGATACTGAGCGGGGCTGAGCTCCTGGTCCCTCGTTGGCGACTCGTCATTTGGGCCCCAGCGACACACGCATGCCGTGGCAGGGCCGTTGCCCGCGGACTGCCGTCCGACGGCTCAGCAGGGCGTTACCGGGGGATTGAGATCCACTGGACGGTCGTCTGGCGGCAGTTTGCGACGGACTGGAAGTCCGTCGTACGCCACGGCCCGGCCCGGCGAGGCTGGGTGGTCATGCCAGCCAGCGTCGCTGGTGCAGTGCCCAGTCGATGGCCAGCAGGAGCAGCGTCAGAGACAGCAGCCAGCCAGTGAGCGACGCAATCGGCAGTCCCGCAGCGTTCGTCCCGGTGGTGTCCGCAGTCGCCGATGGCGGCCGCACCGGGCGCAGATCCACCTCTGCTTCCACGGCCGCGTTCACTGCGAATTCCGCGATCGGCGGCCGTTCCGCAGCCGGCGGCGGAACGGCACCGGATCTGTCCGTCGGGGGAACGACAGCGACTTCCCAGATGCCCGCTTCCAGCAGAGGTTCCGTAATGAGCTGCCAGTCTGCATTCGTCGGAACGAGCGCCACATTGTCCGCAGGCACTGGTGATGCCTGCAGCTGGCAACGTGCCCCCGAAGGAGCTTGCAGCTGACAGGTCCGTTTCGCCGGACCAGCAGTGTCGCCCTGCGACGCGTTGTCCGCGCCCGGGACGATCAGTCGAGCTGTCTGTCCGGCGACGATGGCCCCAGGCAACTCACGTCTCCGACCAGCGAACTCGTTCAGCGCATTCGCGACCAGAATCGGAAACACGGTGCGATACGCCAGATCACTACCTCCAAAACGAATGGGTAGTACAAGCACCGGAGCGGCGTTGGCGCGATTCAGCAGCGCGTAGAGCGGAACGCCACCATTGGCCTCGGCGAGCACCTGCGAGGATGCTGTGAATTCGAGTACTGAGGCGGCGGGGATCAGCACCTGTTCAAGTCGGACATTTCGCATCCACGCCGACGCTGACCGGACCGTTTCCAGAACCGGATCTGCTGTTTCCCCGGCGAACGTCCAGAGATCGCAGCCACTGCGCGGGTCGAGGACGAGCGTCGGTGCGGGCGGAAGCACGGTTGGTACCAGTTCATGCAGCACCACCAGCGAATCGGTCGGCCAGGCCGGATTCTTCGGAAGCTCCCGCCACACCGTCAGATCCACCAGCGGATGGGCCTCCAGAACCTTCTGCACAAACAGACTGCCGGGAGACACCAGAAGCACGCGCTGACGCGGTCGGGCCGGGAGCACTGCCCAGGCCGTATTGTCAGCTGTCAGCCCGTCGGCGACGGCTGCGGATGCCCCGTCGCCGGCGAACTGCACATCCGTCAGCGATGCCCGCAAGCGTCCACCGTCTGCAGACAACTTTGAGACCACCCGACTCCATTCCCCGTCTGCGTCGATGGCAACGGGAATCACATCAAGGGGCACGCCGTTCCGCTCGATTTCGATGCGGGCCGTCACGGCTGCATCGGCTGCATTCCGCAGGCGTATGAGGATTTCGTAGCCCAGGGGATCAGCGTCACTCCGACGCAGCTCAAAGACCGTGAAGCCGACGTTCGGCTGAGCCTCGCCGAAAAACTGCCAGTCAACGGGCACGTCGGCCTGTGGCGGTTCGAGTGTCGTGGCAGGGGGCGTCCCGGCCTTCTTTGCAGTCGTCGAACGCAGCGCGTTTTCCCCCGACTCGTCCGGGGTCGCGTTCTCACACCCGTCGCTGAAAACCAGAACGCGCCCTGCTGACGTTTCGGAAGCACCGCGACCAGCACTTGCAGGGATGGCTGCCAGTCGCTGTGCCAGGAGCACGGCCTCTGCCAGCTGCGCGGGCCCCGACGTCTGCCTCGCTTCTGAAACCGCTCGCCGCAACGTGGGCTGGTGACTGCTGAGACCACAGAGAATTTGTGGAACGCTTCCCGCGGCAATCACGGCGGCTTCATCATCGTCTGACAGTTCGGCGATCTGACGAAGCGCCGCGTTTTGCGCGGCCTCCAGACGTGATGCTCCGCCCACCGACGCTGCCATCCCGGAAGAGACGTCGAGAACCAGTACGAGTCGCTGCGGACGGGATGAACGGCTGTTCCAGCGCACATCAGCAGCACTCAGCGTCAGCAGCAGCAGCAGCAGCAGTGTTGCAAGCCAGCTGGCGAGGTGTCGAAAACGCTGCCAGAAGGCTCGCGGAGGCTGATCCGCAAGGGCTTGCTGCCAGAACATCATGGACGACACCGGAGCCCGACGCAGACGCACACGCAGGACGTACAGCAGCGTGATGGGGAGGGCGATAACGAGGAGCAGCAGGGCGGAGGGATTGAGCAGATTCATCGCGGCCGCTCCGCCAGGTCCCCAAGACTGTCCGGTTCACCACCCGACTCCATGCCCGCCACCTTCATCATCTGCAGCATGAGCTGATCATAGGGCACAGAGGAATCGGCGGCTGTCCAGCGAAAGCCGTACCGCCGGCAGTAACTGCGGACGACGTGCTGATGCTGGAGAAATGCTCGTCGATATTCCGCCGCCACGCGTTCCGTCACCCGCACCTGGCGCATCTCGCCAGTCTCCAGATCTTCCAGCTCCACATCACCGAGCAGTTCCGGGTGGGCATCCTGGGGGGCGAAAAGCTGAACCACGTGCAGGTCATAACGGCGATAGCGGAGTTGGTCGAGCCCTTCAGAAATGCCGGCGGGATCCAGCAGATCGCTGAGCACAATTGCCAGTCCTGGCCGGGGAGCACGCTGAAGAAAGTCCTGAGTGGCGCGGGTGAAGCGAGTTCCCTGGCCGGCTGCGGACAGGCTTTCGAGAAACCGCATCAGCCCGAGAATGCGTTCCCGCCCACGGCCGCCGGGAAGCTCCTGCACCAGCCCGTCCGCAAACACCGAGATCCCGGCTCGATCAAGGTCGGCCAGTGCCAGCCAGGCAAAGGCGGCCGCCAGCTGCCGCGCACGATCAAACTTCGACGGACTGCCAAAACTCATGCTCCGCGATGCGTCCAGCAGAATGGACACCTGCAGGTCCTGCTCTTCCTGGAATCGCTTCACCAGCATCTGCCCGTGCCGCGCATAGATGTTCCAGTCCAGATACCGCAGGTCCTCCCCCGGCGCGTACTCCCGATGATCCGAAAACTCAAGCCCCGCCCCGGTCTGCAGTGAGCGTCTCTGGGCCAGCAGACGGCCGCGAAAGACACGCTTCGACATCATGGAAAGATATTCCAGACGCGTGAGAAAGTCGGGGGGGAACAGCATGGCCGCCAATCACTCCCCGTCTGCTGTGGGCACTTCAGAAAGAATCCGTGTAACCACGTCGTCGGCCGTGATGCCTTCGGCCTGACCTTCAAAATTGAGCAGCACACGGTGGCGCAGCACCGGGAGCAGCATCTGACGCAGATCGTCTCGCGATACATGCACCCGACCGTCCAGAATCGCGCGAATCTTGGCGCCCAGAATGAGCGATTGCAGGCCGCGCGGGCTGGCACCATATCGCACATAGCGACGCGCTGACGCGGATGCCTGTTCGTGTTCGGGATGAGTGGCGACGACAAGGCGAATGGCGTACCGCCGCACGTCCGGCGCGATCACGGCTTCACGCGCCAGGAGCGACATCTGCCGGATGCGGTCTCCACTGAGCACTGTGGAGGCTGACGGGATGCTGGTGCCCGTGGTGCGGTCAAGAATCTGCTCCAGATCACGCACGCCAGGATAACGCACCAGCAGCTTCACAAAGAAACGGTCCAGCTGGGCTTCCGGGAGCGGATAGGTGCCCTCCATTTCGAGGGGATTCTGGGTGGCCATCACGAAAAATGGCTCCGTCAGACGATGCGTCACCCCGGCCACCGTCACCGAATGTTCCTGCATTGCCTCCAGCAGCGCCGACTGTGTCTTCGGTGTTGCCCGGTTGATTTCATCCGCCAGCAGAATGTTGGCGAACAGCGGGCCACGCTGAAATTCAAATCGCCGCCGACCCTCCGCGTCCTCTGCAATCACCTGCGTCCCCGTCAGGTCGGCAGGCATCAGATCCGGCGTGAACTGGATCCGGTGAAACTGCAGCTGCAGGGCGCTGGCCAGAGTGCGTACGGTGAGCGTTTTGCCAAGCCCCGGGACACCTTCGAGCAGCACATGGCCACCGGCCGTGAGCGCAATCAGGGTGTCTTCGAGGATTTCCGTCTGCCCCACGATGACCCGTGAGATTTCCTGCTGCAGACGCCGAAAATCCCGCCGAAATTCCTCAAACGCCGCAAGCAGCGCCCGCTCGTCCGACATGCCCCTGCCCTTCCTCTGTCCACGGCCCCCGCAACCAGAGCAGGGCGCACCGCATGGTAGCGAGTGGGAACGGCAAATGCACTGCATTTCGGGGTACGGGAACTCAAAGGCCCCGCTGCACCGCGTGGACGGGTCAGACGAGACTTCCTGTGTGGCCGGTTGAAACGAAAGAGGAACGTGTGTGAGGGGGCTCCAGCGGGGCTGGGGGGAGTTCGTGGTTTGCGTCACACGTCGGCGCCGGCAGCCCAATGGCCTTGAAGTTCTCTGGAATCCTCTGAAAAGCGGGTCCCTGACTCGGAAGGGCGAGGCTGGGATGGTGAAACGATGTTAAGGACCCATGATTTCGTACTTTTGATCCGCCCTGCAATGACAAGGCGTGCAGTGGATGTCAATCCCCCGAAAGGTGCTGAGCCGCCGGACGGCAGTCCGCGGGCAACGGCGCTGCGGGGCGATGGTACGGTGTGCTGGGAAGTGGGAAGTGAGAAGTGAGAAGTGAGAAGTGAGAAACGCGTTTCGGTGCCATGCACCTTTGCCCAGTTCCTGGCCTGCCGGGGACAGTCCCTGCAGAACCGACGACGTCGCCTCTGGGGCGTTCCATTTCCGGCGAAGGCCGTTCCCGGGAGCGCGAAGCTCCTGCTGAGCCGTGGCAAGCTGGCCCGCGTTGTGAGCCTTTTGCCAGTGATTTTGCGGATCGGCGCGGATCGCTGCAGTGCTCGCTGCAGGGATGCGGCTCAGCAGGAGCTTCGCCCTCCCGGCCGTGCCCTTTGGCGGAAAGTCAAGGCCATTGGCTGGCAGCCACTGCGCCCCGCATCGGCAGAATCTGCTGTTCAGTCAGAGCTGAGTCGAAATGTGCCGCTGTTTGGGCAGCAGACGGAAAACGGTGGCCGGATCGACCTGGGAGGGGCGGAATCCGATTGAGTCACGGTGGGTTGCTGGGCTAGGGTGTGCGGATGCCGGGAGTGGACTCACAGAGAGTTCCGCTCGCGGTTCAATACGAGGTGGAAGCATGCTGAGATTCGTTTTGCAGGTCATTGGGTTGACTGGAGTGCTGATGGCCGTGACTGGCCCGGAATGCATTGCGCAGGGCCTGAAGGTATCGACTCAGGTCTTTGATGCTTCCCGCCCCGACAATGACAAACGCGGACAACTCATCAGCAGCAGTCTGACGCTTTGCCATAATGGGCGTGTCTACGATTATGTCGCCAGCGCGGATGAACTGGTGATTTACGATCCAGTGCTCAGACAGTTCACCGTGCTGAACCGCACTCGCGGGCTGTTCACGGTGGTGACGTTTGAGGAGATCCGGCATCACATGGAGACGCGGACGCAGAAGACGCAGGAGTATGTGGCGGAGATTGTGGCACGGGGTGAACCGGGAGCGTCGGCGGAGGCGGAGGCGATCAACGCCCAGCTGCAGCCGGAATTCCGGGAAACGTGGGACCCTATGCGCGGGAGTCTCACACTGGTTTCTGCATGGCTGACATACCGCGTCGAAACGCGAAAGTGGGAAGATTCGCAGCAGGTGGAGCGTTATCTGCTGTGGCGGGACTGGACGGCCCGGCTCAATTCGGTGCTGCATCCGCAATCACTGTTTCCTGAGCCCCGCCTGGCTGTCAACGAGGCCATCCGGCGTCAGGCAGGCCGCATGCCGGTTGTGGTGGAAATGGATCTTCGTCCCATGGGCACGACACGCCTGCGGGCCGAGCATCAGCTGACGGTGGGATTGACCGCGGATGACCAGGCTCGGATTGCCCGCTGGGAGAAGTTGCCGAAGTCGGACGAGATGCAGAATGTGCCATTGCGACGTTACCAGCAGGAATCATTTCTGTCGCGATCGCGCTGAGCGAGTGGCTACTGTCGTCGGCATTTGCGGAGCAGGTAGTGGTTTTCGACGCGGACGACTTCGAGGAGGACGTCCTGGAGTTTTGAGCAGAGCCGGGTGGCGTGGCGTTCGAGGTGAGTCTGAGTGGTGCCACGGTCGATGTCGAGAAAGGCGTGGAGTCCCAGTCGATGTCCGGGCGCGCGCCAGAAGGCGAGGAACATGGGGATGCTGGAGGTGCCTTTGAGTTTCAGGCTGCCGTCCTGATCCGTACGAACAAGCACTTCGTCATCGACGAGTTCGATGGTGGTGCGGAGCGAATCGCTGCGCAGCGGGAGGTCCTGTTGTTGTTTTTGCTGGAAACGGACCCAGCGATCGAACTGGCGAATGGTCTGTTCCAGTTCGGTGCAGAGTTCGGCGGGGAAATCAACGGGGTCGCTGGCGGGATCCTGGGTGGGGCGGAGCCGATCGATGAAGTCGATCACGAGTCTGGAGTCGAGCGGGCTGTCGTGGGCGCGGCGACGGTATTCGTTGAGCGGGAGTTCGTGCGGGAGGATGAAGTGCAGCAGCGCGGAGGCTGCGGCAGGTTCGCAGCGAAGCACCTGTGTGGCACGTCGTCCGGTCCCGGCTGAGCACGTCTGAGCGGAGCTTTGGAGGTTTTGCAGGAATGACTGGAGGACGAGCAGAAGTTCGCGAGGGTGCTCGGTCCAGCGTTCGGCCTGCAGGCGGACATCTTGTTTTGAAAGCGACATCTGTTTACCGGATTCTGCGATCAGCCGGAGACCAGCAGATCCTTCATGATGTTGCCGTGGATATCCGTGAGTCGGAAGTCGCGGCCCTGGAAGCGATAAGTGAGCCGTTCGTGGTTAACGCCCAGCGTGTGCAGGATGGTGGCGTTGAGATCATGAATATGAACCGGCTTATCGATGACGTTGTAGCTGAAGTCGTCGGTTTCGCCGTAGACCTGGCCACCTTTGATGCCGCCCCCGGCCAGCCACATGGTGAAGTTGCGGGGGTGGTGATCGCGGCCGTAGTTGTCTTTCGTGAGCGTTCCCTGGCTGTAGACGGTGCGGCCGAATTCACCACCCCAAATGACGAGTGTGTCATCGAGCATGCCGCGTAGTTTGAGGTCGCGGACAAGTGCGGCGCTGGGGCGGTCGCTTGCAGGGGCCAGCTGACGGATGGCGCCCGGGAGTCCGCCGTGGTGGTCCCAGCCGCGGAGGAAGACCTGAGTGAAGGGGACACCGCGTTCGGCGAGACGGCGAGCGAGCAGGCAGTTGTAGGCGAAGGTGCCTGGCTGTTTGACTTCGGGGCCGTACATATCGAGCACGGACTGGGGTTCATCGCTGATGTCGGTCAGATCGGGTACGGATGTCTGCATGCGAAACGCCATTTCGTACTGGGCGATCCGCGAGGCGATTTCGGGGTCGCCGACGGTGGTGAGTCGCTGTTGGTTGAGTTCGGCGAGTCCGTCGAGCATGCGGCGACGGGTTCCGGCATCGACACCGGCAGGATTGGACAGGTAGAGCACGGGATCACCGACGGAGCGAAGAGCGACGCCGGCATGACGAGTGGAGAGGAAGCCACTGCCCCAGAGCCTGGAGAAGAGTGCCTGGGTTTGGGCACCGCCGGGAATGCGGGAATGCAGAACAACGAAGGCTGGCAGGTCGCGGTTGGGGCTGCCGAGTCCGTATGAGATCCAGGCCCCCATACTGGGGCGACCGGGAAGCTGGCTGCCGGTCTGAATGTAAGTGATGGCAGGGTCGTGATTGATTGCTTCGGTGTGGACGGTTTTGACGATGCAAAGGTCGTCGACGATGGAACCGATATTGGGGAGCAGTTCGCTGATCCATGCGCCGTGCTGGCCGTGTCGTGAAAACTTGAAGATGGAGGGAGCACAGGGCAGGCGACTTTGCCCGGATGTCATTGTGGTGATGCGTTGACCGTTGCGAACGCTTTCCGGGAGGTCCTTGTCGAAGAAGTCGGCCAGTCTGGGTTTGTAGTCGTAAAGATCCAGCTGGGAGGGGGCGTCGGCCATGAAGAGCCAGATCACGCGTTTGGCGGTGGGAGCGTGATGCAGGGCGTTGAGGGCGGGAGCGGCGTCGGCGGGAGTGGTGGATGGGGCGTTGCCGGAGGCGGAAAGGAGTTCCGGATTGAGCAGGGAGGCGAGTGCTGCGGTGCCCAGACCGCAGGCTGAGCGGCCAAAGAAGTAGCGGCGGGTTTCGGCGGTCAGATGCTGAGCCAGCGGATTCATGGCGAGGGATCCTTGGGGAAATCACGTGGCGATGATGATTGACCTTAGCCTGCGGCTTCGGCCGTATGGAGGGCATCGTCGGCAGCCTGGTCATCAGTAATGGTGCGTTCGCGGAGCATGGCGATGCGTCCTGTGCGAACCATTTCGAGAATTCCAAATTCACGCATGCGGTCAACGAAGGCTTCGATTTTGTTTTCGCGACCGGAGATTTCGATCATGACGTGGTTGGCGCCGACGTCCACGATGCGTCCGCGGAAAATGTCGACGAGTTCACGAATTTCGCCACGGCGTCCATTTTCGGTACTGACTTTGATGAGCATGAGGTCACGTTCGACGTAGTCGTGCCCGGAGAAGTCCTGGACGGTGACGACAGTGACGATTTTTGAGAGCTGTTTGCGGACCTGTTCGAGCGTTTTTTCGTTGCCGTTGACCACGAACGTCATGCGGGAAAATTCTGGATTTTCCGTGGCGCCGACGGCGAGACTATCGATGTTGTAGGCGCGAGACGCCAGCATTCCGGCGATGGTGGCCAGAACACCGGGCTGATTCATGACAAGAGCAGACAGAACGTGTTTCATGGGAGCAGAACTTTCAACCTGAAAAAACGGCAGCGGGAATTCACGCCACAGTCTACGGCGGAAATTGGCGTCTGACAACAGCCGATCGGGAGGATGTCGGCGGACAGACAGGGTTGAGACGTTCCTGGCGTTATCAGTGGCCCCCCTGGTGCGACCGGGGAGTGATTGCAGGGGTTACATGGATTGTGCGGCGCGGTCTTTGAGTGGGTTCAATCCGGCATGACGGCGTTATGGTAGACTTCCTGAACGTCATCGCAGTCATTGAGCAGTGCGAGGAATTTTTCGAACTGGGCTGCGTCTTCAGCGCTGAGTGTTTTGGTGGTCTGGGGGTGGAACGTGATTTCGGCCACTTCCAGTTCCAGTTTCGGGAAGGCTTCCAGCAGTGCTGTTTTGGCTTTGTAGAACTCGGAGGCTTTGGCGAACAGGGTGACTTTGCCATCTTCACTGGTCACATCGTCGACGTCCACATCTGCGTTGAGCATCACTTCGAGAATGCGATCTGCGTCATCGCCGGCAAAGGAAATGATGGCTTTGTGATCGAACAGATGAGCGACAGAGCCGGCGGCACCAAGCCGCGCTCCGGCGCGCGTGAAGCACGTGCGAACGTCGGTAATGGTGCGGTTGTTATTATCCGTCAGGCAGTCAACAATCACAGAACAACCACCCGGTCCGTAGCCTTCGTAACGCACATTCTGAAAATCTTCACCACCAACCCCCGCGGCTTTCTCTACGGCCTTGTCAATCACGTGAGCGGGCACCTGATCTCGCTTGGCTTTTTCGATCAGGTTGCGGAGTGCCGGATTGTTTGCAGGATCCGGGACACCGTTTTTTGCCACCACATACAGCTGTTTGCCGTATTTGGAGTAGAGCTTGGATTTCTGAGCGGCCGTTTTGAAGATGGAGGCTTTGCGGTTTTCGAAACTGCGTCCCATGGGATGTGCCGTCGAATGGACAGAGTGTGAAGATGAAGAAGCTCGGAGGGCGGTGCCGCCCGCGTTCCCTGGAATCCTAGCAGATATCCTGGAAAAGTTCTCCAGCGGAATCAAAAGAATCTGACCGGAAGGGGATGGAGTTTGTGATGACAGATCATCGAAGTCGCCGGGATTTTCTTCAATGGACTGCTGCCGTGGCCGCTGCCGCCACCGGTTTCGGCTCGGCCCCAGCCGGGGAATTCGGAATTTCCGATCCGCCTGAGCCGCAGTCGGTTCAGGAATTGTGGGCAGGCTTTGATCCCCGGAAAGAGCCGCTGGAAACGGAACTGATTCGGGAATGGCGCGAGGGGGGATGTGTGTATCGGCACGTCCGGTTTCTGGTGGGCACCTTTCGGGGCGTCCCTGCGCGGATGACGGCCATTTATGGATTTCCTGAGCAGCCTCGGGAGCGGTTGCCGGCGGTGATGCATAATCACGGTGGTGGTCAGCGGGGCTTTCTGCACGAGGTG
>JBJTOM010000325.1:0-1993 GCA_046074585.1 Planctomycetota bacterium | reverse complement strand
CTGCGCCGGTGGCATGTGCGGTCTGCTCATGCAGCACCTTTGGGGGAATTCCAATGCGGCGACTGGCGGGTTCTTTTGTTTCCCTGGGATTAGGCTTCTCCGCCTTCTGCGGTCCGGTCTTCGGCGCAGATCCGGCTGGTTCTCGGCAACCGGATGCTGTGGTCGTCCGCACGGCTGATCAGTCCCGGTTTGCTCTTGCTCTCCGCTCCTCCGTGGTCCCCGCAACACTCACACACCATGTGATCCTCGTCGACACATCCGCCAGCCAGACCGGCACCTACCGACTGCAGACTCTGCAGGCGGTTCGCGACCTGCTGGCCGCCCTCCCGACAGGTCACAACGTCCAGCTGCTTTCAGCCGACTCCAAAGTCCAGCTGCTGTCCGACGGATTCGTGGCTCCCCGCTCCGCAGACGCCGCCCGCGCCGTCAATCGGCTCAGCAAGCTGACCCCCATGGGCGCCACCGATCTGGCTACGGCCATCCGCGAAGCCGCCAAAGCGGCCGGTCAGCCGGTCTCTATCGCCTACATCGGTGACGGGATGTCGACCGGTGACCTGCTCTCCGGTCTGGATCTCGCCTCACTCGTCGAACACATGCACTCCCAACAGGTCTCCTTCCACGCCCTGCTGCTGGGCCCGCAGATGGATTCTCACCTTCCAGGCGTGCTCGCAAACCTGACCGGTGGCTTCAGCGTCCAGCTTTCGGCTCAAACCCCTGCTGCTCAGGTTTCAGGCTTCGCACTGGGTCTCCAGCAGGCCCCCCTGCTTGTTGCCAGACTTAAAGCCAGTACTGCCGATACCGAACTGTTTGTGCCCCGGACTGTGGCCCTCCGATCTGACCGCCACACACTCGTTTACGGTGAAGGTCGTGTCAATGGCAGCCTCACTGTCAGCGGTCAGGTTGCCGGTCAGTCACGCTCCTGGCAGGTGACTCCTCAGGCCGTCCGTCAGGGCGGTGCCGAAGTCACGGCTCTTGCAGCGAAATCCATCGCCACCGGTGGACTCAATTCCCCCTACATCGGTCTCGAAGGTCTCACTCAGGCCTCCACCGACCTCGACACGCTCGTGTCTCAGTCCATCCAGACCGCCCGCGAACTGCATCGCTCAGGCCGGACGCAGCAAGCCCTCGAAGTCATCGCTCAGGCACGTACGCTGGATGCCGGCAACACGGTCCTCACCTCGCTCGCTGCCAGCCTGCAGGACGAAGTGACACCTCCGGCCGACCGTCTGGGTCCCCCGGGCGTCGACGAAGGTGATGCCCTCACACGTACCGAAACCCGCGCCGCCATCATCACACAGCAAACTGTCCAAAGCGTCAATGCTGCCATCGACGAAGCGAAACGCGTCGCAGCCGAACAACCCGAGTACGCCGTTAACCTGCTCAAGGATGTCCTCGAAGCAGTCCGATCCAAAAAGGAAATCGCCCCCGAGAAACGCCAGGAACTCGACCGGCGAATTGTCACGGCGCTCACCGGCATCGAAGCACGCCGCCAGGCCAACGAGATCCAACAGCAGCAACTCGCAGAATCCCGCGCCAACCAGGAAGCTCAGCGCGAAAAGCTCGCCGAAATTGAAGCCGACCAGAAACGCCTCAAAACACTCATCGATCAGGTCGGAGCCCTCATGGTTCAGGCCCGCCGCGGTGACGAAAATGCCTTCGAAGACGCCGAAGAAGTCTCTCGCGAAGCTCTTCGCGACGAACCCGGAAACGGCACTGCAACAGCCGCTCTGGTCATGTCCGAAGCCGCCGGACAACTCCAGAAAGCTTATGACCTGATCAACCTCCGTCATGACCGCTTCCTCGCAACACTCTACCAGGTCGAACTCTCACACGTCCCCTTCCCGGACGAACCCCCGGTCCAGTATCCCCGGGCTGACGTCTGGCGAGCACTCACCATCCGACGCAAGGAACGTTACAAGTCACTCTCCCTTCGCTCCGTAAAACCCACCGAAGAGTGGCTCGAAAAGAAACTCGACGAACCTCTCCCCCGTCC
>JBJTOM010000324.1:0-4822 GCA_046074585.1 Planctomycetota bacterium | reverse complement strand
TCCATCTTCACCTGATTGTAGATGTCATCGGGGAAGACGTATTCGTTGAGCGGGTTGCGGGCTGAGCCGTGGACGTAGAGCGTTTTGGAGGCTTCGTCGCGGAAGCGACGGTTGAGTTCTCCCAGGAAGTCCCAGCGACGTTCGGCGCGGGGGCCAGGGGAGCGTTCAAGAACGGAGCGGGTCCAGAAGATGGAGCGTTCGGCGGCGGCGTTGAATCCCACGGGGTCGAACAGCGCGGCCTGATCATGGTTGCCGAGCAGGCACATCTGGAGGTCCATGACAAGGTCGATGCATTCAGCCGGGTTGGGGCCATAGCCGACCACATCGCCGAGGCAGTAGATTTCCGTGATACCCTTGGCGCGGATATCCGCAAGGACGGCCTGGAGCGCTTCGAGGTTTCCGTGGATGTCGCTGATCAACGCTCTCAATGGAGTATCCCTGACGAGTGGAGCCGCGCCCAAATGGTCACACCGGGCGAATTTGCGTTGGAATTCTAGGCTGCTGAGGGTTTTGGAACAAGAGACACCGCCGGGGAGGTTGAATTCCTGGATGTCGATGTGTTGCAGTCAGGCCGGTTTTCGGGGGAAATCCGCCAGCATTTCTGAGTGCGGTCTCTGGATTCCGAGGCTTGGGTGAGATGCAAGCCGGGCCAGTGGGGCCCGGGCCACCCCCGCCGACTACGGCGCTTTCGCCTCGTTCACTCGAATCGCCAGCGGCTGTTCCACAACGATGGTCTGTCCGTTGAAGTTGATTTGCAAACGAAGTTTTGCGGCATGTTCACCAACGGTGGCATTGGCGGCGGCCGTCATTTCAAACTTGACCTCCCCCTGATTTTCCGGGACGGTAGCATTGGGAATCTGCAATCCGGCAACTCCGGGTGGCAGGACCGTCTGGACGGTCACCGGGCCTTTGGAGTCGAATTTACGTCCGACCCTGACGACCACCTCTGCCTTGGCTCCCTGGGCAATTGTGGCGTTGGGCGGCAGGCCATCGAGTGTCAGCGGGTGCTCGGCGAGCTTCACCAGTACGGCATTGGAGGGGAGTTCGACATTGAGTGCCCTGGGGTTGGCTTCCTGCTGTTTTTGATTGACAAACTGATCGGCTCGAGTTTTTTCCTGCTGGGCGGTTTGCTGGAATTGTTGAGCGGCCGTCAGATCCGTTTGAGCTTTTGTTCGAGCAGCATCCGCCATGGTCCGTTTTTCGGTGGCGACTTTGAGCTTTTCGGTGGCTTCGAGGGCTGTTTTTTTTGCCTCGTCGTCAGCTTTTTTGGCATTATCGCGAGCGGTCAGGGCATCGGCCGCCTGTTTTTTGAGCGTTTCATCCGCGGGGTTGGCTGCCGACTGTTCCTGTTTCTGTTTGAGTGCCGTTTCGGCCTGCTGCAGTGCAGTGGCCGCAGCGGTCGCTTTCTGATCAGCCTGCTGACTGGCCGTAGTGGCTGCTGTCAGGGCCGTATTGGCCGCTGTGAGTTCGTTCTGCAGCTTTTGGTTTTCCTGAGTGAGCATCTGGACTTTCTGCTGGGCCTCCATCAGCACCTTTGCGACTCGGGTCTGCCGTTCCTTCGCCCGATCCACCATTTCCGGATAGCGTTTGTACTGCAGGCCCTGGTTGAAGCCTGCAAGATGGACTGAATAAGTTCCTGGCACAGCAGTGCTGGTGAACCGCAGTTCGAACTCCCCTTTGGGATTACCGCCGATATTCACCTGCTGTGCCGTCGTTCCCGGCGGAATATTCAGGGGAAAGCCTGTGATGCTCCCGGCAGTGCCATCGGCTCGTCGCACTTCCCACGGAATCTTCACAACTCCGCCCCGAGCCGTTTCAATCACCTGGCCGGGAGTCCCGATGGTGATGGTCTGCGGAGCTGCTTCAAATTCCGAGACGCTGACACGGATGCCCGATACGAGCCGGGAGCGGACTGAAGGTACGTTGTTGCCGGGCTGAGTGGGCTGAGAAGGACTTGTGGAGGCTCCCATCCTCACCTCCCGCTGAACTTCACTGCCATTAATCAACGCTTTGGCCGTGAGCACCAGATCGCTGGCGCCTTTGGCACCGTCGGCTGCAGTGAGTGTCAGCATGCCGAAGTTGTTTCCCGGACCAATGATGCTTTCTTCCGCCGTCACTCCCTCCGGCAATCCCGCCGCCGTCACTCGAATCTCTCCGTCGTAACCGTCCTGACGCCAGACGAGCAACCGCACGGCTTCGCGACCGCCGCGACGAAGCAGCAGACCACTGCTGGACTGGGCCGGGACAGCAGCAATGCGAAAGTCGGGCTGCGGCCTGCGAATGGCCAGACGATACACCAGTCGAGGATCAGAACGCACGGCCGTGAGGGCATCCCGGAGCAGAATCCTGTAAACACCGTCCGCCGGAACCTTGAAGAGCACTGAAGGATCGCTGGTTCGTTCGTCAAACTCATGCCGGCCGGTGCGAGCATTGTTGTTGACCACCGGCAGATCATCCACCACCGCGACCTCCGTGATTTTCTGCTCACCTTTGTCGTCCATGCTGACCTGCTGAATAAACAGCGAAGGATCTGTCATCAACCCCAGTCGCTGCGAGATCACATCGATCGACCAGACTTCGTCCTTCACTGCGGTGAATTCGTACCAGTCCACGTCGCGCTGCGGGTAGAACTGGCCCATGACTTCACAGGGCAGTGTGAGCTTTTGTGCGGACTCGGCTCGCTCATTCGGCTGTTCGATAACCGGTGGTGCCGTGGCAACAGTGAGCAGCACAGAGCTGCCCGAGGTATCCCCTGGCAATTGGTATTCAAATCCATCCAGTCCTGCCTGGTGCGGCTCAATCAGAGAACTGAAACGCAGCTTGCCAGCCGCGTCGCCAGGAATGCCGATATTCACGGCAAGCTGCTGCAGTGGAAGGCCATCGACGACCGCGGGACTGGGCTGCCCGCCGGGTAGATTTCTACCGTAGATCAGATACTGGCCGTTGCTGCCGGCCAGTCCTGCCGGCGGAAAAATCATATCGATCTGCGGGCCTGCAGCGACCAGGATGCGATAGACAAACGGCGGCCCCTGTGCGTAGACAATATCGTGAACTTTCAGAAAGACTTCACCATCAGCACCTGCCGTCGTCTCTGCCACCGCTTCGCCAAACAGGCCGGTCTGCGATTCGGCGAGCACCGCACCGTCACCACGACAGAATGTCAGCACCGGGGTCATGCGTGAGTCCATGCGGCGGCAGTAAGTTGTGGCCACCACTCGCTGCCCCGCTTTCACACTGAACCGGTACCAGTCCACGTCCGCCTGCCCTGCAGACTGACCATGCAGTACAGCCGGGAGTGTCGCTTCCGTGGCGGCATTGATGCGTTTGCCGTCCTGTTCCACCCACTGCGGCACTTCGCCTCCGCCATTGGGTTCAACCTCTGTCACCTGAGCCACCGAACTGATGCTGAAACGGCGAGTGTTTGAAAACCCGAATCGCCCCTGGCAGCGAACGTCATATTCACCGGGCGGCACATTGGCAGCCACTGTCACGGTGAACACGTTTTCGACGGGCTGAGGACCTTCATCGAAGGGTGTTGGTTCGGCCATTTTTCGAGCGGCCGTGATTCCGCCATGACTGAACTGAAGCACGGAAGCGTCGTCGAGATCGCCACCGATCAGCGTGACGTCCAGCGTTTGCCCCGGAGCGGCACCGGATGGGTGGACGGCCTCCAGACGAGTGGCCGGCAGCTGAGCCTGTGCCAAACCCCAACTCAGACACACCCCCATCATTGCCGTCATGCGGACAAATTTTCCGGCGACTGACCGGAGCCCCAGACATTCACAGACCGTATGAATCATCGCTATTTCCTCACGAACTCTCAGGCTCCGGAATCCGCCGAACGAACCCGAATCCTGGGAAAAAAATTTGAGAAATGCAAACTTAACTGTCAGGATCGGTCGGGGAGGTCCCTGGTGGCGTTCCGTTTTCACGGGGTTTACCGGCTGTAAGACACGACAGTACCTCCCGGAGCCAGGCGGCGAACGTCCCTTCTATGCGCCGGCCGGTGTCGGTGACTTCCACATGACTGAGCGGCCGGTTCTGCAGACCCGCAGCAACATTTGTAATGCAGGACACTCCAAGAACCTGCATCCCCAAAGCTGCCGCCTGAACCGCTTCCGGTACGGTACTCATGCCCACGGCATCAGCCCCCAGTGTCCGCAGCATGCGGACTTCGGCAGGTGTTTCATAGGCTGGACCGGGCATCAGAGCGTAGGTGCCGGCGTGCACGCGGATCCGCCCAGGTGTGCTGAGGGCGATCTCCAGCAAAGACTCTGTCCAGGGGCTTTGCGGTCGGTTTCTGACGGCCACTGACTGACTCCCGCAGGCGGCAGTGAGGCTGGCCGGCATTCTGATGTGATCGCGAATCAGCATCAGGTCGCCGGGACGGAAATTCGCGTTGATGCCTCCAGCCGCGTTGGTGAGGATCAGAGTCCGGGTGCCAAGTGCAGCAAAGAGCCGCACTGTCGCCGTGATGACATCTGTACTGTGTCCCTCGTAAGCATGAATTCGTCCCTGCTGAAACAGCACTGGGAGGTGATCAACGAGGCCGGCGACGAATTGTCCGCGGTGCCCCGGCACATGAGAAGCCGTCAGCCCGGGCAGACTGCCGGCATTCACCTCAGCGAAGCGACAGCACGCGTCCCGAGGGAAATCGGTATCATCAAGGAGTCGATCGGCTGTTCCACCGAGTCCAGAACCCAGCACGATCGCCACGGCAGGCACCCAGTCATCGGGGAGCCCGGCAAGGCGGCGAAGTGTGTCTGCGGCTGGATGCATCAGACAGGAACCTGCTGACAAACCCAGCCGGCTTTTTCAAACA
>JBJTOM010000323.1:0-5300 GCA_046074585.1 Planctomycetota bacterium | reverse complement strand
CACCACCGTCGCCCAGCAGGCAAACAACACCACCTGTGTGTCGGCTGGAGGGTTCGTAGATGCCGTCCTCGCCGTCCCAGCCACCCTGAACGTAGCAGCCCTTATTCGGGCCAAGCTGCGTTGTGTGTCCGGTGAAGGCGGGCGCACCGTCCGGCCAGCGAGTGCCAGTCCAGGTGGCAAAGTCGCCCTGAATCTGACCCTGGACAAGCTTGGGCAGCACGCTGGCGGGGTTGTCACGAAGAGCGCCACCGTTGTTCAGCGACAGAGCACCGGCGTTGGCGTATCGCTGACCAGGCTGTCCCTTGGAACGTTCGGACATGGCGATCGTGTTTGACAATCCGTCGATCACGTCGCGGAAGTTGCGGTTGCGGCCGTTGGAGCCATCGTTGCCGTCCCCGGCCGAGC
The DNA here is from genome assembly GCA_046074585.1 of Planctomycetota bacterium. Lineage (GTDB taxonomy): Bacteria > Planctomycetota > Planctomycetia > Planctomycetales > Planctomycetaceae > SXXK01. The sequence continues at coordinate 4,895 of JBJTOM010000323.1, read as the reverse complement.
TGAAGAACCCACGCTGGCCACGACCACCGTTGCCGGACCACTGGTTGTGGTCCCAGTTGCCGTCGCCACGGCTGAACATGTAATTCGTCTTGCCGATGCTGCCACCTTCCGTGGTGTCCGGGTCAGACGGGCAGAGGATCGCCGGAAGACGGGTGTTGAATGGAGCAAATCCGCCGTCCCAGGGGACCGGACCGCTGTCGCCACGGGTGGAAACCGCCGTGGAAATCAGATTGTACAGGTTGGCCTGCTCGAAGTAAGGCAGCAGAGAAACAAATGCGCTGAGCCGGCGTGGGCCACGGATCGAACCGTTCAGGTTGTAGTCCGTGTGCGTTTCCGCAGGAGGAATCGCGTTGAATGTGTCGTGGTAGTTGTGGATGGCAATCCCCAACTGCTTCAGATTGTTGCGGCACTGGGTGCGGCGAGCTGCCTCGCGAGCCTGCTGGACGGCAGGCAGAAGCAGCGCCACCAGAATTGCGATGATGGCGATGACCACCAGCAATTCAATGAGGGTGAACCCTCGAGGGCGAATGACCGTTTTTTTCATGGAGACCTCCGGAAAAACAAATAAAGAGGCAGGCGTTCAAGCCGGAACAGCACAAGGAGAGAATACTAGCGTCGAATTTCGTCTGTGGCAGCAGAAGATTATCACTTTTGCGGCAGACATGACCAGGGAATTCGCTGATTCTCGGACTGAAGTGAACAAAAGGTCAGTACTTCCGTACGAATAAACCCCGGTTTTCCAGAAGAAAGTAATGTCCACCAGGGGTCTGCAGCGGTGTCGGTTGCCCCCCTGGAAATCGGACCTGCAATTCCGTTTTCCCAGACTTGAGCCCCCGCATGAACTCCCGACCACTGGCCGACTGAAAACTCTCACCCGGGTGCACTTCCCAGAGTGCACCCACCGCAGGGTCCTGCAGCGTCAGGCCCCATGGCGTGCGCGGGCCGCTGGTCCCAATCGCAGTCAGCGACAGAAAACCAAAGTCCTGCTCGACCGCCAGGCTCCGCGTTTCATTGATCAGAATTGCTGCCGGTCCCAACTGACAGGACGCCACAAGGTCCGGTCTGCCGTCCTGATTGAAGTCCGCCGTGGCCGCGCCCCGCCCCAGCCACGCCTGTTGAAACCAGTCGCCTGTGGACACAGAGACGTCCGCAAATCGTCCCTGCTGATTCTGAAACAGCTGGGGTTGCATTTGAAATGGCTGTCCACCCTGCATCCATGATCGGTCATCAACATGTCCATTGGCGACGAAAATGTCCTCCCAGCCGTCTCCATCAAAGTCCGCAGCGACAGTGCCGAAGCCGAGCTTCTGTCGGCTGGGTGGCCCCAGTGCCGCTGCCCGTGTTGCGTCGCGAAAGCCGAGCTGCCCGGGGGTGCTGTGGTTGAGATAGAGCGTATTGGTGTCGCCGAAAAAGTGGGTGAGAAACAGGTCGGATCGGGAGTTATGATCAAAGTCACCCACAGCGATTCCCATGGACGCCTGAGCGTAGCCCAGTTCGTTCAGTGCGGCATTGGCCTGCAGGGCGATGTCGGTGAGGCGGATCCCCGGGACGTTTCCTGCGGCCGTCGGCTGAACCGCCACAGTGAACAGAAAGTTGGCTTCGCCATCGTTGGCGACGTAGATCTCCGGCAGGCTGTCACCGTCAAAGTCGCAGATCACCACCCCCAGTCCCTTGCCAGGATGGCTGGCAAGTCCGGAATCTGCGGACGCATCCACATATCCGCCGGAGCCATCGCTGAGGTAAAGCCGGTCAGCCACGCCGTCAAACAGAGCCGGAGAGCAGCCAATAAACCCTGTGGGGCTGGCGTTTTCCGGACACAGTCGAGGACTGGTATCGGATTCAGCAAGGTAATTGACCACGTACAGGTCCTGCCACCCATCGCGATTGAGATCTGCGAAGGCAGCGCTGGAGCCCCAGTCGCCGCAGCGAGTGCCATTTGCTGCGGCGACCTCGGTGAACGTGCCGTCGCCATTGTTTTGCCAGAACTGATTTCCGCCATAGCGCGTCAGGTACAGATCATCGAAACCATCTTCGTCCGCATCAGCCACCGCACAGCCATACCCCAGTCCGAACTGTTCAAGACCAGACGGGCGGCTCACGTTATCGAACTTCAGCCGTGTGCGATTGCGGAACAACTGCCCGGGAGTGCTGCGATCAGCCGGGTTGATGGGAATCCGGCAGCCATTGGTCAGGAACACATCAGGCCAGCAGTCCAGATCAATGTCCAGCACTGCCACACCGCCACCGTTGGCTTCCAGAATCCGCCATTGTCCGCGTTGATCATCGAAGCGGGTGAAGCTGAAACCGGATTCGGGGCCCAGGGTGCGAAAGCGGATGGCGGACGGTGGCTGGGGGGCTGAGGTTTCTGAAGCAGAGCCGGTGTTGATGGAGATTTCGGAGCGGGCGGGTTCGCCTGTGGCATTATCGTTGTTCTTCTGCACGGAACTTTGCTGACCACAGCCGCAGAGCACGGAGAGAACGATGAGAGTCAGTTTGGTGGTAATGCGGCAGCGGGGACGCCTGAACGGCAGGATGTCGGCTGACCTGCTGCGTGCGGTCATGCAGTGTTTTGCCGAGGGGAGTGGCCTGGCCGAGTGCGGCTCAGCAGGAGCTTCGCCCTCCCGTTGGTGATTGCAGCCAGTGAATGATGGCCAGCGAGCTGCGAGGGCATTCATAGCTCAGGCTCCTGCAGCGGCATGTTTTCGGCAAGTTTCAGCAAGGCATCTGCGGCGGCGATCATGCCGAGGCTGCGGGCTTCGTCGGCGAGGCGTCTTGCAGCGGCGGGGGCATCCGGGCGCACTTCAGAGAGCTGGACGCGGATCCGCGACAGCACCAGTGACCTGTTCTGAACGGTTTCCCGCTCGACTGTCCTCCCCTGCCCTGCGAGACTGGCTGCCAGTCCCATCGTGCAGGCGGGGTTGGCCGGGTCGTGGTCGAGTACGCTGCGGAACAGCTTTTCCGCATCGGTCCAGCGCTGCTGGTGCATCGCCGCCTCCGCACGCATTCGGGTGAGCAGCCACGGTTCGGCGGGCTGGAAGGGCGGCGCGGCTGCGTTCAGAGCACTGAATTCGTCCAGCTGGTGCAGTTCAAAGTGGGCCTCAAGGAGTGCTGCGAGAACCTGCAGGTTTTCCGGGTGTTGCTGGTGAATGCGCCTTAACGCGGTGACGGCGGCGTCCGGGCGACCATCAGCGGTTTCATAGCGGGCTGCGGCAATCCGCAGAACCAGATTGTGGGGATCCTCCTCGACAAACTCACGCAGACGGGTGCTGCCAAGGCTGGAAGCCCAGATCAGCAGGGTTGGAAAGAATCGCTGTTTCGCATCGTAGACGTCCGCCTGCCCTGCCTGCAGCAGCTGATCCAGCCATTCAACCCGGTCTTCAAATCGCAGCTGAACGGCCATCAGCCATGCCAGCCAGCGTCGGGCTGCAGCAAGCTGCTCGGGATCAGTGTCTCCCGGGCCGGCGGCTGCAAGGCTCAGAAATGTCCTGAAGCTGCGTTCCGCTGCTGCCGCCTGATTCAGCTTCAGAAAGACCTGAGCCTCCTGAAGTCGCGCACTTTGGCCGTATCGCGGGTGGCTGGATTCAATGGCCGTGAAGCAGGCAACGGCGGCGGGCAGCTGTTTGCGTTTGAGCGAAGTTTCGGCGAGCAGCATCAGTGTGTCTGCGTGTGTCGGACGGGTGCGAAAGAGCCCCTTCCAGTCGGCGGCTGCGCGCTTGTACTGGTCAGCGGTAATTCCGGCTGGCAGGGCCGGGGCAGTCAGCCCGGTCAGGAGCCAGAAAAGTGCGCCCCCGGACAGCAGCGTCACTGCAGCAGCGAGTATCAGACGCCTGCGGCTGATCTTCCACGCACGCTCGTCGCTCATTTGCGGGCCCTCGCGGATTCCATGCGTTCCACAAACGCCTGCTGGGTGTCTGCATCGCTGATCCGGCCCACGGCACGCAGCTTTTGGGCGTACCAGCGACGAACCTCCAGTTGTGAAGGGTCGTGGATCAGCGATTCGGCGGCGGCCGTGAGCGCTGCTTCAGGGCGTTTCAGGTTCCAGAGGCAGTCGGCAAGGACCGCGCGGCAGCCCGGATGACCGGGATCCAGAGCCAGTAATTGCTCGGCCAGCTGACGCGCCTGGTCCCAGTCAGCAGTGCGATATGTCAGATCCAGCAGCCCTGCCAGCGCGGCTTCGTGAGAAACCGGATCTGCCAGTGCCAGCGTGTAGTGCTGACGGGCCGCAGCAATCCGACCGTGCTGTGATTCGAGTGCGGCAAGGGTGGCGAGAGTGAGTCCATCGTCCGGGCGGCTTTGCAGGGCGGTATCGAACAGACGTCCGAGTGCGGCCGGGGCCGGGAGTCCCTTGCGGGCCAGCACTGCCCAGAGCCCTGCCCCCATCGCCCGCTGCTGCTCCCATTCAGCAAGCCCCTGTTGCGAGTTGCCAAAGAACTGCAGTTGCAGCGCGGTTGCAGTGGTTGAGCCTGCGGGTGTGACCGGAGCGGGTGACCGTTCTGATTTTCGCAGCACCCGATGATCGGTCTGAGCCACGTGGGTGATGTTTTTGGAATCGCGCTGCGGCATATGACAGGACGTGCAGGAGTCCTGTTGCGTCCGGCGAATCGATTCCTGTTCGCTGCAGGCAGCCGTGTCGTGGCAGGTGAGGCAGCGCTGGCGGTAGAAGTCTGCGGCCAGTGCGGGAGCGGGTGTGGAATGGGGATCGTGGCAGGAGCTGCAGCCGAGGCGACCATTGCTGCTCTTGAAGCAGACGCTCTCCTGCATCTGCTGCACATGATTCACGGCTTTGGTGGTGCCATCTTCGGCCACTTCCGCACCAGCATGGAGCACAGTCCAGAAGTCACTGAGGTCACGTCCGGGGCGGAAATCGAATTCGCTGTGACCGTGGCGGACGATGC
>JBJTOM010000322.1:0-22013 GCA_046074585.1 Planctomycetota bacterium | reverse complement strand
AGGTTTTGTCGCGGCTGGCGCTGACCAGTCGCTGTCCATTGGGCGCCCAGTTGACGTCCATCACCCAGTCGGCGTGGTCTTCGATGCGAACCAGCTGTTCTCCGGTTTCCGGATTGACGACGGTAATGGACCGGTCAGCACCCGCACAGGCCAGCCTGGTACCATCGGGGCTGAAGGCGAGTGCGAAGATGGAATCACGGGAACGGACGAGCGTACGGATGAGTCGGCCGTCGGCGGTGGAGAAGAGTTTGAGTTCCCCGAGCTGGCCGGGAGTCCCGGAGGCCACGGCGATGCGAGTCCCGTCGGCACTGTATTCGACATCGTGAATGCGTTCGGCCAGATTGGAAATTCGTCTGAGCAGGCTGCCGTCGGCGGCGTTCCAGACAAGCACTTCATGGTAGCCGGAGGACGACAGCTGTTCGCCGTCAGGGCTGAAGGCGACGGCGGTCACCGGAATGGCTGTACGGTACTGTTCGGGAGGTTGCGGCTGAGCGAATTCAGGCATCACATCAAACAGGTCTGAAGTTGTGGAGATCCCGGCATCGAGTGGAGCACCGACGTCGATCCAGCGGGCCAGAACGTTGATTTCCTCGGCCACCAGCTGGTCCGCTTCTTTGGGCATGGATCCGTCGCGGATCATGGAAATCATGAGCGACTCATGGCTTTTGCCGGAGGTGATGGCGGCGCCGGATTCACCGCCCTTGCCCATGGCAGCGAACGAGTCGAGGTTGAGTCGGCCACCGGGGCTGCGAGTGTTGTGACAGGCGACGCAGCGGCGGGCGAGGATCGGAGCGACGTGCCGCGAGAAGGATACGAAGCGACCCAGCGGTTCCAGAGCGGTTTCGGCCTGACGTCGGACCACAAGCGTTTCGGCTTCAGCCAGCTGAATTTCCGCGTCGAGCTTCTGCAGGGATGGTTCCAGTGCCAGCAGCTGGGCGTTGAGAGTGGTTTGCCAGGCAGTGCCGTCCGCCTTGAGGGTATTCAGCTCGCCGGTGCGGGACACTGCGGCGGCGACAGCGTCAGCGGCAGCCTTATGAGCGGTTCGCTGGGGTTCTGCTGCGGCGTTCGCGGTGTTGAGTTCGGCTGTTTTGGTGTCGACTTCCGCCCTGGCCACTGCGAGCCGGGCGGTCTGATCATCCCGCATTTTGGTGAGCTCGGCGAGCAGTGCAGTGCGGGCTGTGGAAACAGTGGCCAGCTCAGCGAGTGACTTTTGCAGGCCCTGAATCGCGGCAGACGAATCCACCCCCACGACGCCAGACGCCTGCTGGAGTGTGGCGACGGATTTTTCGAGTGAGGCTGTGGATTTGCGGAGCCGTTCATCGCTGGTTTTGGTTTCCACGAGCCGGGCTTCGTATTCGCTGAGCGTATTGGCGACGGTCTTCATGGCCGTGCTGGCGGCATCGACGGTGGTGCGGGCAGCCGCGACTTTGGCCTCGGCAGCATCCAGAGCGGTTTTGGCTTCGTTGAGCTTTTTGTCAAGCTCCGGACGCTGGGCGGTGATCGCCGCCAGCTGCTGTTCTGCTTCTGAACCGCGGCTGCGCCACTCAACGGACGATTTGCGGAGCTGTGCAAGCTGCGTCTGCAGTTGACGGCGAGCATCCAGCAGGCCCTGGAAACGGCCAGACGCGCGATCCGCAGCGGCGACAAGCACATCGGCGGCTTCGTGCTGCGGAAGCACTGTTTCGAGCGATGAGATCGCTTTTTCGAGCACTGCAGACTGCTGCTGCAGTTTGTCGGCTTCGGCGGTTTCGGCGACAAGACGCTGCCTGGCCACCTCAATCTGTTTCTGCAGGTCCTGAACGCGCTGGTCCGCGACAGCCACGGCCCCTTTTTTCAGACTGAGATCACGGTCGGCCACCTGCTTTTGCTGACGCGATTGCTGAAGGGTTTCGCGGAGCTGTGCGGCTGATTGGACCGGAGGGTCGGCGGAGAGCGAGGGCAGGTGCAGACCGAACAGGACCAGAACGCAGAATTGGGGGAGGAAGTGCAGGAGGCGGGGGGCGATCATGACTGGAGCCCTGCGGAGGAGAGGGGCGGGCGAAAAGTCGGAAGCGGGGCTGAGAGGTGCTGCAGCAAACCGCCGGACTGCGTTAGGATTCCCCCTGAACGCGGGATTGTCAAGCTCTCCAGCTTGCGGATCCGCTGCCAATTTCGAAATCCGGAGAGTTTTCCGGATCGGGTTTGATTCACCCGTCGGCGCAAAAAGAAAGCCCGGCGTGATCGACACAGGCCGGGCGGATTGAAAATTGGCGATTTTTGGGCGCAGCAGGATCGGGTGAAACCGAAAAATGCGGTCAAATTAGCCTTTGCGGTGGCGGATCCTTGATCGCATGCGACGCTTTTTGCGACCAATCTTCCGACGACCCTTACCCGTCTTCTTTGTGCCCATGAGCCAGTGATCTCCAGTGAAATTGTCAAAAGTGCGGACCGGGGAAACGCGGAAGCATAACAATCCCACGGCGACTGATCAAACCACGATCAGCAGGATTTTTATCGGACAGATTCCAAAAAATCGGAAGACTATTCGCCGCGGAGCAGCCCAGTAATCGCAGCTTCAGGGTCCGAAAGCGGGCGAGGAAGATCGCCACTCCATGCCACCAGACCGCTGCGATCCACCAAAAACAACGCGGGTGAAATGCGGGCCGGCCGCCCCGGACCCGGTGCCTCCCGACAAACGCCCCATGCTCGACTGCAGGATTCCAAAGTCCCCGCAACGGTGTCCCGCAACACAGGAAACGGGAACGACAGGGTCTGCGGCTTAATGTCCGGCGCCAGCGGCGTCGAGATGGCCAGGATGAGCACTCCTTCGGCCTTCAGCGCCGGCTGATATTCCTTGAGCCGCTGCATTACCGGGTCGGCCAGCGGGCCCCGGCGACCATCAAAAAATGCCACCAGCACCCGATGACGGCCCAGATATCCCCGCAACTGCACCGGGCGATTGTTCTGATCGAGCAGCTGAAAGCCAGGCGCCGGACGGGTATCGACCAGTGCGGCGCTGATCGCCTGACGGCGATGCGGATTCGACACCCGATAGGCCGTCGCGGCAGCCACAGCTGACAACACAAGCAACAGGACGAGAAAACGTGGTTTCATGTTCTGAGTGACCGTTTCGGGATTCGCAGGCACGCCCGGATCAGTGACACACCTGAAGGATATCCACTGACGAACCGAAACGCACCCGTTACCGTTTTCCCTTCGCGCCTTTTCTATCCGGCGACTTCGGCTCAGACGCCGTCTGCCGGGCCAGCGCTGTGAACTCGTCCGTCTGCCGCTGCCAGATCGCCTCCAGCTCTCGGACCTTGCCAGCGTTTTCAGCCGCCAGATTCTGCTGCTCCGCACGATCGCTGGCGAGATCATACAGTTCCCAGGGCTGGTCACGGGCGGCCGTCAGCTTCCACTTGCCAGCCCGCACTGCACGGTTGCCCTCGTGCAGCCACCAGAGACACTCCCGCTCAATCGTCACGTCAGCCCCCAACGCCGGGACCAGACTGCGACCTGCAAATGCCGGAACCTGCGGATCTGCGTCCCCCACAGAGACCGGTACGCCCGCCAGCTCCAGCGCCGTGGGCACAAAATCAATCACGTGCGCCGGTGTTGTCCGCAACTGGCCCTTGTCGGAAATTCCCTTGGGCCAGTGCACAATCAGCGGAGTGCTGATGCCACCTTCATGCACCCACGTCTTGTGACGCCGAAACGGAGTGTTTGCGGCACTGGAAAAGCCCGGACCAAGACACAGATAACTGGCCGCACTCCCTGGAGCCGCCGACCGGTCATGACCTCCATGCCGGACCATGATCTCTGCACTGGCGCCGTTGTCCGATGCAAAGCAGATCACCGTGTTTTCCAGCAGCCCGGACGTCCGCAATGTGTCCACATAACGGCCAATCTCCTGGTCCATCCGGTCCACCATCGCCGCATGTATGGCCATCTTGGTGGCCTGAAACCGCTGCTGTTCGGCAGTCAGGGTGTCCCATGGAAGCGGCCGATTCACTTCCCCAGGTCCCAGCTTCTCCAGCGCTTCAGGAAAGTGATAGGGCGGGCCCACACTCGCCTCCAGAACCGAAAGCCCCGTCTGCACCAGACCCATGGAACGCTGCCTCGCAAATCGCTCCTCCCGCAGAACCTGCCAGCCTGCAGAATAGCGGTCCCGATAACGCGCAATGTCCTCCGGTAACGCGTGCAGCGGAAAGTGCGGCGCAATAAACGCAATATACTGGAAAAAAGGTGCTCCCGCCGCCTGCAGCCGATGCTCCTCAAGACAACTGATCGCATGGTCCACCGTCGCGATTGTCGTGTAGTAGCCACTTTCATCCGCCGCAGGCACCACAGGCTCGTCATCCAGAAAATTTCCCTTCGCAGTGAAGAAATTTCCGTCATTGCGGACATTCAGAGATCGCAGAAAACCACCGGCCAGAACCGGACCATCCACATGCCACTTGCCGCTGTGATAGCTGCGGTAACCCGCGGCCTGCAGACGCTGCGGAAGCAGCCGCGCCCACGCCTGACGAAATCCCTGACTGCCACCAGCCAGACCAGGCAACGCATCGCGGTGAATCTGCTGTGGGTAGTAACCAGTGAGCAGTGCCGCACGCGTCGGCCAGCAGCGAGCCGTGTTGTAGAACTGAGTAAAACGGAGCCCGTCAGCAGCCAGACGGTCCAGATTCGGCGTACGAATCTCACTCCCGTAGCAGCCAATGTCCGAAAACCCAAGATCATCAGCAAGGATAAAGACAAAATTCGGCCGCGCTGCAACAGTCGCTGCCGTCTGAGCCGACGCAGACGACGCCCCAGAACTGAACACCACGACCCATAACGCCAGAACCGCCGGCGGGACTGAGAAACAACGTTCAGGGAGCATCCTCGGTGACTCCTGGTGACAGTGCGGCCCAAAGCGGAGTGACATGCCTGCCAATACCTCCGACCACTGCATTCTGACGAACCACACCAAACAGTGCAACTCCCCCCCCCCACGTGACAAGGCGTGCCGGTGATGTCAATCCCCCGGTAACGCTCCTCAGCCGCCGGACGGCAGTCCGCGGGCGAAGGACACTGCGACCGCCGCCATCGAGCCGCGCCCGTGAGGAAGCGGGATACCCCACCACGGGCTGCGCTTCGAAGTGGGAAGTAGGAAGTAAGAACTACCGGGGCGTGTGGTCAGATTTGCCACCTCACCCCCGACCCATCTCCCCTCAACAGGGAGAGGGCGGATTTGAGCCGCTGATCGCCCTCGATTCCAGAGTACTTCACGGCCATTGGGCTGCCGCCCGGTCACTCTGTCGCCCGTGCATTCAAACGTTCAGCAAAACACAATCGCGCCGTCTTTCAGTGCACAGCGAATCACTGCAGGCAGCCTCTCAGAGTCCTGCACCAGCTTTGCCGCCAGTGGAGCGACAATCAGACTTTCCAGCGTTCGCTGCAGCGGACGGGCACCGTAGCGAGGATCAAAACCGGCTCCGGCAAGGTGCCGCACCACTTCTGCTGTCCATTCCAGAGTCACGCCGTGACGAGTCAACCCCTCGCGGGCTGCGATTCGCTGCAATTCCTTCTCTGTAATGCCTTCAATCGCCTCCATCGACAATGGCTCAAACGTCACAACCCGATCCAGTCGGTTGAAAAACTCCGGCCGAAAGAACTCCCGCACTGCTCCCTCGTGGCGACCCGACGAACGGTCCGCGGTCTCACCAAAACCCACGCCGCCGGAACTCTCCGATCCCAGATTCGATGTCAGCACAATCACCGTGCTGCGAAACCAGGTGATCCGACCAAATCGGTCCGTCAGGCGTCCCTCGTCGAAGACATTCATGAGCACATCAAAAACGGCTGGGTGTGCTTTTTCAATTTCATCCAGCAGCAGCACCGTGAATGGCTGCCGACGAATCTGCTGGATGAAATCCGAACATTCACCATCCGTGTTCAGCAGCAGTCGATCGGCGGCCCACGGGCCTGAGTATTCGCTCATGTCCAGCCGCAGCATCCGCGGCACGTCCCGACGGGCTGCTGCCCCACCCTTCTCCTGATCCCGCTGCCTGCCCCCGAACAGGCAGCGGGAAATGGCCTTTGCCAACTCGGTTTTGCCCACGCCCGTAGGTCCGCAGAAAAACAGCACTCCCAGCGGCCGCTGCGGATCATTCAGACCGGCTTTGAACTGAATCACCACGTCTGCCGCTGCCGCACAGGCCCCAGGCTGACCGATGATTTCCGACTCAAACTGCTGGAGCACCGTGCCCCGCGACAACCGGATGTCATCCCGCAGGAATGTCTCCGGCAGCCCCGTCTGTCTGAGGAATGCGGTCAGCACGGCGTCTTCCGTGAGTTCCCTGGTCGGCAGGCGTTCACTTCCTTCCAGCAGCTCCTTCCAGAAGACAGCAACTGCCCCCGGAAACACCTGCCACGACTGAAACCGTTCAAACAGCCGGACTGCCCGCTCGGCAGCCCGCGACGCCACTCGGACTCCCGAAATCGCCGCCGTGGATTCCGCCACGTGATCCAGCACTCGCACCGCCTGCCGGGCGGTGAGCGTTCTCAGGGTGTAAACGTGGAACAGCTCGACAAAGCCCGGGAGCAGTCGACGGCAGGCGTCCAGCTGCGCGGGGGTCACTTCGGCAATCATCCGCAACTCACCCCGCTGCAGGTACGGCGCACAAAATGCCGCCAGACTGTCCGTGCTCTCACGACCGCCGGTCCGCAACAGCTCAGGAAGCGATTCAATGCACAGCACCCCCTCAACCACAGACAACTCCTCAATGATGCTCTCCAGACGTTCCTGCCATTCGCCCAGATACATCATCCCGGAAATCAGCCGTCCGGCGCTGGTTTGCCAGAACCGTCGAGCAGGGCGAAGCGCTGTGGATGACTCGTCACTCGCCCTCTGCTCAGCCGTCAACTCACGTTCAATCTCCCGCACGGCTTCACAGAGCAGCGTTGTCCTGCCGCAGCCCGCTTCTCCAACCAGCAGCCAGCTGCCCTTTTCAAGCCGCACACGCGAGGCGAATTCACGCACCTCCGTTTCCCGCTCCCAGGCACGCCCAAACATCGCACGCACGTGCGCCTCTCCAGGCGGATCAGCCGTTCGCTCCAGCTGCACCGGACGAAACATGGCAAGCCGCCTGCCAGGCCGGACCTGCACCGTCACATGAATCAGCTCCAGCCAGACCTCGTCCGGTGGCGAAAAACGAGCCAGATCACCCGGAGTGCGATCTTCAAACCATCGCTGCACAATCCGCGGCACAAACTCACTCGGCTCGTCATAATGGGTCAGCTGCAAACGCAGCCCCGGAATCGGCAGAGCCGCCAGACGCGTGTCAGAAGACTGCGTCGCCAGCACACAATGCACCCGGATTTCCACCGGAAGACTCACCGGATAACGCCGCCCGGACTCCACGTCCTGATACTCCGGTCGCACCGACACCCGATACTCCACCAGCTGGGCATCCCGAAGCTCCGGCAAAGACGGTGACGGTTCCTGCCGGTACTGCCATTCCAAAAGACTTTTCAGCTGTTCCAGAGCGCCCCTGGCCGATGCGGACACCGCCACAGGCGCAGCAAACTCCACCAGACTCGCCGTGTAGATCTCAGCAGAGTTCTTCCAGACCAGAACCGGGAAACTGCAGGTCGGCATGCTCTCAATACCCTGGAAAAAACGGGATTCAGGGACGCAGCGGTCGCCACGTCTCCACGGACAACTCCGCATGTCCCGGCGAAAGAACGCGAGTGGTGTCAGCGGAAAGTTGCAGTCGTCGCACCAGCACTTCGGGAGGAGGCTGACAGGGATCAGACACGACCAGCAGAACCGGGGACGCCTGGTCATCAATCTCGAGCAGCTGAAAACCACATTCACTGGCCGCCACATCTGCCGCAAGCAGTCCCTCAATCCGCACATCCAGACTGGATCCCCCCGCCGCCTCCTCCTGCACCACGATTTCCAGTCCCCAGTTCTCACCGGGCGCGGGACCGCTCCAGCCCCTGATAAACCACTGACTCCATGCCGACAGACACCGCACCCTGTCCGCATCCAGAAGCTTCACCCGCAGTGTCACCGACTCCTCCAGACGCGCCACGTCACAAACCGCCAGCGTCCGCAGCCAGCAGCAGCGGGCAAGGAACGCCCTGGGCTGCAGTGGCGGAGTCGCAATCAGATTCTCGTCCTCGACAAAATCCTCAATCGCCTCGTCGAACTCTTCCGCTGCCAGCTGATCTCGCCAGTCCGCACGACCGTACAGCCTCAGAGCCTGCGTCGTGCGTGCCCGTCCCCGATGGTGAATCGCAGGAGCTGCACTGCGGGGTTTACGAGCTGACTCGGCGGCAGCAAAGTCTTCATACAGCCCCCGCAATCGCCGTACTTCGTCCTGCACCAGCAGATACCGCGACTGCACCGGCGTGAGCGCACGACTGTCAAACACACTGGTGGTCCTCAACTGCGGCAGACTGCCTTCAACCTCACTCAGAAGTCGGTCACATTCCGCAAGAATCGGCTGAACACCGTTCTCGGCGTTGTCCAACGGAAGCTGCTGAGCATCGCGAAACCTCAGCCGCCGCAGGGAGACCATCAGCCCCGAACCACCACGGTCAATGTCCAGCAGACTCAGCACCGATGGCCCAGCCGCTGACTCATCGTCCCCTGGCAGATCAGCCAGCAGTGCAGAAACCGGCTGGGCCAGCTCCCGCTCAATCGCTCGCTTCAGAGCCCGCGCACCCAGTACCGGGTTGAATCCCTGCTCCACAACCCAGTCCGTGACAGCCGCTGAAACATTCAGCACACACTGCCGCCGAATCAGACCCTCCCGCTGCAGCACTCCCGCCATGAAATGCCTCGAAATCGCCTGCACGTCAACCCGCGAAAGTCGCTCAAAGGGAATCACCCGATCTATGCGATTAAAAAACTCAGGCCGAAAGAACTGCTCCGCCGCACGCACCGCCAGATGACCCGTGTCCACAGCCCCACTCCCGAATCCCGGACTGTGGGAGCTCCGCTGAGTCCCCAGGTTGGAGGTCAGAATGATCAGCGTATTCGCGAAATCCGTGGTGCGGCCGCGAGCGTCCGTGAGGCGGCCTTCCCCCAGAACCTGCAGCAGCAGGTCAAATACGTTCGGGTGCGCTTTCTCGATTTCATCAAACAGCAGCACCGCAAACGGCTGACGTCGAACAGCTGTCGTGAGCAGCCCGTCAGGCTGTGCAAAGGTCCCCGCCAGCAGCGGGACTGCTGCCGCCGACACATATTCATTCATGTCGAATCGCAGCAGTCGTTCCGCACTTCCAAAAAGACAGCCCGCCACCGCCCGCGCGAATTCCGTCTTGCCAACTCCGGTTGGCCCCGGCAGCAGGAGTGTTGCCATCGGACGTGATGGATCATTCAGCCGCGCGCGCGCAGTACCGATAATCTCAACCGCCGCATCAACGGCCTGCGGCTGTCCCACAAAACGCTCCCGCAGCGCCGCAGAAATCTGCCCTCGCTCCAGCCGCGTTCGCTGATCCAGAAACGAAAGCGGCAGACCAGACTGCCGGCGAAAACTCTCGAACACCCTGTCCTGCGAAATCGGCACCCGCCGACGCTCGCCCATTGACACGTCCTCTGAACCCGCGCCATATCGCACCGCCAGCCGCTTCATCAGCTCGGCCGCCTTCCCCGGAAAAGCCGCGTCCCGCACATAACGCCGCTGCAGATTGATGATGGCCGGAAGCGTCTCCAGCTCGAAACACACCCCGTGACGCGCCTCCAGCTGCCGCTGATACGCAAGCAGCACCCGCAGATTCGCCTCCGCCCCCAGCTCCTCCACCCGAATCACATGAAACTGATCCGCGAATGTCCGATCCTGCTCCTGCAACACCCGGAATTGCTCCGGTGTCGCCTCCCCGCAGATCCGCACGGTGCGATTTGACAGGATCGTTCTGAGCAGCACAGCGGCACTGATCGTCGAATGCCCCGTCACTCCCGCCTGAAACAGCCCAGGCAGGTCATCGAAGTACACCACCAGATCCCGACGCGCCGCAAATGCCATGATCGCGTGAAATCGACTCTCCCACTGACCCACATATGACATTCCCGAAATCAACCGCTGCGGCGAAATCAGCCAGACTGCCCGCACATTCCCCTGCTGCTTCTCCACACGATCCTGATTGCGATACACAAATTCATGCAGTACGGTCGTCCGCCCACTTTGATGCCGACCCAGCAGCAGCACCGGTCG
Organism: Planctomycetota bacterium; assembly: GCA_046074585.1. Lineage (GTDB taxonomy): Bacteria > Planctomycetota > Planctomycetia > Planctomycetales > Planctomycetaceae > SXXK01. The sequence continues at coordinate 11,829 of JBJTOM010000322.1, read as the reverse complement.
CCGCTCTGACGAACTCAGTACCCGCTCCAGCTCCTCAACCTCACGCTCCCGCAGCAACGCCCGATTCAAGTCGTGCGGATACTGATCGTTCAACCGACGACCCACCCGATACAATTCCCATTCCCCGTTCATCTGCTCCCCTGAACCCAGAAGCGCAAACACGCTCGTCTGCTTCCCCGCCCGCAATCGCTCCGGTGTCAGTCCCACGTGAATCTCCGTCACCCACGCACTGCCCTCCAGAGAACGCCCACGCAGAGATTCAGCATTGATGCCCCGTCCCTCAGACTCCAGCATCTTCAGGTGCACCGTGAGCGATTCCGTGAGCCGCTGTTCAGGGGCCTCGTCCACCCCCATCTCAAACCACAACTCCGGAAACGCCGGCGTAAACGCCAGTCGCCGCTGGAAACGCCTGACACTGATCAGCAGCAGCCGCAGACGAGTGATCGATCCGTTCCGCTCAATCCGGATACGACACTGCTGAGTCTCCAGATCGGGATTGCTGCTCCAGGCTGCCAACGCGTCATGCCGCTGCTGACGTCCCAGCTCCACCAGCTGTTTACGCAGACTCCTGGTCAGCTTCTGCAACGCCGTCGACAACAGCTCGGCTCGCTCCACCGGCGAGTCAAAAAACAGCGGGCGCACGACATACTCCGGCCGCTTGCCCGGTAACGCCGTGGTCTCCACATAAATCGGAATGGTCATTTCCATAAGACACGTTCAGTCCAACAGCTTTTCCGCCAGCCGCCGATGACGCCGCGCCAGCAGATCAGACAGCAGCACAGTCAGGACGTCCTCGGAACACGCCGCCACCGTTTCCTCCAGCCAGCGATCCACTATCCGCTCACGCGTAAAGTCGTAATCACGGCAACGCTCTGTGAGCACCACCGCACCCGGACGAATGATCCCCGCTGGCGGCAGGTACTGGTCCACCTCCGCCAGTCCCGTGAAAACCTGCACGTCCAGCTTCCCCTGCCTGCCCGGACCGCCGGTGAATCGGTGAACTCCTTCTTCACACCAGAAGCGATTCCAGACCAGCGGACCGCGAATGTCCAGAAACAGACCCGGAATGCCATCCTGACACAGCGGACCCTGGGTCCAGCGTCGACGCAGCAGCACCGGGCCACTCTCGGTCCGCCGCACCACTCCCTTCCGCTGCAATTGCCACGTGTCGGCCGCGGATGAGCCTTTGACGTCCGGGACCCTGCTCCATTCCAGCGCCTGCAATGACCACTCCGCCTCACCCACATGCACTCGCCTGGCACCTGTCGGAAGGTACTCCCACACATCCACCTTCGCACTCAGCTCCGTGGCGATCGCTATGTAACTTCGCCCCAGCATGCTCAGCCGCCGGGCATCGTCAGACATCAGCAGCACACGAATCCGGTCCGGGCACTCCGTTCCCTGCTCCAGCAGCTCCAGCAGCAGCGTCGACAACTGCCGCTCTTCACCGTCCGTAAACGCCGTCAGCGAAGGCTGCCCATGCACGTCGCCGGTACTGCCGTACAGCGTGAGCAGTTCCTGATCCTCGCGCTCCGCAAGCCTCGCCAAACACCCCTCGCAACGCTTCAGCCACTCCCGCTGCTGCTCCAGTTCCCGTCGCTGACGCAATTCTTCAGCAGAATGCGTCGGCTTCTTATTCCAGCGACGCTCCTGCTTTTCCAGACGGAAAATGCGACTTTCAAGACTCAGCACTGCGGAGGCCTGGCGGAGTCGCTGCACAGACGCCCGCAACTCCTGCAGCCGACCGACCGCCTGAAACAGATCCATGTTCGCCGCAGCCGCCCTCGAAACCACTCGGCCCGAAACATCCGTCTGCGCACACACCGTCTGCTGCAGACGCTCAACCGCCGCCCCAGTGTCCGTACCCGCGACCACCACCGTACACTCCGCCGTCAACACCGTCTCCACGGCATACTGATTGAACTGTTCAGCCAGCGGTGCCAGAAAATCCCGTTCGATGACACGCTTGAGCGATCGCGCTCCATAACGCGGCTCAAACCCCCGCTCCAGCAGATAATCCACCACACGGTCATCATAACGCAGCGTGACGCTGCGGTATCTGAGCCCTTCACGCTGCTGTACCAGCGCCAGCTGCCGCTCAACAACCCGCCGTGCCGTGGCCCGGTCCAGCGGAGCAAATGGTACGATGCGGTCAATCCGATTGAATAACTCCGGTCGCACAAACTGACGCACCTCCCGCTCGAAATGTCGCCTCGCATCCTCGACGTCCGCCACGGAGGAAACGAAACCCGCCACACCCCGCCCGAATGTCGCCGCACCAAGGTTCGACGTCATCAGAATAATCGCGTTGCGAAAATCCGCCACCCGCCCCGCAGCGTCCGTCAGCCGGCCTTCTCCCAGGACCTGCAGGAGCAGATCCAGGATCGCCGGGTCGGCCTTCTCGAATTCATCCAGCAGAATCACCGAAAACGGCTGCTCCCGGACGCGCGATGTCAACAGTCCCTCCGCCGCTGACGAACCACCGATCAGCCGTTCAGCCGCCAGCGGGTCCGCATACTCACTCATGTCAATCCGGATCATCCGCGAATCCGCCGCGTCCGCTGCTTTAAACATGTATTCCGCCAGCGATTTCGACAGCTCCGTCTTGCCCACTCCCGTCGGGCCAATTAACAGCAGGCTCGCCAGCGGCCGATGCTCGCGATTCAGCCGCGCCTTCAGCGTCGTCAGCAAACTGACCGTCAGATTCACCGCTTCCGACTGCCCGATCACCCGCGACGAAAACCATCGCTCCGCAGCCACAGCGTCAAAGGCCACGCGGTCATCCAGAATCCACAGCGGAAGACCCGTTTCCCGGGAAAACGCCGACACCACATCGCCCTCACCCACTTCACGCCCCGCGTCAGACATGCCCGTGGACCGCAGGTCCCGACACAGGTTTCGCAGAAACCTGAGCTGCCTGGCGGGGAAGCCGGAACCGGTGGCAAAGCGACCATGCAGACGCTCAATCTCTGCCAGGGCTGCACGGGTGCACACCGGACCGCATGCAGCCGCTTCCTGCCGGGCAACTTCCGTCAGAATCCGCAGACGATCCGCCTGCGGAGGCTCTGGTACGCTCAGCTGCACAAATGCACGCACCACCGCCGGGTCCTGCCGCTCGATCAGCGACAACTCTTCCTGGGTGCATTCAGCCACCACCAGCATTTCACCGCGGGAAATGAACGGACGCAGAAATGCAGCCATGCCCTGAGTCTGGCAGTCACTGCGGCCGGTCTCCACCAACTCCTTCAGCGAACCCAAATGCAGCACCACCGGAGACTCCTGCAGCTCCCGTCGAAGACGCTCCAGACGCTCCTGCCACATGCCAAAACCCGTCATTCCCGACACCAGCCGCGAACCACTGGTCATCCAGAACTGACAACCCGCCGGAAGATGCTCGGCTCCCGACTCCGCCAGCTGCCGGAAAATCGCCGTTTTTCCCGTGCCCGAAGCCCCGAGCAGCAGCACGCTGCGAGCAACCCGGCCCCCAAGCCGGTCTGATAACTGCTGCACCAGATCGTCCCGACACCACGCCCCCACCGCACCCGTCCGCCGGAGCTGATCGGCGACTTTTTCCAGCACACGGCCGTCGTCCGTTCGCGGCTGCCGCTCACGCTGTGCCTGATCCCTCGGGCTGCTCACCAAGTGACGAATGTCAAAACTCTGCAGCCTCAGCCCGGAACAGCGAAATATCGACAGCAGACTCCCCGGTGACCGCGTCGCCTTGCGACGCACCAGCTCCATGCGAATCTGCTCCTCCGCCAGTCGGGTCAGGTCCTCCGGAGTGTTCGCTGCCACTTCAATCCCCAGCGATGGCAGCAACAGCAGATGCAGATTCGAAGCCTTCTGCCAGCGAACACCGTGCACGGTCACAACCAGCGGGTCACGCCACAGCGGAGTCCGCTCGGCAGGCGCAATCGGCAGCGACAAAGTCAGCGTCTCGATCGAACCCCCATGCATCCGCTGCCACAACTGCAGGCCGGGGATCTCCGGGAGCAGCCTGTTGACGTTCTCCAGCACAATCTCCGCCACGTCGTCCGAGTTCGTTTCCGCCGTTGTGATTTCCGGAAAAAACAACGCCTCACCCAGCTGACAGGTGTCGCTGTCAGAGAATTGCTGCTGCAGCACGTGAATGCGGATATCAATCTGTGGCATTGAGCGTCTGTTCGATGAGTTCCAGATGGGCGGGAAGCCAGCGCACACTTGTCGCCACGCCATGACCCATCACCGAAGATTCAATCGGTATCCCCGGAAATGTCCGATCCCCCGAGGGCTGATAGTCAACCAGCAGGTTCACGCCGTCCGCATGACACCGCGTCCCACGCTGCCAGCGCGCACATAAGTCCCGGAATCGACCGGCCGGTGTGAGTCGCAGACTGAGCGGAAGTGTGGCAGGATCCACGGGGCTGAGCCCGGATTCCAGCAGCTCAGACAACAGCGAGTTGGCCCTCGCAGCCGGAAGAGATGTCGTGTCCGTCCCCGCAATCGCAAAACTTTGCACCCAGTCTCCCCAGGCGCCCGACAGGATGTCGGAGACAGTTCCCGGAGGATAGACAGGGCGGGCCAGCGAAGGTTCATTGCGATCGTACACGCGATGGAAATTCAGATGCACAAGCCGGGCCAGGCCCGCTGTGTCCCAGCCGTAACGCACTGGAGTCCCGAAGGTGACAAAAAACACCTGACCCGACAGCGGATGCGGTGACGCCGACTCACGCAGCACTGCCTGCAATGTCTGCCACCGCGCCGGCATCCGCACCCCCGCTGAGGCAAAAAAACGCTCCACAGACGGCGGATCATTGGCCAGCAGATTGCTGAGAATCGCAAAGGCATTGCCAGCATGCGAATGCCCCCAGAAGAGCACTCGCTGGTCATCCGCCAACGGCCGCGCCAACAGCTCCTCAAAAAGCGTCACAGCCAGATCCGCCCGGGCAAAATGATGATTCTCACTGGACCACCCCGCCTGCGGAAACTCAATCTGCGGATCATCCCCAACCAGTTCCTGAAAACAACCCCGAAATTCGTCCGTGTAATTGCCAAGATCCTTCGCCAGACGCGAAAGCAACGCCGGCGTACGCTCCCGCAACTGATCCGCCACCTGCCGCAAAGGAGCCCCCGCCAGCGGCCACGCGTCCCCCAGAGCACTCAACGTACTGGAGATGCCAAATGGATCGGCTCCCATGAACGTTCCATGCACCAGCACCACGCGCGCAATCCGCTGCCGCGTATGCAGCCCCGAATGCCGACCCGCCACTGGAGCCACAGCCCGCAACTGATGAAACTCCACCGACCCCAGTGGCGCTGTCGGATAAGACTGATGCTGGAACCGGTTGTCACGAGCCATCGCAGGGGTCTCGGAAAAGAGGGCAAACACACACACGAACAATCGTCCATCCCCGGGGAAATTTCAAGAGACCCGGCCAGCCCCTCAAAAACACCGCCAACCCCGCCAGGCCGCCGGACGGCAGTCCGCGGGCAACGGCGCTGCAAACACCACCATCGAGCCGCGCCCGCGAGGAAGCGCGGTACCCAGCCAGGCCATATGGCCCTTCGAAGTGGAAAGTGGCGAGGCGAGGAGGGTGAGAGAGTAGACAGTGGAGAGGAAGCCGCGGGAGCATGCAGAAAGTCGAGAGTCTCCGCTCTCCTTCCTCCACTCTCCTGTTCTATTTGTTGACGGCAGGTACCGTCAAAAAATGGGCCGCTCGGGGGGATGTCAAGGCACTGGTGGAGGGTAATGCAGGGCGTTTGACCCCTGACCCGCGGCCCCTCTCCCCTGCAGGGGAGAGGGGAGGTGACGGGGATCAGGTAGAGGCAACGACGGGGGATTCGTCTTTGGAGGTTTCTTCGACGAGGCTGCCTTCGAATCCAAGTTGTTTCTGGTCACCGACCTCACGGACGACAACCTTAATGGTATTTTGTCCGTCGAAGGTGCCGCGAAGAATTTCTTCGGAGAGGGGGTCTTCGATGTATTTTTCGACGCTGCGTCTGAGTGGTCGGGCGCCGTAATCAAGTCCGTCGCCGGCTTCGCCCTTATCGATGATAAAACCGCGGGCTTCGTCTGTGAGTACCATGTTTTTGCCGCGTTCGCGAAGGCGATCGAAAACCTTGCGGAGTTCGATGTCGACAATCTGCATGAGTTCAACGCGGGTGAGTTTGCGGAAGACGACGACTTCGTCGAGTCGCCCGAGGAATTCCGGTTTGAACTGTTTTTGCAGTTCGTGCATGAGGTTGGTTTTCATGTCGTCGTACGAGCGTTCGGCATCGCGTTCGCGGAGAGTGTGCAGTCCCATGCTGCCTCCGTGAGCCATGCGAGCGGCGCCAGCGTTGGTGGTCATGATGAGCACCACATTCTTGAAGTCTACTCGACGGCCGAAGCTGTCTGTGAGGTGTCCTTCTTCCATGATTTGCAGGAGCATGTTGTAGACGTCGGGGTGGGCTTTTTCGATTTCGTCAAGGAGCACGACCGCGTAGGGACGTCGCCGAATTTTTTCGGTGAGCTGTCCGCCTTCCTCGAAGCCGACGTAGCCCGGGGGGGCCCCGATAAGGCGGCTGACGTTGTGTTTTTCCATGTATTCAGACATGTCAATCTGAATGAGAGCATCTTCGTCGCCGAACATGAATTCGGCGAGTGTTTTGGCGAGGAGTGTTTTGCCGACGCCAGTGGGGCCGCAGAAGAGGAAGGCACCCGTGGGGCGTTTGGGGTCTTTGAGTCCGCTGCGGCTGCGGCGGACTGCTTTGCAGACCTGAGTGATTGCCTGATCCTGGCTGATGACGCGTTTGTGGAGTTCCTGTTCCATCTGCAGGAGTCGGACGGCGTCTTCGCTGGAGAGGCGAGTGAGGGGGATTCCGGTCATGCGGGCGACCACTTCGGCGATGACCTCGGCGTCGACGACACCATCGGTCTGTCGGGAGCGTTCTTTCCATTCTTCCGTGAGTTCGTCCTTTTTGCGGCGGAGCTTTTCGGCCTGATCGCGGAAGGAGGCTGCTTTTTCGAACTGTTGTTCAGCGACGGCTTTTTCCTTGGCGGCGTTGAGTCGCTGGATTTCTTCTTCGAGTTCCTTGAGGTCTGGCGGGCGGACCATGGATTTGAGCCGGACGCGGGCGCCGGCTTCGTCGATGACGTCGATGGCTTTGTCGGGAAGGCAGCGGGCCGTGATGTAGCGGTTGGACATTTCGACGGCGGTTTCGAGTGCATCATCGGTGATCTGAACCCGGTGATGTTCTTCGTAGCGGTCGCGGAGTCCCTTGAGAATCTCGATGGCCTGGGAGGCGGAGGGCGGTTCGACCATCACGGTCTGGAAGCGGCGTTCGAGTGCTTTGTCTTTCTCGATGTATTTGCGGTATTCATCGAGCGTTGTGGCTCCGATGCACTGAATCTCTCCGCGGCTGAGTGCGGGTTTGAGCACGTTGGAGGCGTCGATTGCACCTTCGGCACCGCCGGCCCCCACCAGCGTGTGCAGTTCGTCGATAAAGAGAATGGTATTGCGGGCTCGACGGACTTCGTTCATGACCGCCTTAATGCGTTCTTCGAACTGTCCGCGGTACTTGGTACCGGCGACCATCATGGCGAGATCGAGCACGATAATGCGGCGATCGGCCAGAATATCCGGCACGGCGCCATCGACGACCATTTGCGCGAAGCCTTCGACGATGGCTGTTTTGCCAACACCAGCCTCACCCAGCAGGACAGGGTTGTTTTTCTGGCGACGGCAGAGGATCTGTACGACGCGTTCGATTTCGCGTTCGCGGCCGATGACCGGGTCAAGTTTTTTCTGGCGGGCGAGTTCGGTGAGGTCTCGCCCGAAACTGTCCAGGGCCGGGGTCTTGCTGCGGCTGCCGCCTTTTTGAGGAGCCGCGGAGGCTCCCGGGGCGGTCCCACCACGCTCTTCACTGCCCGGTTCTGCGGATTCCATTCCATGCCCGAGCAGATTCAGGACTTCTTCGCGGACGTCGTCCAGTTTCATGCCGAGATTCATGAGCACCTGAGCGGCCACGCCTTCCTGTTCACGCAGGAGTCCCAGCAGCAGATGTTCGGTCCCCACATAGTTGTGGTTCAGGTTGCGGGCTTCGTCCATAGCATATTCGATGACCTTTTTAGCCCGCGGGGTCTGCGGGAGCTTTCCCATGGTCACCATATCCGGGCCGGTCTGCACAATTTTTTCCACTTCAATGCGGATTTTACGAAGATCCACATCGAGATTTTTCAGGACGTTCGCGGCAACGCCCGATCCTTCCTTGACCAGCCCCAGGAGAATGTGTTCGGTCCCGATATATTCATGGTTGAATCGCTGGGCTTCCTGGTTCGCCAGCTGCATCACTTTACGGGCCCGATCGGTAAAACGTTCGTACATTCGACGTCCTCGGTGTTGTCGACTTGTTTCGGTAAGGATCTGACTGAGTACTCTAGGGCCTGAACCTGGAAAAAAACGGTTTTTTACGGGCAGATCAGGCGGAGTCCGCCATTTCCACCGGGAAAAACTGACCTGATGTCCCCGGAAACCGCCAAAATGACAGATTGCGGCCTGGTTTCCCTCCCGCTGTCCATTTGTGCGAATCCTGTTCCGAAGTTTAGGAGTCGGGGGGTCAGGGAGCAAGGGGGGAACAGGTCCCATTTTCCCCTCGCACTCTGCTCAGGGCAGAATTCGAATGCAGGACGGCATTTTGACGGTCACCGGGGGCCCGGCCATTTCCAGAATTCCGGTCTCTGCCTGAATCCGGAAGACAGCCACAGTGTTGCCAGACATATTGGCGCACAGAAGCAACCCACCGTCAGCAGTGATGGCCAGATTCTGAGGCCCCGTCCCTCCACTGGATATGATTCCAATCCTTGTCAGACGGCCGTCCTCACCAATCCGGAACATTGCCAGACTGTCATGCCCGCGGTTGGTGCCGTAGAGAGAGCGCCCGTCGGGAGTGATTTTCAGGTCCGCACACCACGATTCGCCGGTGAAGTCGGCAGGCAGTGTTGACTCTGTTCCGCGTTCGATGAGCATTCCGGTGTCCGCGTTCCATTCAAAAGCAGTGACCGTATTGAGCAGTTCGTTGATGACGTACATCCACGGCTCACGCGGATGAAACGTCAGATGCCGCGGACCGGAACCCGGCGGAAGACGCACAAACGGCTGTGCGGCAGCAGACAGCTGAGCGGTCGCGGCGTCCAGCTGATAGCACACAATCTGGTCTGTTCCCAGGTCGGCGGCGTAGGCAAAACGATTGTTCGGACTGATCACGATACAGTGGGCGTGGGGTTCGTTCTGTCGAGCAACGTTGACGCTGCGGCCACTGTGACGGTGAAATGACACCGGAGCTGACAGACGTCCGTCTGCCTGAATCCGATAGCTGATCACGTCTCCGCTGCTGTAGTTGGCGACCAGCACACACCGGCCCGTGCGATCGACTTCGACGTAGCAGGAAGCAGTACCGCGGGTCGTCTCACGGTTGATGGCTGTGAGCAGATCTGTCGGCGCGTTCAGCTCAAAGGCAGCCGTCGATTCCGGTGCGGTACCTCCGAACGTTTCCGCGTGAATGCTGTACAGCCGTCGGCGATCCGGCGTGACGTCAAAGAAAAAGGGATTGGGGATCACCGGTGAACGGGGGCCAGGAGTCAGCGTACCAGTGGTCGTGTCGAGCCGAAAGCTGAGGATGCCGCCGTCCGGCACCGCAGCGAACGACGACACCAGCACATTCGGCTCATCACCACACAGCGTTCGCGATGTCAGCAGCGATCCGACCAGCCAAAACAGCACCGCGGTCGCTGGCAGACATGCAGACATCATTCCGTGGGCAGGCAGGAGAGTCGTGAGGAAACGCATGAGCGGGCCTTTGGGGGTCCACGGGACGCGGATATCGGATGGGCTTCAGTCAGCCGTCGACAGTGTACCGGTCAGACGGGACGCTAACAACTCCTGCACGACCATTGCGTGGTTCAGGTCGGAATCGGTGAGTGTCTCGTTGCGGCCATGATGTTCAAACGCAAGTCGCTGGTGGTCGAGGCCAAGGCAATGCAGCATGGTGGCGTGCAGGTCGTGCATGCTCACGACCTTTTCGATCGACTCGTAGCCAAATTCGTCTGTATTCCCATGGACATAACCACCTTTCACACCGCCACCAGCCATCCACATTGAAAAGCCGCGACGGCTGTGGTCGCGTCCATTGGCTCCCTGTGAGACAGGGGTGCGGCCAAACTCGCCCATCCAGACGACAAGCGTGGATTCCAGCAATCCTCGCTGTTTGAGATCCTTAACCAGCGCGGCCGACGGCTGATCCAGCTGTGCCGCGACAGCTTTCGTGGCATTTGCATTGTCGGCATGTGTATCCCACGGCTGACCACGGAGGTAGACACCGACGAACCGCACACCCTGTTCCAGCAGCCGGCGGGCCAGCAGGCAGCGTCTGCCATAGGGAGCGGTGCCAGGCTGATCCAGACCATAGAGCGTTCGAGTGGCTTCGGTTTCGGCTGAAAGATCAACGGCCGCGGGGACGGCAGACTGCATGCGGGCCGCAGTTTCAAAGTCCTGCAGTCGCGCGGACAGATCAGAGTTTTCCGGAAATCGCTCAAGGTGTTCCGCGTTCAGCTTCTGAATCAGATCGAGCTGTCGCCGCCGTGCAGCCGGGGAAATACGACCTGGAGTCCGCAGGTTGAGCACTGGCGGAGTCGATCCATCGCCGGCGTTGAAGGCCGTTCCCTGATACTGAGCCGGCAGCCAGCCCGCCGACCAGTTGAGCGTCCCATTGATCGGCAACCCACCCGGGTCAGGCAGAACCACGAACGCCGGGAGATTATGATTGAGCGAACCAAGACCATAGGTCAGCCAGGAACCGAAGCTGGGCCGGTCGGTGGCGATGGCATGCCCGCTGTGGGAGATTCGCAGAGCCGCTTCATGGCACACCGATCCGGTTGTCATCGAACGCACGAGCGTGATATCATCGGCGATCGAGGCCATATTGGGAATCAGTTCCGACAGCAGCATTCCCGACTGACCGGCAGGTCGAAACCTGAACGGCGAACCGAGCAGATTGCCCGAAGCACCCGGTGATAATGTTTCAACCTTCGCACTGCCGGGGAACGGCTTGCCGTTCAAACGCGTGAGTTCAGGCTTTGGATCAAACAGATCCATCTGGCTGGGGCCGCCGTTCTGGAACAGGACGACGATGCGTTCGGCCCGTGGTGGGTGATGGGCAGTCTGAAAGTGCCCACGTTCGGAGGCATTGAGCCATTTGTACGCGATCGATCCCAGCATCCCGCCGGCGGAGCGGCCGAGAAAGGCGCGGCGGTAACATGTCTGCAGGTCTGTCAGGCTGCAGGTCGCCGCAGATTTCCTGAATTCACGGTGAAAAACAGACGCCTCAGCAGGCAGCGTCGGACATAAACCGCCACGGCCCTCAATCATAGCAGCTGTCGTTCTGGCATTCTTCACAGCACTACTCCACATACAGAAACGCGTTGCCGGCCAGCAGCATCTGGCAGAAATCGGCGACAGCCCAGCGGCTGGAATGCTCTCCGTCATACAGGGATCGCTGTCCCTCCAGAAACTCCTGCGCGAGCTGAATTTCTCTCTCGGAGGGATTTCGTGCGGTTGCAATCCGCCATGCACGGCGAACAAGGTTCTCCGGCGTGCCATCAGTCTCCATGAGCAATCGTCCGGCAAATGCTTCTGAACGCGTGATGGCAAAATCGGAGTTCAGCAGCGCCAGTGACTGCAGCGGCACCGTCGATGACGGACGCGTCGTACAGATGGTAGCAATCGACGGGGCATCAAAGACCCTCATGAAGCTCAGCGTCTGCGAGCGCCGCTGCTGCAGGTAAATGCTGCGTCGCAACGCGCCGGGAACCTG
>JBJTOM010000321.1:0-10474 GCA_046074585.1 Planctomycetota bacterium | reverse complement strand
TGCGGAAATTCGTCGTGAACTGTGAGCAGCAGTTCCTTGCAGATCCAGCGAGTCACATGAACATCCGTGTGAAGGAAGCTGGCGGAACTGTGCGGGGAGCAATTGTGTTTTCAGCGGGGCGTTATCAGAGTGATTCTGCTGGTGCCGCCGTCTCATGGGGCTGAGGGAAGGGGCGTTCGCCGAGGATTTTCTCGATGGATTCGCGTTCGAGGTCTTCGGTTTCGAGGAGCGCATTGACGAGTGCCGTCATGCGATCGCGGTAGCGAGTGAGGAGTTCAGTGGCGGTGTGTTCAGCATCCTTGATGATTCTTTGCACTTCCATGTCAATCTGTCGGGTGGTTTCTTCGCTGAATTCCCTGTAGGTGTGCATTTCCTTGCCGAGGAACGGGTGTTCTTCGGACTGGCGGAAGGAGACGGGGCCGATGACATCGGACATACCCCAGCGGGCGACCATCCGACGAGCGATATTTGTGGCCTGTTCAATGTCGCCCTGAGCTCCCGCAGAGTACTCGTGGAAGATCATCTTTTCTGCCGCTCGCCCGCCCATGGTCATGACGATCCGGGCTTTGAGCCGACGTTCGCCGAGGTTATGAATTTCGCTTTCGGGCATGAGTTGTGTGACGCCGAGTGTGCGACCGCGGGGAACGATGGAGACTTTGTGAACAGGATCGACGCCTTCCTGGGCCCAGGCGAGGATTGCGTGGCCCGCTTCGTGCCAGGCGGTGAGTTCCTTTTCGCGGCGGTCCATTTTTTCGTCCCGGGGCGCCCCCATGGTGACGATGTCCTGAGCGTATCTGAAGTCGCTCATTTCAACTTTGCGTTTGTCTTCGCGGGCGGCTTTGAGGGCCGCTTCGTTGACAAGCTTTTCAAGTTCCGCACCGCTGTAGCCCATGGTGGTGCGGGCGAGTCCTTCGAGGTCGACGTTGTCTTCGAGGGGCACGCGGCGCGTGTGGACTTTAAGAATTCCGAGGCGACCATCGCGGGCTGGCAGGTCGACCGTCACATGGCGGTCGAACCGGCCGGGACGGAGCAGGGCAGGGTCGAGCACGTCGCTGCGGTTGGTGGCTGCCAGAACAATCACGGTTTCGCCCTGCTGGAAACCGTCCATTTCGCTGAGGATCTGGTTGAGTGTTTGTGCGCGTTCGTCATGTCCCCCGCCCACTCCGGCGCCGCGGACGCGACCAACCGCGTCAATTTCATCGATAAATACGATGCAAGGCGCGGATTCGCGCGCGGTTTTGAAGAGGTCTCGGACGCGGGTGGCACCGACGCCGACGAACATCTGGATAAATTCGGACCCATTGATGGAAAAGAACGGGACGCCCGCTTCCCCCGCTGTTGCACGGGCCAGCAGCGTCTTGCCGGTCCCTGGGGGGCCGACCAGGAGCACGCCTTTGGGAATCTTTGCCCCCAGTCGCGTAAACCTGCGGGGATTTTTCAAAAATTCGACGACCTCCTGGAGGTCCTGTTTGGCGGACTTGAGTCCTGCGACGTCATCAAAAGTCGCCGATTTCTCGCTCTTTTCAAACCGCCGCGCGGGGCTGCGAATGAATCCGCCCATCATACCTCCGGCACCAAACGGGTCCGCTGAACGACGGAGCATCGACCACATGAAGAACAGAAAAATTACGGGAAGAAACACCCAGATGAACAAATCGCCCAGCCCGACAGGCGGAACCTGATTGCTGACCACACTGACTTTTTGTTTGAGCAGTTCCTGCATGAGCTGCGAATCGGTCGCAGAGTCGGGGGGCAGCACGGTATTGAACTGCGGCATCAGCTTGCCGGTGAGGTCTGCTGGGGCGTCGGTGGGGACCGGGTTCCAGCGGCCAGTGAGCACTTCGCCGTGAAACGTCACGCTTTTGACGATCCCGGCTGCCAGTTGTTCGCGGAAGAACGAATAGGGCACCGTCGTCCCGTGATTCTTCGGCGAACTGCTCCATGCCAGCACCGAAATGACAGCCGCCAGCACCAGCAGCAGCAACGTCATGGAACTGAAGCTGAACCGTCGCGGTTCGCCGCCTGGGGGGCCGGACGGTTTTGGCGCTGGTGGGGGATTCGGTGGTGTGGGTTTACCCGAGGAATCGTTCATGCAACGACTGTTTCCGTCACAAATTGGCTGGACTGCGACCACCGGAGGCGCGACCCCCAGTGCTGCAGGACTGGAGATTACAGGAGCAGCGGAGATCACGCAAACCAACTCAACCCGGAATGCGGCGCTGAGATTTTTCCGGACCTCCACACTACTATATAGGTGCCAGTTCACCATTTGATCCCTCAAGTCTTCCACTTCCGTCGCCGAATTCCCCAAAATGCCGCGCCACACCATCCGACTCAACAGCCAGTGGCTCCCTCCGGACGCACCTCGACACCCCCCGCCAGCCAGCTATCTGCGTCTGCCTGCAACCGACCGGTACAGGAACTCCCTGAATCCTCCGCCATTCGTTCTCCAGCGCCAGTTCCACGCGCCTACCGGGATGACTGCACAAACCACTGTACAAGTCCGTCTCGATGTCGTCGCTGCCACACCCACTGTCACGTTCAACGGACAGTCAGTGCTCATGCACAGCCACCAACCTGCTCAGGACAGTTCCGGTCAGAGCACCTTCTGGTTCCCCGTAACACCGTGGCTGCGCCCTTTCAATCTTCTGCTGATTACACTGAACCCGGACCCGTCCGCCACCTCTGAACGACCGCCAACACTCGTCGGTGTGGGGCTCGTCATCGACGATCCATCCACCAGCGACTGATTTCCCTGTCTGTCTCCGCCAACGCTGGCTGCTGCGATCAACTTCGTTTGACCCCGGATGCACTTTGAAAATCTCTGGTTCTCTGTAAGCTGCCGCAGACCGACACCGCTCCCGCGGCCACTCTTCCATCAACACGCCATCTGACCACAGCCGGAACAGGAACATGACAGCCGGATTTTTTTTCAGCCCGACAACACTGCTGTCCGGACTCCTGTTGTCAGTCTGCAGCGGTCTGGCCTGCGCTCAGGATCCGCCACAGGATTTTGCTCACGCAGTGCTCCCTGTCCTGAAAAAGCACTGCATACCGTGCCATGGTGGTCGCGAAGCGCGGGGCAGTTTCTCCATGAATACCCGTGAACTGCTGGTGGACTCCGGTTATGTCATTCCCGGCAAGCCGGATGAGTCGCGAATCCTGCAACGGATTCTCAGCGATGATCCGGCCGAGCAGATGCCGCCGGCCGATCAGCTGCGTTTGACAGTGGCCGAAATTGCCGTACTCCGCAACTGGATTGGCGATGGCGTGCAATGGGAGCCGGGGTTTTCCTTTGCACCGGTCGCATGGGAGCCTCCTCTGCGGCCCCGCAGGGTGGAACTGCCTCCAGCCGTGTCCGGCCGTGAGCATCCCATTGACCGGATCCTTGATGCGCAGCGACAGCAGTCCGGTCTGGCCCCCTTACCGACCGTCTCTGACGAGGTCTTTCTTCGCCGCGTCTATCTGGATCTGACAGGGCTCCTGCCGACACCCGACCAGCGCACTGCATTTCTGAACGATACAGCTGCGGATCGCCGTGAGCGACTCGTGAACGCCCTCGTCCAGTCTCCAGTTGTCTGGGCAGATCACTGGCTCACGTTCTTCAACGACCTGCTGCGGAACGACTACAGCGGAACGGGCTTCATTACGGGAGGTCGCCAGCAGATCAGTGGCTGGCTCTATGACGCTCTGCTGACCAACAAGCCGTTTGATGAGTTTGCCCGGGAGTTAATTGCGCCCGCAACTCCAGCCAGTCGAGGTTACATCGACGGCATTCGCTGGCGCGGGGAGGTGAGTGCAGGGCAGACGGTGGAAATCCAGTTCGCCCAGAGCGTTGCCCAGTCATTTCTTGGTATTAATCTCAAATGCGCATCCTGTCACGACAGTTTCATTGATCGCTGGAAACTGGATGAGGCATGGGGGATGGCGGCCATCTATTCTGAACGTCCGCTGCAGATTCACCGCTGCGACAAGCCACTGGATCGGCAGGCTCAGGCAGCATGGCTGTTTCCGGAGCTTGGGGCGGTCGATGCGGCCGCTCCGCGTGACGAGCGTCTGCGGCAGCTCGCTGCGCTCATGACACATCCGGAAAACGGTCGCTTCACACGCACCATTGTCAACCGCATCTGGTATCGCCTGACGGGACGCGGCATCGTGCATCCGCTGGACGCGATGCAGTCGCCACCATGGAACGCAGACCTTCTTGACTATCTCGCCATGCGTTTCGCCGACGATGGTTATGACCTGAAGAAGCTGGCCGTCCTGATCGCTTCCTCGGCCGCTTATCAGGCTGAGACAGTGGTGCGTCGTTCGGCTGGTGCAACGCAGCAGGTCTGGCAGGGGCCATTTGCCAGACGGCTCACAGCCGAACAATTCATCGACGGTGTCTGGCAACTCACCGAAGCCGCCCCGACGGCCTTTGATGCACCCGTGATCCGGGTTCTCAGTGATGCTCAGGGCACACCTTCCCAGTCGGCTGCAGGCAGCAGCCAGGTGCCTCAGTGGATCTGGGGCTCCGGCGCAGCCAACGGCGTGGTTCCGGCGTCGGGCGAGTCTATTTCTCTGCGGAAGGTATTTGAAATTTCCGGAAAAGTCACCGGAGCCGCTGCACTGATCACCTGTGACAACAGCTTCGTGCTGTATGTGAATGGCCGGGAGGCGGACCGTGGCGATAACTGGGCTGCACCTCGCGTCGTCAACCTCCGCTCGCTGCTTAAGCCCGGTGAAAACACTCTGCTTGTGGCCGCCGTGAATGCCGGCAGCGGTCCAAACCCGGCAGGGCTGTATGTGGATTTGCGAATTCGGCTCGAATCCGCAGAAACGCAGTCTGTTATCAGCGACGCATCGTGGACGACCAGCTCTTCGGTGCCCTCGAGCCGCGAGGGACGTGCAGGAACAGTGCGGGGCCCCTGGACGCCCGTCGTTGTGGTGCCGGCGCTCGATGTCTGGAGTCAGGCCGTCAACGGGGCTGCCACCGCTCGTCTGCAGCAGGCCTTATCAGGCGATCTGCAAATGGTTCGCGCTTCTCTGCTGAAGAATGATTTCCTGATGCGTTCCCTCGGGCGTCCGCAGCGGGAACAGATCGTCTCCATGCGCCCTGAAGAGCTGACAACGCTTGAGGCCCTTGATCTGTCCAACGGCACTGTCCTGGCGGATTATCTTCGTCGCGGCGCCGCTCTGCTGCACAGTCGGTGGGCTCAGGACCCGGCAGGACTGGCAAAGCATCTCTGTGAGTTTGCATGGTCCCGTGAAGCGACTGCTGACGAACAGTCAGCCATGCTCCAGCAACTGGGCGAATCGCCGGAGGCAGAAAGAATCGAGGATCTGATCTGGGCGGTGATCATGACGCCTGAGTTTCTGCTGGTCAGGTGACGTGCGCGGCCGACAAAGACGCTTGCTTCGTCAGAATCATCACTTTCCCCCGATCGCTCATTCCTGATCCGATCAGCATAATCGTCAGCACAGGACCTGATCCTGCAGATTACGCAGCCCTTCGCTCTTATCACATTGCCAGCTGCTGTCGGTCGACTTAAACCCTCGGTGCTCTCAGGTGAAGCACCGTGCCCGTGGTGCTGTCGCTGAATCCGACAATGAAGGTTTTTCCGGTGGCTGGAAAATCAATAGGCGTTTTTCTGATCCGTGGACGAATCCTGCCAGGCCTTGTTCTCGCAGCGCATCTGCCATTTGCACTGCTGCCAATGGTCCGGACCGACGTGCTGTCAGCAGCCTTCTGGACTCCTCCGGTTTGCCTTGGTGGACTCCTGCTGTTTTACTGGATTCGCGCGTCGTCCGAAGAGATTCGCTGGGGCAGACTGGAAAGCCTGCTGTTGCTGGCTGATGCCGTCTGCCTCGCTCTGGCATTTGCTCTGGGCGATCCAGGCTGGGCAGGTCCGGGATGTGTCTGTGCTGCGGCCGCGTTCTCGGCCATGCATATCGACCGCATCGGAAATCGGCATCTTGGCGGTCTGGCCCTGTTTGTCTGGGCGGCGACCGGACTCCCGGAAGAGATCCATGCCTTCCTGCAGCGGCAGGGCACCGCTGCCGTCGCGCAGTTTGCCTCCGGGCTGGCGTGGCGTTACGAGATATCCGCCTACCGCGAAGGACCACTGCTGCACTCCATCTCGAACGTGGTCGACATCCCGGAAGTACTCTTTAACCCCGCTGCCTGGACCTGCGTCTTTCTGATGACGATTTTCTGGGGAGCGGTGTTCCGCAGGTCTGTCCTGCAGACACTGGGCCTGCTTTCGTGTACGGCCGCCACTTTTCTGCTGGCTGCGTCGGCGCAGAGTGTCTGGCTGCTGCAGCAGAGTTCTGATGGACGATTGAGCACACCACTGACAACATCTGTGTGTCTGCTGCCGATCTATCTGGGAATGCTGGCGAGCACCGACTTCTTCATTCGTTTTCTGACAGCTCCGATTCCCGTGGTGGGGCGGCAGGGCGAGTCGGGCAGCTGGGACAATCCCTTCATTCACTACTGGAATACTTTCGTGGCGGGTTTTGCGATGGTGCCGCTCAAGTCGGTAAGCCGTGCGAGATTCCGTCTGCCGCTGACAGCAGCTGCCCTCTGCATACTCCTGCTGCCGATTCCACCCTTCCTGCTGGTCACCCGGCTTTCCCAACCACCAGATCAGCCTCTGCAGCAAACACTTCCGGATTGACAGTATGAATGGCACGCCAGACGACCACCTGGAGACCAGCTTAGAGCAGCAGAATGCGGGGCAAGTGTTCGCTGAGGACGATCCGGATCGCCCCCGCACGGAGATTGAACTGCCATCACTGCGGCTGATGCTGCTGAGACCTTCGCTGACATTCCAGTGGATTGCAGCGGCCGGTGAGGGCTGGTTCTGGACTCGCGCCTGGCGGAACCTGCTTCCCGGTCTGCCGTTTTTTGGAGCAGCGGTATTCCTATTTTTTTTGCAGATCGAAACCCCCAGCGATCTGCTGGAGCAGGTTCACACGCTGCGAACGCGGATTCAGCAGCCGGAAAGTCGGCAGCAGCCGGACCAGCACGAATTGCGGCTGCGATCGCTCATCGGTCTGCTCCCGGACGACCACAATCCAGTGCTGGCCCTCGCTCGGTTTCTGGCAGATCAGGGCAGATACGAAGAGGCCGTGCGGCTGATGCGGCAGCTGGCTGATCGAGGAGAGCTGGGAATTCCCGAAGCCCACATGTGGCTGGTTCAGGATGCCTTCTCCACGACGCCGCATTATCGCTGCTCAGACGATGAAATCGAACGGCATCTCAGGAACGCTCTGAGAGCCATGCCGACGCTGGTTGAAGCCCATGCAACGCTCTCCGCTGTGCTGCTCAATCGCGGGGAACTGCTGCTTGCAGAACGCAGTCTGGCGGCGGCTGCAGAGCTGGCTCCCCGATACCTGCTGCCGCTTGTCCAGTTACGCAGGTCGCTTGGTCGCCAGGACGTCAACGCCGTTGCCATCCAGCAGTCCATTCAGAAGGTGTCCGCAGCCGTTGTGCAGCTTCCCGAGGACTGGGAAACACGGATCGCTCTGGCACGGCTGCACACGTTACTGAATGACTTTTCCGAGGCTGTCAGGGTGCTGGAGGCCGGTCGCCGGCTGTCAGATCGGGGCGCCCTTCGTCGTGTGACGGCGGAAGTGCACACCATGCATGCTGCATTCCTGCTCAATGCCGGCACCCTCAACCGCGATCAGGCGACCGGATTGATCATCAGCGCACTGCGACTGGATCCGCTGAATATCACGGCCGTTGAGTTGGCCGACCGACTCGCCCGCCTTGACGCATGGTTTCCGCCGGAGCTGATTACTGTCTGCACAGAGAGCTGGCAGGATGCGTTTCGGCGACTGCCCGAACGATTTGATGTGCGGCTGTCGCTGTGTCGGATGCTGGAACTGAACAAGCAGCCGGAAGCCTCACTGGAACTGCTGCGGCCTCTGATCGAACAGCACCCGGAACTGAACAGTAAAGCCGTTGAACTGCTGGTGAAGGCCGGCCGCCAGCAGGAGGCTCGCCAGACGGCAGAAACCTCGCTGGAGAAGTTCCGGACACAGCCGCAGGACCCGTCAGTACGTCGTACGGCAGCCGAATGCATGCTGGTACTCCAGGACTTTTCCGGTGTGCGACAGTTGCTGCAGCCGGACGAAGAAACACCCCCGAATGCTCCTGAAGAACAATTGCTTTACGGAATTGCCTGTCTGCAGGAATTTGACGCGCTCAGCGGTCGCCCCCGGAAGGCTGGCCCGGCAGCTGATTACTGGATCCCTGACCTGAACTCGCTGCCCGAGGATCGCCCCGAACAACTCCTCAATCTGCTCCGCAGAGCCGGCGCTATTGATCCCATCCGACTCGATGCCGCTGATCGACTCGCGCGTCTGGCCTTGCTGGACCACCCGGTATCCGAGACTGCTGAACAGCTCATTCTGCAGTTCCGCGCCCGTGAAACTCAGTCCGCAGAGATTCTCAATCAGCTGGGGGCACACGCGATTCTGCATGAACGCTATGAAAAGGCACGCGACTGGCTGGAACAGGGTAGTCTGATCGCGGCCGGCAGCAATCCGGCCATTCTGAACAACCTGGCCATCGCCATCCTGCGCGGCAAACTGGATAATCCTCAACGCGCACTGCTGCTGGTCAATCAGGCTCTGAAGCTGCTCCCCAACAATCCTGAACTGCTCTCCACCCGCGGAGAAATCCACGTCGCGCTCAAACT
Organism: Planctomycetota bacterium; assembly: GCA_046074585.1. Classification (GTDB taxonomy): domain Bacteria; phylum Planctomycetota; class Planctomycetia; order Planctomycetales; family Planctomycetaceae; genus SXXK01. Next base: position 1,781 of record JBJTOM010000321.1, on the reverse strand, counting down.
CTGGCAGAATGCCCGGGAAGATCTTGAACTTTCGCTCTCCGCCCGCGGGGGCCGTCCCAAAGTGCATCGCCTGCTGGAAAAAACGTTCCGCGGACTGCTGGATGACACCAACGCAGATGCTCACCGCGCCCTCGCGGAAGGCCTCGAAAAAACCCAGGACTCCACCAACGGCAGTTGAGCCACTCAGCGTCCGGGCACCGTCACTCGCTGCTCTGCCCTGGAAATCCTTGCCCCCGCGCGGTAGCATCACGCCGGCGACCCACCTGATCCCGTTGTCGCGGCAGGCACGTCACCTCCCACCGGAGCCCCCGTCGATGTTCCAACGCCTGACACTGATGTCCTCTCTGCTGCTGTTCGCCTGGTGTACACTCCCGGGCTGCGACACATCCGGCCAGTCGTCGCCCGCCCCTGGGGCCGGGGCAGATCCCGCTGGCGATTCCACCCCGGATTCGCCCGCTGCCAGCACGCCCTCGGCGACCAGCCGAAAAATCGGCTACTCAGCACTCACCCTGACCAATCCCTTTTTTCGCATCATCGCCGATACCATGCAGCAGGAAGCGAGGAAGAAAGGCTACGAATTCACGGTCGTTTCCGGCGACCAGGACGTCAATCGGCAGACGGCTCAGATCGAGGACTTCATTGTGCAGGGGGTTGCCGCAATTGTGCTCAACCCCTGTGATTCAAAGGCAATCGGCACTGCAATCCGCAAAGCCAACGAGGCTGGAATACCGGTCTTCACCAACGACATCAAATACGCCGGAAATGACGCCAAAGTGGAATGTCACGTGGCCACAGACAATCTCCAGGGCGGACGCCTGGCCGGCGAAGCAATCGTCAAACTGCTCCGAGAGACCGGGGGCAAGGTGGCCATTGTTGACTACCCGGACGTCGAATCCTGCCAACTCCGTGTCACTGGCTTCCGGGAAGTCATCGATCAGCACAACGCAACCCCCGGGCAACCGCAGATCGAGATCGCCACGGTGCTCAACGGGCAGGGGGCCCGCGAAGCCGGACATGCAGCCGCTCGCGACGCCGTGCAGGCCCATCCCGACCTCAGCGCCCTGTTTGCCATCAATGATCCCTCCGCACTGGGGGCCCGCGTGGCTCTCGAAGAGTCCGGCAAAGCCGAACAGGTGCGCATCGTGGGCTTTGACGGGGCCATCGAAGGGCGACAGGCCATCCTTGACGGCAAAATCGTCTGCGACCCCGTCCAGTTTCCCGATCGCATGGCCGAAACCACAATCGAGATGATCAGTCGCTGGTTTGCCGGCGAAGACGTGCCTCCCGAAATCCTGATTCCCTCCGAACTGTACTACCGCGAAGACGCAGTCAGGGATGCTGCGCTGCAGCAGCCCGCGACCGTGAAATAGGTGACTTGCAGGAGCCGATCAGGATGTCCGAACACAACCCTCCGACTGCGGCCTCAAGGCCTCTCGCGGCCACCCAGTATCCGCTTACGGACGACGGAGTCCTGCGAGTCTATTCTGCAGGCCCCGTCACTGTACTCGGTTTCGCTGGCCTCGATACCCCGGCGGATTTCAACGTGGCACAGCATCGCGCAGCCATCTCCGATCTGCTTCGCACTCACAACAGCAGCACCGTCGCGTTTGATCTCACAGGAGTGCGACTGGTCCCCAGCGGTATCCTCGGACTGCTCGTCTCCCTCACCCGACTCCCGGATCTCAAGCTCCGGGTTCAGGTGTTCAATCCCAGTCCTGAAGTGCGCGAAGTCCTCAGTATTACTCGTCTGGATCGTCTGATTGAGGTCCATCAGGTTGATC
>JBJTOM010000320.1:0-9841 GCA_046074585.1 Planctomycetota bacterium | reverse complement strand
TTGTTACCCATTTCCCGGAAGTTCCAGAAAAAGGGGCAGCAGGGGCCGCAACCCCCCCCTCCCCCTTGGGGGGGGGGGGGTGTGGGGGGGGGGGGTCCCAGTACGACCACACGCCCCAGCAACCGGAGGTGACGGCTCGGGAAACAGGATACGCACAGGTCCTGGAATTGGTGGTGGGTTGCGCGCGGGCTGGGACGTTTCACCCCTCAGACCGGTTACGCAATGCAGTCGAGCATCCGGCGTGCGGCCGATGTCAATCGGCCGGTGCGGCCCTTGTGCGTTCCGAATGCGGTATTGGCCGCGCGGGCACGCACCGTGACCGGGGGATTGACATCCATTTTTTGACGGCACCTGCCGTCAAAAAAGAGAGCAGGAGAATGGACAAAGGAGAGAGGAGACTCTCGACTTTCTCCATGCTCCTGCGGTCTCCTCTCCACTTTCTACTCTCTCATCCTCCTGCCCTCGCCACTTCCCACTTCCCACTTCCCACTTCCCACTTCCCACTTCCCACTTCGAAACGCAGCCCGTGCTGGGGTACCCCGCTTCCTCACGGGCGCGGCTCGGTGATTGCGCTTTGCGTTGGTGTATGACTGGACAGATGGGACCTATGCGACTCATGCGACGGATGGCCAGCGCTACGGACCGGGGCTCAGCTCCTGTTGCTCGCTGGCAACTCTTCGTTTCGCCCCAACGACACACGCATGCTGTGGCAGCGCCGTTGCCCGCGGACTGCCGTCCGGCGGCTCAGGAGCGTTACCGGGGGATTGACATCCACTGCACTTCTTGTCACGTGTGGAGTCCAAAAGACGACTTCCGGTGTTCTTCACACCGTTTCGTCATCCCAGCCATGCCCTCCCGTGTCGGGGTCCGTCAGCAGCGCCAGAGTCCTTCGCGAAGTGCTGAAAACAGAATCGCAGCCACGAAGTCGGCTGTGGTACCGGGGTTGCGGCGATGTCCATCCGCCCGGAGGTACTGATCGAGCTGCCGGAAGGCAGCATGGCCAGTCAGAGCGGGCCAGTTTTCAGCAAGCGTTTGTCGGGCCAGAGTTTGTGCGGTGGATGCGATTTCGGGACCACATTTGCGCAGGATCAGCGAGTCCGGGGCATCTGCCATCAACTGCAGTGCGAGCCAGGTGATTTGTTCGCCGGGTTCGGCCGAGACCTGCTGGGCTTGTCTGAGCCAGTTCAGGCCCTTCACAAGCACTCGCTGAAACCCATTGCAGTAATCAGCGGCAATGAGATCACGGTCGGCTGCCAGCTGCATGCAGTCGATCAGCGGGAGTGTTGGCGGGCTGTTGACGTCCTGGTCACTGGCCTTCCCCAGCCCCCCCGCCGCGGCCAGCCGAATGGCTGCATACACGTGTTTACTGTCATCCAGCGTAGTGGCCTGAAGGATCTGGTTGACGCCATCGGCCAGTGACTGACCGGGAGGGACAGAGGCGAGTGGGGCAATGAGCAGCAGGATCCCGAGGTTGGTGTTGTGTGCGACGACGCTGCGAGTGGCCTGGACGGCGGTGAGGAGGGTTTGACCGAGCGTTTGGCAGGGAGCCTGAGCGATGCAGGGGGCGGCAGCGGCGGCGGAGCGGAGAAAGTCATCGACGGTGGCGTCGGCGAAGGCGTGCAGGGGATTGACATTGCCGGGTTTGGGGCTGAGCACTTCGAGGCGGCAGGAGGTCAGGAACCAGTCCGCCAGCTGCTGTTGCCAGGCGGCGTTGACGGGAGCGTCGATTTTTACGGCGGTGTCAGAATCGGGGTGGGAGTGGGACGGCTGCATTTCTGCTGGCTTAGTCGACAAAGAGGAACTCATTTGAGCACAGCAGGACGTGAGCCAGTTGCTGCAGGGGTGTGAGTTCGGAGTTGGGAGCTTTGGGAAAGTCGCTGGCGGAGTCCCATGTGGCGGGGTCGGCTGGAACGTTTGTCGGGGGAGTGAGAGTCGCTGGAACAGGGTCCGCGGGAGTCTTGTCGGAGGAGATTTTGACTGACCAGAGGAACTGGTCGCTGTTGAGTTGTTCGCGGACGTCGACGAGGAAGTCGATGGTCTCCTGGGCCTGAACACTGATGCTGGTGACGGCTGGCTGTTGTTTTTGTTTGTGAATGACGGTGCTGGCAAGCACTCCTGCGCGGGAGCTGACGATGAAGGCGCGGATGCCGTCGCCGGGTTCGGGTTCGTGCACGAGTGTTGACTGGATGGTAATGGTCAGATTGCGGGGTGCGGTCCAGCGGCGGATGCAGGCGTGAGCGAGGTCATTGCCCGGGTGACCACCGGTGGCCGTCAGCTGAACCCAGCCGAGAGCAGAATCGGGGAAGGCGGGTCCGCCCTGCCATGCGGTTCCGGTCCAGTGCGGCAGCGGCTGAAAGTTAACGACTTTGCCTGCGGATTCGTCAAGGCGACCGAATCCGTAGCTCCAGTCGGCGGCGGTGATTGGGGGAGGTTCGGTGGGAGGGGAGGGTTGATTGAGGAGTTCCAGTGCGGCAGCGTGCTCGGCGGGCATGGGTGTTCGTTGCAGGGTGAGCTGGAAGAGGTGTTTGATTTGGGCTTCGGGATCGGTGGCGTGAGTGGCGGCGCGTTCGGCGAGGGAGCGGGCCTGAAGCAGGACAAACGGGTGATTCATCAGGAAGAGTGCCTGCTGGGGGACCGTGGTTTCGCTGCGTTGGGGAATATGCAGATCGGGATTGGCAAAGTCGAAGAGCCGCAGGGTCCCCGGGAGGAACTGGCGGTCAACCAGCCCGTAAATGGTGCGGCACTTCGGGAACGGGGTTGTGAACAGATCCTGAGGCCGGCGACCGGGGGTGAGATCGAGTTGACCGGAGGCGGCCAGCAGAGAATCGCGAAGTTCTTCGAACGAGAGTCGACGGCTGGGCATGCGCCAGAGCAGTCGGTTTGCGGGATCGCGAGTGGTTGCGATCTGGAGGGCGGTGGAGTCGGAGGGGCCGGTGGACTGTTGGCGCCAGACGGCGGTGTTCAGGAGCAGTCGATGCAGTTTGCGGAGGCTGTAGCCTTCCTGAATAAACCAGGAGGTGAGCCAGTCGAGGAGTTCGGGGTGTGAGGGGGCTTCGGAGCGGAGTCCGAAGTCACCGGTGTTGGCAGCGAGGCCTGTGCCGAAATGTCGAGCCCAGACGCGGTTGACGATGACGCGGGCCGTGAGCGGATTGGCGGGGTCGATGATGGCCTGAGCGAGTTCGAGTCGGCCGCTGCCGTGCTGGAAGGGTTGCCGTTGGGGGTTGCTGAGCAGTGCGAGGAATTGTCGGGGGACAGGATCGCCGCGTCGTGCTGGATCGCCGCGCTGGAAGATTTGTGGCTGTGCAGGAACCGCGCGATCTTTGAGCACCACAGAGAAGGGGGGCTGTGAGGGGTGCTTGAGAATCAGGCGTTCCAGTTCCACCTGTTGTTTCCAGAGTTCATTGCAGGTGCCGGAGTCGAAGTCGTATTCGGTGCTGACGACGGGTTCGTCGGGCACGAAGCAGGGACCGGAGGGATCGTACAGGAGCTGACGGAGGGGTTCGGCGTCGGCATCGGGATGCTGCAGTGGGAGCGGTTGTTTTGAGGCGTTGGCGGTGTGGAGCAGTGTCTGCCATTCCTGGTCAGCCTGAAGAAACACCTGGCTGTACCGCTGGATGACCTGGGTGAAGGACGCGGGCGGTGTGAGAAAGGCGGTGCGGACGCGGGGGTTGAGCTGTTGCGGGGGGAGCTGCAGAAGCTGGGAGTGCACGGCGGGGGCGGCAGCGGGGAAATCGGCTGCCGGTATCTTTTGAAATGCGTGCCAGGCTGTGAAGACCGGATCGTGGGAAATTGCAGCCTGCTGGAGTGTGTCGCGCCAGCGGTGTACGAAGGAGGGCAGGAGGTCGTTGGCGGAGAGAATCTGATCGAAGCCGGCTTCCGGGTATCGCGCCAGGTCCAGCTGTGCGGCGAGGTAGTCGGAGATGCGGCTGCGGATTCGAGCGGACGTGGTTTCGCGTCGGGCCTGAAGAATGGAATTGGCCTGAGTAGCCTGTTGTTGCCAGGAAGTGAGGAATTCGGTGTGGGCGACCGTATTGGCCGGGAGGGGCAGGAGCGCTTCGCGGGAGCTGTCGAAGACGCCATAGAGAGAATAGTAGTCAGCAGTGGGGATTGGGTCGTATTTGTGGTCGTGGCAGCGGGCACAGCCGACGGTGAGTGCCATCGTGCCGCGGCAGACGACGTCGATCTGGTCGTCGATGATGTCGCGGCGAACGCCGAGGAACCTGCGGCCGATTGTCAGGAATCCCATGGCTGCGAGGTCTTCGGGGGAGCTGTCGGGGACCTGGTCGGCTGCGAGCTGCAGGAGCAGAAAACGGTTGTAGGGCAGATCACGGGCGAACGCCTGAATGACCCAGTTGCGGTAGTTCCATGCGTGTACCCAGAAACGTTCTTCGCGAGCGTAGACGTAGCCTTTGGTATCGGAGTAGCGGGCGATATCGAGCCAGTGTCGGGCCCAGTGTTCGGCGTGAGCGGGGGATTCGAGCAGTCGGTCAATGAGCTTTTGCAGGGCCTGCGGGTCGGGGTCAGCCACGAATTGTTCGACCTCTGCCGGTGTGGGTGGGAGCCCGGTGAGGGAGTAGCAGGCGCGTCGAATTAAGGTGCGGCGATCGGCTTCTGGTGACATGGCGAGGCCGGCCTGCTGCAGTCGCCGGTGGATGAAGGCGTCGACAGGAGTGGCTGCAGGGAGGTCGGGGAGTTCAGGGACCTCGGGGTGCGTGAGTGGTTGAAAGGCCCAGTGATTCCGGGTGGCGGGAGGCTGCAGGGGGGCGACTGTCTGTGGCCACGGCAGGCCGATTTGAATCCAGTGCCGCAGGGCGTCGGCGCTGGTTTTGGGGAGCTGACCGGTGGGGGGCATCTGGAGATCGCTGGAGTATTCGATGGCGTGGAGCATGCGGCTGTCCTCGGGATTGCCCGGGACACCCTCGGGGCCACTGTTGCCGCCCTGAAGCAGGCTGGCTTTGGAATCCAGTCGCAGACCGCCTTCCTGGCGACCGGGTCCGTGGCAGCTGATGCAGTGTTCGACGAGCAGAGGACGGATGTGTGATTCGAAGAAGTCGGCTTCGTCGGAGGCGGCTGCGGAGGGATGGGCTGAGAGCAGCGCGAGGGCGCTGGAGAGTGCGATGACGGAGAGTGACGGGTGAGGTTGAGCAGACATGGGAGACTTACGGGGAAAGCGGAGGGCTGGCGGTGGTGGCGAGAAACCTGGAAAACCGCACCTGGCCTTCGGGCGACACCGACATCGAGATGGCCCCTGAGGTGCTGGTGTGGAGGATTCTGGAACCGGGGAATGTAGTCTTGAGTCGGTGGAGGTGTCGATCGTCGCGAGCGCTGACGAACAGTGTTGCGGGCTGGGTGACGGCGGCAAGTTCGGGCGTATTGGCTGGGGGGCTGCCGTGGTGGGGACTGACAAGCAGGCTGCAGGCAGGCAGGAGTGGCAGGAGTTGGTGTTGTCCGGGGCCTTCGAGATCACCGGGGAAACAGAGTTGATGTCCGGCGAAGCGGAGTACTGCCGTGAGGCTGAATTCGTTATCGGTGCCGGGGGAGTGTTCTGGTGGCGGGGCTGACGATGATGAACCGCTGTTTGTCTGTGCCGGGGTCGCCTGCAGGAACTGCAGGTCAAGTGATTCGAGGCGGATGGAATCTTCGTGATGAGCGATGATGACGGGAATCTGCATCTTCCGCAGACGCTGCAGGAGTTGCTGCACTTCGTGGGAGGGTGAATCGACAAACTGCTGTGTGGTGATAATCTGGCCGACCGGGAAGCGGTCGATGAGTCCGGCAGTGGCATTGTAGTGATCTGCATCGGGATGCGAGAGGACGATGGCGTCAATCATTCGATAGCCGCGGTGCCAGAGAAAGGCAGCGATGGTGGACGCGGTGCGGCCGGGGCGATGCATGGCACCGGCGTCAAACAGGATGACTTTCTGAGCGGTTTCGACAACGATGGCGTTGCCGTGTCCGACGCTGAGTGCTGTGCAGTTGAGTCCTGGGCGATCGGGGATTGTGCCGGCGGCAGACAGCTGGTGGGCTGTGAGCAGCATCAGGAACAGTCGCAGGGCATGGCGGCGAGCGGGAGTGGAGGAGAGCGTGGAGGCGGCAAGTGTGCCATACCAGACCGGCAGAAACCAGTTCGGCAGATCCGGGATCATGAGGTACCCCATGCGAAAATCGGCCGAGAGGGCGACGGAGTGATTCATCAGGGAGAGACAGGCGTCGAAGGGGAGACTGGCGGCGGGTGCGAGCATTGGGAGCAGCAGTGCGGAGGCAACGAAAAAATAGCCGGTGGCGAGGGTGAGTGTGGTGAAGGGGACAAGTGCCAGATTGACCACAAGCCCGGTGATTGAGAGCAGGTGAAACTGGTGCGCGATGAGGGGTGCGGAAAGCAGCGTGACGGCGAACATCTGGCGGTAGCTGTGGAGCAGCCAGTGGCTGAAGCTGGTGAGGAAGTCGATGCAGCGGTCGCGCCAGCCAGGCACATCGGCCGGCACCGGTCGTTCTGCGGGGGCTGGCGTCCGTTCGGCGACCCAGCCAAGGGCACCGACGGCAAGAAATGAGAGCCACGCACCGATATCGAAGGCCACGGAGGGGTCGCAGATGGCAAGCACAATGGCCGTGAGTCCGATGAGCGGTCCCATGCGGATGTCCCGACAGCAGAACTGACCGGCAGCACTGAAAACAATGAACAGCGCAGCCCGCAGCACTGAGGGACGAAGATCTGTCAGACAGGCGTAAAGCATACACACCGTGGCGGCCAGCAGCAGAGCACGGCTACGGGGGACAAGAATCAGATGGAGCAGCCTGAGAATAAAGACATAGAGAATGCCCACGTGCAGGCCGGAGATTGCCAGAAGATGCATGGTGCCACTGAAGACAAAGTCGTCTTCGAGATGCGTTTCCATACGGCCGCGGTTGCCCAGCAGGAGTGCTTCGGCTGTGGCCCGATTGTCGGGGCTGAGACAGCGCTGAAGCTGACGGACAGTTTGCTGGCGAAACGAATTGAGCAGACTGCGAATGGACCATGGGCCGGCGTGTTGACGGACCTGAATGGCCGCCGGATGTCGCAGATAGACCTGAGCAGAGATGCCGGTGCGACGCAGATACAGCGCGTAGTCGAATTCGCCGGGGTTCCGCGGGCCTTCGGGAAGGCTGAGGCGGCCGATGAGCTCGACAGCGTCGCCCCAGCGGACCTGGTTTGTGGCGTCGCCATCCACCCAGACGCGGCAGAGTCCCCGCACGGGCAGTGGCTGGGTGCCTGCGAGCAGTTCGGTGGCCTGCAGCAGAAACGCTGTACGCGGGCGACTGTTGGAAAAAGAAGTGCCGGCGGAGTCGCGCACTGTGTCCAGCGCCGGAATACAGGACAGAGTGCCGCAGAGACGCACGGAGGATTGAGTCCAGCCCGGGCGGTCCTGCAGGAGCAGTGCGAGATCGCGGCCGTCCTGGGTGGCGGAGCGGACTGACCAGAGCGACGCGCCGACAGCCAGCAGGGCACCATGCAGGAGGACGAGGGCAGTGGTGGCAGAGAGCGGGCGGAGCGGCGCTGCGAGCAGCAGGCAGCCACTGGCCAGCGCCAGGCAGGAACCTGGCTGCCACGCAAAGGCATCGGCCAGACGAATGCCCAGAATGAGCAGTGCAGCGATGCGGAGCGGACCGGGGAGCAGCCAGCCGGGCGCGGGGGAATGCAGTGAGGGAATTTGGGAGTGGGGTCGGGACATGCGGTGGATCAATGCTGAGTGTCGCGTCGACGCCCGTCCAGAATGGGCTGCAGCTCCTCGACAAAGTCGTTGACGTCCTGAAATTCCCGGTAGACGGAGGCAAAGCGAACGAACGCCACCTTGTCCAGATCCCGCAGGGCGATGAAGACCAGTTCCCCGATCCGGCGGGATGAGACTTCGCGCTCGCCGTCTTCGTAGACGGTGGCCTCGACCGAGCCCACCAGGGCATCAATCTGCTCGGGACTGACAGGACGCTTATAGCAGGCTTTTTCGACTCCGAAACGAATCTTTTCGCGGTCGAAGGGAACCCGGGTCCCGTCCTTTTTGATGACCCTGATCGGTGATTCTTCAATTCGTTCGTAGGTGGTGAAGCGCCGTTCGCAGCTAAGACATTCTCGGCGACGCCGGATGGAAAGATCCTGGCTGGTGCGGGAATCGATCACTTTGGTTTCGTCGTGCCTGCAGTACGGACAACGCACGGCTGAGGCCCCCTGATGAACGCCGAAGCAAACCGGACGGAACCACGCCGGACGCCGGTCAGCCTGTAGAAATTGTGCAGTCCTGAGCATGTTATCCCGTCCAGTGCAGCGTGTTGCAAGCGTTCACGAAACCTTTATGGGCCAGACACCACGGAAAAAAACCAGGATTTTTAAAGGATCCTGATTGATTCAGCATTTAGCACAGTCTAAATTGCTACCCTTATGTAGCAAAGTAAAATCCCCGTTGTTTTGGGGAAATTGTGGAAATGCCCCTCTCTCACAGGGTTGCTCGGATTTTTTTCGTTCCTGGACTATGCTGGGTTCAATCCGTGGCCGGTCCCTGACCACCCCAAAATCTCCACCGCCGGCTGGCTCCCGGCAAAACGTTCCCCCTTCCCACGTTGTGGCGGTCTCTGTGATGTTCCCCTCCCAAACGCATCCACTCCTGCTCTGGTCACTGGTCGTCACCATGGCTCTGTTTCTGTCACCTCACAGCAGCAGCGTGGTGCTGGCAGCAGAGGGCGACAGAGCAATTGGTACAGGGGCACGCCCGAACGTGGTTGTGTTTCTGGCCGACGACGCTGGCTGGGGCGATTATTCACATTCCGGCAATACTCAGCTGCACACCCCCGCAATCGATTCGCTGGCAACATCGGGCGTGTCTTTTGATCGTTTTTTTGTTTGTCCGGTCTGTGCCCCCACCCGCGCCGAATTTCTCACTGGCCGCTATCATCTCAGGGGTGGCGTTCGCGGCGTTTCAACAGGTCAGGAGCGTCTGGATCTGTCAGAAAAAACAATCGCTGACGCTTTCCATGCTGCCGGCTACGCCACAGGGATTTTTGGAAAGTGGCACAACGGCAGTCAGTGGCCTTATCACCCGATGGCTCGGGGGTTCGACGAATTCTTCGGTCACTCCGCCGGCCACTGGGGCGAATATTTCAACGCACCGCTGGAAGATCGCGGCAGAATGGTCCGTACGGAAGGCTACATCGTCGACGTCTGTACTGCGCGGGCCCGCGACTTTATTTCGCGCAATCATCAGCGTCCCTTTTTCTGTCTGATTCCATTTACCACACCCCATTCCCCATGGGCGGTTCCACAGGCCGACTGGGATCGCGTTCGTGCGCGCCCGATCACCCAAACCGGTCTGCAGCCGGACCGCGAAAACCCCGAAGAGACTCGCTGTGTTCTGGCCATGATGGAACACCAGGACCGCTGTGTCGGTCAGATCCTCCAACAGCTCAGCCAACTGCAGCTGCGCGACGACACCATCGTGCTCTACTTTTCCGACAACGGGCCCAACACAGCCCGCTGGAATGGTGGTATGCGCGGACAAAAGGGAACCACCGACGAAGGAGGCACTCGCAGCGTCTGTTTCCTCAGCTGGCCAGCCCGGATTCCCGCAGGTCGTCTGGTCAGGCCGATAGCCGGTGCCATTGATCTTCTGCCAACGCTCACAGCGCTCGCCGGCATCAGTCAAGCGGGCCAGCTGCCGCTCGACGGGCACGACCTGTCGTCACTTTGCCTGGGCCGGACCGACAGCCATCCCGATCGCACGCTCTTCACCCACTGGGCCGGTCGCATCTCCGCCAGAACGCAACAGTTTCGCCTCGACGCCGAAGGCCGGCTGTACGACCTGCTGGCAGATCCCGG
>JBJTOM010000319.1:0-1100 GCA_046074585.1 Planctomycetota bacterium | reverse complement strand
CCGGCGTCGTAAACGACACCCGCCAGACACCTTCGGCGTTCTGGTGCCATGCACCTTTACCGTTTTGGTGCCATGCACCTTTATGCACCTTTACCGGGTTCCCGGCCTGCCGGGGACAGTCCCCGCAGCCTGCGCACGGAGACGTTCTGCCGGTCGTGGAGACCGCGAGACAACACCGGAGCCCCGCTTGCGGGGACAGTCCCTGCGGCGAGAGCAAGGCGGAGGGTCTGATCTGACTGCGTTGGTTGGGGTGATTTTTCGGATTGTGGTGCTTTCGGCGGTTGCAGCGATCACTGCGATTGCGGAGTCACCGGGTGGCGGCCGGAATCCGGCACGCGACGCCACCGGGGACAGTCCCCGCAGCCTGCGCACGGAGACATTCTGTCGGTCGTGGAGACCGCGGGGACAACACCCGAACTCCGCTTGCGGGGACAGTCCCTGCGGCGAGAGCAAGGTGGAGCGTCTGATCTGACTGCCCTGGTTGGGACGATTTTTCGGTTTGTGGTGATTTGGGCTGTTGCAGCGATAACCGCAATTGCAGAGCCATCGGGGGGCGGCCGGAATCCGGCCCACTTGACAAGGCGTGCGGGGGGATGTCACTCCCGGGTAACGTGCTCCTGAGCCGTCGGACGGCATTCCGCGGGCAACTGCGCTGCCACGGCCTTCGTGGAAAGTTCCGGGGGACTGGGGCGAGAAGGTAAGAGAGTAGAAAGTGGAGAGGAGACCGCAGGAGCATGGAGAAAGTCGAGAGTCTTCTCTCTCCTTTTTCCATTCGCCTGCTTTATTTTTTGACGGCTGATGCCATGAAAACAGCCGCCCCCCCACTGACAACGTTGCGTCATTCCAGGGCGAAGTTCCTGCTGAGCCACATCCCTCCCGCGAGCCCTGCACCAATCCGCGACGCTCCCCAAAACACTGGCGAAGACTCCCAGCGTGGCCCAGCATGCGACGGCTCGGCAGGAGCCTCGCCCTGGGATGACGAAACGGTGTTAAACCATGGTCACTCGTTGTTTACGCCTGCCATCCTTTGCCGCCCGTACCTTGCGTGCCTGGGTCGAGTTACAAAGCCCTGCTTCAGCGATCCATGCTTTCAGATCCTC
>JBJTOM010000318.1:0-20570 GCA_046074585.1 Planctomycetota bacterium | reverse complement strand
GACATCAACTACTACCCCACACAGGAAGCCCGCAATTCCAATCGGCGGCACCGCCCCGTCGGACTGGGCATCATGGGCTTCCAGGACGCCCTGGCTGCCATGAATATCAGCTACGCCAGCCCCGAAGCAGTGGAATTCGCCGATAACAGCATGGAGGCGGTGTCATGGTTTGCCATCATGGCCTCCACCCAGCTGGCGGCCGAACGCGGCGTCTACGAAACCTATCCCGGCTCCAAGTGGGATCGCGGACTGCTCCCGATCGACACCATCGATCTGCTCGAACAGGAACGTGGCTGCCACGTCGACGTCGACCGATCGGCCCGCATGGACTGGACCCCTGTTCGTCAGGCCGTCGCCCGGCACGGCATGCGAAACAGCAACTGCATGGCCATCGCGCCGACGGCCACCATCTCCACCATCATCGGTGTCTCACAGTCGATTGAGCCGATGTATAAGCATCTGTACGTGAAGAGCAATCTTTCAGGTGAGTTTACGCATCTGAACACTGCGCTCGTCACAGAACTCAAGGAACGCGGCCTGTGGGATGACCTGATGCTCGATTCACTCAAATACTACGACGGCATCCTCGCCGACATCGAACGCATTCCCGCCGACATCAAGGGACGCTACGTCACCGCGTTCGAGGTTGACCCGCGCTGGCTCATCGAATGCGCCGCACGACGCCAGAAATGGATCGACATGGGCCAGTCACTGAATCTCTACATGCGCGAACCCTCTGGCCGCAAGCTGCACGAGATGTACTTCCTCGCCTGGCGCAAGGGACTCAAAACCACTTACTACCTGCGGACGCTCGCTGCCACACAAGTCGAAAAATCGACCGTTGACATCAATCGCTTCGGCATCCAGCCCCGCTGGCTCAAATCCAAAAGCGCCTCCAGCGACATCCAGGTCGATCGCAGCGAAGACCCCCGTGACCCGGGCACCGATATCGTGCCCGCCCCCCACATCCCGGTCACCGAGGTTTCTCAGTACAAAGCCTGCAGCATTACTGACCCGGATTGTGAAGCCTGCCAGTGAACCTGGCGCCGCCACTGCGGTTATCCCACACACACCCTGCTCCGCGCTGAATTTCTTTCTTCAGGTCTGTCGTCGTTTCTCAAGGAGTGAGCGTTCATATGGCAACCATCAGTTTTGACGAAGAAGCACCCTCCACGGCTTCCCCCCAATCCCCATCAGCCTCAGCCCCCGGTCGCTTCCGGGCCGCCGAAAAGCGACTCATCAACTGCGCCAAAGTCGATGTGAATCAACTCATGCCCATCAAATACCACTGGGCCTGGGAACACTATCTCAATGGCTGCGCCAATCACTGGATGCCCACCGAAGTTCCCATGAACCAGGATGTCGAGGTCTGGCGATCTGACCGCCTTACCGATGATGAACGACTCGTCATCAAACGGAACCTCGGATTCTTCGCCACCGCAGAATCACTCGTCGGCAACAACCTCGTGCTGGCCATCTTCAAGCACGTCACCAACGCTGAATGCCGACAGTACCTCCTGCGACAGGCATTCGAAGAGGCCGTGCACACCCACACCTTCCTGTACGTGGTGGAGAGCCTGGGTCTCAACCAGGGCGAAATCTTCAACATGTATCGCGAAATTCCGGCCATCGCCCGGAAGGACGACTTCGAGATGGAACTCACCGCGGAAGTTCTCTCGCCGGACTTCACAACCGATACCCCCGAAGGTCGCCAGATGTTCCTCAAGAACCTCATCGGCTACTACGTCATCATGGAAGGTATCTTCTTCTACAGCGGTTTCGTCATGGTGCTCTCCTTCCACCGCCGCAATCTGATGAAGGGCATCGGCGAACAGTTCCAGTACATCCTCCGCGACGAAACCATTCACATGAATTTCGGCGTGGACCTGATCAACGGCATCAAAGCCGAGAATCCTGAACTCTGGACGCCACGCTTCCAGCAGGAAATGATCGACCGGATTCGCCACGCCGTGGAACTTGAAATTCAGTACGCCGAAGGCTGTCTCCCCCGCGGGATCCTCGGTCTCAACGTCGAAGCCTTCCGTGACTACGTCCAGTACATCGCTGACCGTCGCCTGGAACGCATCGGACTGCCCACACAGTACGGATCAAGCAATCCGTTTCCCTGGATGAGCGAAACAATGGACCTGTCCAAGGAAAAGAACTTCTTCGAGACTCGTGTGACGGAATATCAAAGCGCCGGAGCCCTGAACTGGGACTGATGCCGGACGACGGCACGCCAGCCACTGCTGTTCACCTGACACAGCCCCGTCGGGGACCGCACTCCGAATGATCGGATCCTGCAGTCCCCGGCGGGGCTTCTTCGTGCGAAATCCGGATTTGTCGCCCCCCCCGGACTACTCGATGCGGTCAGGCAGCAGGTGCGCTGGCTGCGTGGTACAGGCGCGAGGAACTTCGAGACCATCCGCAAGCGTCCACCGCTGAACCCAGTCATCCCAGAGCGTCCGCGACTCAAAGAACAACACCAGTGAACGTTCCACCGGATGCAGCCCCGCTGTTGCCGCCACGTCGGCGGGGAGCGGACGGAGCAGTCCCTTGCGGGACAGATCCATGGTGAGCTCCTGCCGGAACTGACCGTGGGGCCAGATCGCGAGCCCTTCGGAGTTGATGTCGTAGGGATGATTCCTGAGGAACGCGCTTTCCAGCTGCTCGCGGACCATATCAATACCGCACTTGCGGTAGAAGCCCTCAAGGGCGTGCTGAAGCGATCGCAGCTGATCAGCCGACGCGAAACTTAGAAAACCCGCAGCCGCTACGCCAGCCACGACCCACCCACTTTGCTCCTGAAAGAGCAGTTCAAGAGGCTGTTCGCCCAGCTGCGAGCAGTAGATATGCACGATAAAGCTGTTGGATGACGGGTAGACGGCACCACATTCGAGCCCGAAATTGTGCCAGACCGGACAGAGCTCCAGCAGGCGGATCAGTTCGCGACTGACAAAGTTATGGATGGCTGTTTCCACGTGTTCGAGCTGCGCTCGAACGGCGCGTCGGGAACTGAAACGATGAAACGACGGTGGCTGATGTTCCAGGAGTCGCAGGCGCCGATAGAGTCTGGGCAGGGTGCCGGAATGGAAGCCGGGCCGCAGGAGACGGGCAACGGATTCGCCGTGAGCTCCCACGGCTACGGGTGTGAGCAGCGGCCGTCGATTGGACAGGTACAGACGCCAGTTTTCCTTGAGCTCCCAGACGGCAAAGCCAAAGATGCCGGGAATAAAAAAGATATTGAACCAGGTGATGAATTCTGCCAGCGCGATTCCGAGGTACGGCTGCAGAATCCGCACCATCTCACGCTGCATCAGCAGGAGTCCCGGCAGAATCATCTTGTGTGCCACCGTCACCACGGGAAAATGCTTCACCGGATGAAACGTGGGCTCAATCAGAAGATTCACATAAATTCGAATCAGAAATGATACGAATGACCAGATCACCCCCAGCACAGCTTTGACCACAATCGACAGCCAGCTTTCGTCGCTGTGGAATCGGAGCCATTCATCCACTGCGTAAAGGAAACGCTCCAGAAACGACAGCAGGATCCGGAACGCATCCAGCACGAAAACAAGAATCGCCAGCACAACCCTTACATGCAGGCTGTGCCAGACTCCTGCCAGCCATTCCGCTGTGAGTTCCTGCGTATCCCTGCCCAGCCGCGAATTCAGTGCCAGACTGGACAGCACTGAGAGTCCCAGCCACCACGCGTTGGAGTGCGGAGCGGTGTCAAACAGTGCCGGGATCAGGCGGGTGGGGATCGCCGCTGCAAGGGTCGGCACCACTACCACTCGCCGAATCCGTACCACCGTGCGGTTTCGCCAGCACCACTGCACAATCGGCTGCCGCAGAATGCGGACAGGATAATCCACCACACACCGCCGTACCGCCTTGAAAATGCTCAGAATGATGCGGAGGAAACGGCGGCGAAACCCGCCGACGTGAATCAGGGCCATGAGGAGAAAGCCGAGCATCAGTACGGGAGCGACGGTGGCGACGGGAGACCGATCCGATTCCGGCATGGCGACCGGGGCTGGCTGCACCATCGTGGCAGCAGATTCCGTCGCCGGGGGGACAGGGGCTTCCTGAGCCGCCGTCCGGATCTTCAGAGATGCTTCCGGAAGGGGCTTTGCTGTCGTGCTCGCTGGACGATTTCCCGGGAGCCGATGCAGCATGTGCTCTGCGCCCGTCACAGTCACGTAGGCCCCGCCGAACGGGATGATCAGAAAGAGTGTTGCGAAGCGGCCCGCACGATTGCCGAAGAAGATCGAACTGGTTGTCTGCAAAGCCCGCAGATAGAACTCGCCCCGTCGATAAACACCGTCCATCGCCAGTTCCAGGCGATCGTCGGCTCTGAGCAGATAATCGCCGCGCCACAGATCGCGAATATCGCTCAGATCGGGCAGCTTCAGATCGTTTCGGCTGATGGAATCGCGCAGGTATCCAAGCGTCAGGTAACCGCGATCGGAAATACAGTCCAGAGCGTCCTCAACCAGTTTATCCGCAGCTACCTGCTCGGGGATATTGGTCGGCACCAGCTGCACCTCCTGCAGGGTCTGCAGGAGCACCGGACGCATGCGTTGACGCATCTGCTCCTCTGACAACGACGCAGCACGCTGCAGCAGGGCCGTAAGCCGTTCTCGGTCCACACCGCTCAGACGCACATCCGCCAGTCGCCGTTCGGCGCTTGCCAGGTGGCGTGTCATGAGCACTTCGCGGAGGCCGTCAAGGGGGCGACGCAGCGGCCGTTTGCCGCGACTGGCCACCCATTTTACCAGGTCGACACGGTAAATTGTGCGTTCATGGTCGATGCAGACCTTTTGCAGATCGTAGAGCAGTCTGCGTTCGGAGTTCCAGAATCCCTGAACCGCATTGGATGCGAGCTCCCGCAGGGAAGCCTGCCAGTCCTCTGTCTCCTCTGCCGGAAAACTGATCGCCCGCCGAAGTCGCTGGACCAGGCAGGCCACGTCCGCCCGAATTTTCTCCTCCGCTGAAAATCGCTTCTCATCCGTTGCGGCAGCATTGGCCGCGAATACGGAATGCACGACCGCCGCAACAGTGTTGCCCCGCTCGTTGGCACGATCACGCCTGCGGAGCGCTCTGAGCCACGCGCGGTCCGATGGAGCAGAGCTGGAGGCTGCAGACCAGTCCCGACGCGTATGCGTGAGTCGCGTTTCGTCACGGATGACGTGCGGTGTCAGGTCCGGGAGTGCAGCTCCGTAGAGTTGTGTGCTGCGAAATAACGCTTCCGCATCCACGTCCATGGCCAGGAGAGGCTCGACGTGAGTCGTTTCTGACAGCGAGGGAAACCAGATCGGGAGCAGATCCGGTTCGAACCAGCGCAGCTCCAGGTACACCGCGGAAAACTCCCGCCATGCCGCCGCGCGGGATTCCGGGTGGATCAGCAGCTGCTCGTTCCGCAGCACAAAATGAGCTTCGTCGAATTCCGCCTGTCCCAGCTCCGCAATCCGCTGCTGCACTCGCGACCGCTCGTCCGGCCCCGACAGGCGTTCAGACAGACGCAGATCGAGCACTGCATGGAAAAGCCGTCGCCAGACCTGCTGCAGGAGTTCCTGGAGCGGCCAATGCTCAAGCTCTGCCTCCTCAGGCTGACAAATCAGCAGACAGCGCTCCGGGAGATCCGTAAAACTTTCCAAACCCAGCTCGTCCGGATGCACGAGATGCTGGACGTCCGACCGGGAGACAATCTGTGAGAGTGCGTGCGGAACAGACACCGAAAGCTTCACGAAGCCGTGCAGTTCCCGAATCACCCGACGAATGACACGCGGCTCCACCAGAAAAGCCGCACTCTCCGACCTCTGCAAGGCCCTGCGAAGCTCGTCAATCCGCCCTGCCACATCGCCCTTGACCACTGCTTGCCCCCCAAACGACAGACACTCTGACTGGATTCAGCGGAGCGCCGGGGGAATTTTAGCGGGATGGTTCCTGCAGAGACAGCCACGCGATGGAAATCCTGAACGGAAAATGAACTTGCCGATTCCACCGACTTCGTCACAATTCCGCCACGAAAGCGCCAGTGTCTTCACCTGCCTCTCCGGATCCTCCGTGAATGATCATTACCATCGATGGACCTGCCGGGTCCGGTAAAAGCACCGTCGCCAGACGACTTGCCGAAAAACTCTCTGTGCGATTTCTGGACACCGGTGCCATGTATCGTGCCATCGCACTCGCAGTCCTCAAGGCGCAGGTTCGCCCCGACGACTCCCCAACCGTCGCCACACTTGCCCAAAACTGCCGCATCGAACTCCCCACAGGTGGCGTCCTTCTGAACGGTTTCAACGTCACCACGGCAATTCGGGAGCCGGAGGTCACCACGGTCGCCTCCATCATCGCTGCCAATCCCGCGGTCAGACAACAGCTTGTTGCGATGCAGCAGACCATCGGAGCGGCTGGCCCCATCGTGACCGAAGGACGCGATCAGGGCACCGTCGTCTTCCCGAATGCCCCGCACAAGTTCTTTCTCACCGCCAGCCTCGCTGCCAGAGCAGCCAGACGACTGGCTGAGCTGCAGGACAAATCTCACCCGCAGTCACTGGAAGATGTCATGCATCAGATCCAACTTCGGGATGAACGCGATGAACAGCGCGCCACCGCTCCCATGAAACCTGCGCCTGACGCCGTCATCGTGGATACCTCGTCCATGAACATCGATGACGTTGTGCAGTTCCTGTTCGAAAAAGTCGCCTCAGATTCCGCTGTCTGAAGCACACTCATTGTCCGAGGAAAACGCACGCATTATCACCTCGTCACGGCCACACCGGGGGCCTGTACGGGAATTGTGGTGGCAGGCCCCGTGCGGGGCTCAATTGCGAGCAGCCGCCGTGATTCCCTGAGCAGAAACGCCGTGTCTGTAAACGGCTGATAACTGATGTCCTGCCAGCGAACACGACCAGCCGCATCCACAAGAAATGTGCCATGCAGCGCGGCTTTCTCGAAATCGTCATAACAGCGGTACTCCCGGAAGACCTTCATCTCGGGGTCGGCTGCGAGCGGAAATGGGAGGCCGCCTTCGAGGTTTTCGAGCGCCTTTCGCAGGTGCTCCTGTTTGTCCGTGCTCACCGCAATCACCTCCAGACCCGCATCCCGAAACCCCTGAATGTTCTGTGCGATGGCCTTGAGCTGTTCGGCGCAGTGCAGGCAGCCGTAGCCAAGGTAAAACACCACCACCACGGGACGCCCGGAATAATCACTCAGCGATCGTGGCTGCCCGTCCACGCCTGGGAGCGTCCAGCTGGAAG
The DNA here is from genome assembly GCA_046074585.1 of Planctomycetota bacterium. Classification (GTDB taxonomy): domain Bacteria; phylum Planctomycetota; class Planctomycetia; order Planctomycetales; family Planctomycetaceae; genus SXXK01. The sequence goes on along the minus strand of JBJTOM010000318.1, from coordinate 13,305 downwards.
CCAGCACCGGCGACCAGCGAAATGGCCCAAGCGAATCCAGGTCCGGCCGCGCGCCGATGTCCGCACGTACCTCGTCAGGTAATCGCCAGTCGGCAGCATAGCCCCAGGCGGCAGCGAGCGGTGCGAGCCGCTGGAAGGGGGGCACCTGCAGGTCGATCGTGGACGAGAGTTTTCTGAGTGATTCAAAGGCGGCTTTCGCGGCGTCAGTCTGATCAGCCGCCGCCAGGATCTCTACCTGAGCGGCGAGGGGGAGCACTTCGCCGGCACGCGACTTCACTCGCTCCTCAATCTTTTTCAACGCGTCGTCCTTTTTCCCGGCCTTCATGAGCAACAGCGCCAGCTGTTCTGCGGGGACGTCAGCTTTCCCCAGAAGCTCGACGGCTTTGGCGTAGTCGCCGGAGACAGCCGCTGCGCGTCCGTCGATTTCATGGAGCGATTTTTCAAGACGCGAAATCTGGGAGGCAAACTTCTGCTCCGCGTCCTTCTTCGCTTTCTCGATCGCCTTCTCGTCCCCTTTGGCCTCCTTCGCCTTCGTCTCTGCCTCCGTTACCGCCTGCTGTCGCCGGGTCTGTTCAGACACAAGTTGCTGCTGGAGGCGGTCGCGGGCACCCGTGACGCGGGAATCGCCCAGCGCCGCGAGGGCCGCGGCCGCAGCGCGGTCGCGTTTGAGATCGTCTTCGGAATTTCCGGTGTCTTCGAATCCGGGAGTGCCGATGAGGGCTGCCAGACGGTCCCAGCGCTCAAAGGCTTCGAGCACCTCGACGAGACGTTCGCGACCATAACGAAAGCTGCCACCGCGACCTGCGTCGTTGTATTTGGGATGGCGCGGGAGGCTGAGCATGTTGCGGGCAAGCGATTCAGCGTCTTCCGCGCGGCCAATCGCGATCATGTTCCGGATACACCATTCGTTGTTATGAGCAAAATTGTGAATCTGGTCCGGGAGAAGTCGGTCGCGCATCATCTGAGCATGATCCACCCGAGCGGATGCCTCCTGTTGCCAGACTGCGTCGTGGTAACGCCGCAGACGAGAGTAAATATGGCCGGGCATGTGCCACATATGAGCGATCGAGGGGGCAGAAAGACCACACAAAGCTGCTGATTGAAGCGCCAGTTCCGGCTTGCGGCCGTCCCAGAGATGAATGCGGTAGTGATGCGCCGGATGCAATGGTTCCACGTCCAGCACCTGCTGGATCATCGAATCGACCGCCAGATTGGAGGCCATTTCCAGACCCTCCCGCCTGCCGGCCCAGAAGTACTCACACAAAAACGCCTTCGTCTCAAGATCATCCGGAAACTCAAGCAGAATGTCCTCAAGGTCCGACACGTAACGGTTTGCCCGCTGCCGACGATCCGACTCCTGCTCTGTCTTTGCTCCGGCCCACCGATCAAAGGACTCGATCAGCAGTTTTTCGCGACGACCTGATTTCTCGCGACGCTGCATTGCCTCGGCAATGAAACCCTTCGCCCGCGTGATGTTGCCCCGATTGGACATCGCCATCCCCCAGTAGGCAATCGCGCAGTCCGGATCCAGCATCGCAGCCTGACGAAAGGACCGCTCAGACTCGAAATACCAGAAGCCGTGAAGCTGAGCGATGCCCTGGGCTACAAACTTCTGGGCGTCTTCGGACGCTGAGGTGATCGGGAAACGGACGCGACCAACGCCCTCCATCAATCGAGCGGCCTGGCGGGGGCCCTCGTTGAAGACCTCTCCGTGCTGCGAATGCCCCTCCTTCAGAACAGGTGTCGCGGATGAAGGCTGTGCGGGATCCTGAGCGAGAGCCAGGAGACCCGAGGCGGAGATCAGCAGGAGTGCCACGAACGCCCTGACAAAGATCGTCGGAAAACCGGGGGGCTGGAGAAGCATGGGGCACCGCAGGGCAGGCAGGAGTCAGCAGGGGAGGTAAGCAGGTGGCAGGCAGAGGCTTTCCTATTCTGCCGCGTTGGGGGGTGAGAAGCAAGGCAAGTGGCATCTGTGTGCGGGGAAATCGAGGTTGTTTCTGAGGGGAGTGGTGAATCGGGGCACAGACCGGTGATTATTGGCGACTGGGGCAGATCCAACGATCCTGACGATTCTCCGGATGTGTTGGAAAATTGCCGCATTTGAAGTGGCCCCCGGGCATCAATCCGGCCCCTTACCTCATGAATTTGACCATGCCTGCGAATTTCAATGAAAACTTTCGCAATTTGGTAAAAAGGGGTGGAATGGGGTGTTTGGTGAGGATAGTGTGGTGTGGGTTGACCCTCAACTAACTGCGGAATCCCCAGAATGACTCTGCTTCTTCAAACGCTGTCTGCACAACCGGACCTGCTTCGTCTCTGCGAAGGCTGCAGTGATGTGCAGTGGACCCACTCCCGTTCCGCTTCTGACCTTCTGGATCTGCCATTCGACCGGAAGCCGGACACGCTATTCATCGACTTGCGTGGCTGCAACCACTCCGACCTTGAGCATGAACTTGCCGCGATTCTGCATCAAATGAAGGGGTGCCGACTGATCGCGGTCACTCAAGGCGGTTTCCCTCTGGAAGTCGCTGCTTCCCTGCTGACCGTCGTCGATGACGAATGGGATCTGGATTCGCAAGCCAACTTTCAGCCGGCGTGGCTCACGGCCGCCCCCCCGGGTTCGCGCCCAGAACCTTATCGAATTGACACCCCCACAGGTGATGTTCTGACCTATTCAGAACAAATGCGCGACCTGCTCACCACCGCCAGACAGGTGGCGGACAGCAATGTTCCGATCATGTTGTCTGGTGAAACCGGAACTGGAAAATCCACCACAGCTCGAAAAATCCACGGCTGGTCGTCCCGAAGCTCCAATCCGTTCATGTACCTTCCGTGCGGATCGATTTCGCGGGATCTGATCCTCGCGGAATTATTTGGTCACACCAAAGGGGCGTTTACCGGTGCGACCCAGGAACGGATGGGCAAAATTGAAGCGGCCTCCGAAGGCAGTCTGCTGATTGATGAAGTTGACCTGCTGACACTGGACGACCAGGCAAAACTGCTCCGCGTCGTCGACACGGGAGAATTCGAACGTCTGGGGACCGTGGAAACCTCTCACGCGAACTGTCGTCTGATATTTGCCGCCAACGTCGACCTGCGAAAGCTCGTTCAGCAACAGCGATTCCGCAGCGACCTCTACTACCGCATCAATGTGATCGACCTCGTGCTGCCCTCACTCCGCGACCGCAGCCGCGATATTCCACTGCTGGCACTCGACTGCCTCCGCGACCTCGCAGTGGAACAGAACAAATCGGGCCTGCGGGTCTCCCTGCGAATGCTCTGGGGCTGCGCTCGCCACACATGGGACGGCAACATCCGGGAACTCCGCAACCGCCTGCTTCGCTGCATGACACTCGCCCGCACACCACTCCTTGCGGAACGTGACATGGGGATGGACAGTTTCGCCCCGGCCACCGGGTCCATCCGCTCAGAGGTATCCACGACAGTCGTCCCGCTCGAACGCTGTGTCGACGACGCCTCCAAAGAAGCCATCATTCGTTGCCTGAAACTGCACAACAACAAACGGGCCGCCGCAGCCAGAACGCTCAAAATCAGTCGCTCAACCCTGTACAGAAAGCTGGAAGAGTACGGTCTGCTGGGTCCCGACGAAACCCGCGAACGTCGTTCAGAGGGCAAGCACAACCCGGGTGACGAAGATGAATCCAGGGTTCTGATTTAATCGAACCTGCCGATTCTGGTGTCTGCGCAGAATTTTTCTTTTCCGTTTTTTGCTGCCAAATGCACACAAACCAGAAAAATCTGTTTTATGAAATAGGTTGCTTCAAGGCACAGATCTTGCGTCATTTTGAAACACTTGCCGCGTTGGGGCGCCCTGTATTCGGTTCTGGCCCGCGCCCCACCAACTCGACATTTCAGCCAAATCCAACCCAATGTCGTGGAATCCCAACGTAGATCCTCGATCAAATAACTCGATCGGTCTGTCCTAATTTGAGTGTCTCTCCAGTGGTGCGCCCTTTGTAACTGTCCTGCTTGTGAAACACGGTTCCGAATAATTGCCGGTTTAGCATCAACGTAAGACTTCGGTCGCTCTACTCGTTCCCGATGGTAACAACGATGAAAAAACTCAACTTCCTCGTCCGCCCCCCCCTGACCCTGGTCAGGCGATTTCTTGCCTGTGATCAGGGTGCGATGCAGGTAACCGAATACCTGCTGATGGGCACCATCATCAGTCTCGGCGTGATCGTGGGACTTGTCAGCTACCGGAATTCGCTGGTGCTCGAGTACGGTGATATAGCAACGGCCTTCAAAAGAATCGATCAAAGCTATTCCTACACGCTGACTGGCGGTGCCACAAGCTCCTTCAGCGATTCAGATTCTACCAGTCATACCAACACGATTAATGTGACATCACCTGCTGGTGCAGGCGAGAACTGAGCGGGCGTCGAACGGCTCGCACAACATGTTCGCGACCATCTCAGGCCGGATGCCCGGGATGGTCTAAATCAGGGCGCCCATGGGCCCTTCACGAAGTTAAAACTGGTTTTCAACGTCAGGATGCAGAGAGTCAGAACCTATGAGTGCTCCCACGACAACTTCCACCCGCCGCAGTGCTCCACTGCTGTTTCTGTTCCTGTTTGCTATGGTCTGTGGCATCGTGGGCGTCGCATTCCGACTCTACAGCAGTCCGGAAACGGTGCAAAAGCCAGCCCCGCAGCCAATCCTCATCCCGGTCGCCAGCAGCGATCTCAAACAGGGAAGAAGGATCAAATCTTCCGATTATTACGTCCTCCCAATGTCTGCTGCGGATTTTGCCAAAGCAGCCAAAGGCAAGATTATCTTCACGCAGGCAAAGGACCTCGTCGGACGCATCATCAAAGGTGAAGTGCCCGTCGGGACACCGTTCGCCCTCGATTCACTTTACCCGGAAGGTACAGGGCCCACACCCGCTGAACTGCTCACCGAAGGCATGCGAGCTGCAACCGTCCGCATCTCACTCGTCGGTGGTATCCGTGGCTTTGCAGCACCCGATACGTGGGTTGATGTGCTCTTTCGCCGCAGCGACGCAAACCAGAAAGAATCCACCGATGCCGCCCGAACCCATACGCTCCTTGCTGGCGTGCGGATTCTTGCGATCCAGGACGACGTGATCGCCAATTCGATTCTTTCCGGGGATCGCAAATCCAAGCCAGCTGAAACCTTCGAACTGACTCTGGAACTCACCCCTGAACAGGCCGAAGTGCTCAAATCGGTCGACCAGCGCGGCGATCTCTCACTCAACATGCTGCCTCTCGATCCCAACCGCACGAACCTCGGAACGCTCCCGTCACCCGAAGTCATGAAACTGATGCTCGGCGTCGAAGAACCCAAACCGCTGCCCCCTGTCGTCGTCGTCACTCCACCGCCATCCGTGCGCATCGTCCGCGGTGGCTCGCAGTCCAGCGTCACCGTTGAGCACCAGGCGGACCTCATCATGGACCGCTCGCTCTACCCGGCCCCCATCCGAAACCCCGATCCGCCAGTTGATCCCCCCGCTCCTCCGGTCGCCCCTGACCCCTCCAAAGCATGGCCTCAGTTCCGCGCCATCGAAAGCGCGTCACCAGCAACCGCTGATGAAACCGATGCGAACGCAACGGCCCCGGGTGATGCTGCAAAACCCACCCCCAACCCTGCTCAACCCCAGCGTCGGACAGGCGTCAGCGATTCGTCGATCATTGTTCAGCGACCAGTTCGCAGGACGCCTCCGGCCCCAGTCAGCCCTCCCCGAGTTTCTTCCACTACCCCTGTCAGCCTGCTGACCGCTCCGCCGCGAATCCCTGCGAGTACGCTTCATCAGTCATCCTTTCGCCCCAGTCGGACCATGACACCGCTCACTTCAACCCGTGCCCCCCGCCCCATCGCCCCGTCTTCATTCACTCCCCTGACCTCGACCTATCGCTCGCGATACGCAGGCGGTGCAAGTTCAGGCAGTGCTCCCTCGACCTACACCCGCAGTTCAATCGCTCGATCCAGACTGCCAGTGCTCGCGTCCGGCCCCCGTCGCCCAGTGCCGTCGTTCCCCATAACTGTTCCCCGTTCCAACTCCCCAGTCTATGCCGCAGATGTTCGCAGACCGCTCGTGCTGTCCTCCCGACCTGGCTCAGCCAACACCATTCAATCCTCCGCGCCCCACCGACGTCAAACGTGGCCCACAACGAAACCGACCGAACTGGTGCTTTCAAGCGACCTCCTGTCTCGTTCTTCCAGACTTCCACTGTTGAAATCCGGACCTCAGGATTAAAAAAATCCCCCCAAAACCCTAAAAGCGGTTTATCTTTCCAAAGACACGGGGCTTCTGGCAATTGATTCCCTCCAGGGACTCCCGGTTCCCTCCGATACCTCCCCGGCTTTGGTCACTGGAACTTCATATGTTCGGTCTGAAACGTCCCCGCGGCCCCATGGTCTCTGAATCTTCCCCACCGGAAAGCTTGTCAGAACCAGCAACCGCAGCTGAGACTCTCCCTCCCGTGAACACCTCGACTGCGCCTGCGGTCTCCGCTGATGCAGTGCCCTGGCGAGCCTTCGAAGATTCCGCACAGGAACTCGATTTCCAGCGTCGCAAAATCCGCCTCCACGAAGTTCTCGTTGAAGCACTCAATCTGAAATTCGCCGCCGGCGCAGATCCCGATGCTGCCCGCGCTGCCTACAAAGACGCCATCGTCGCCGCTGTCAACCGCTATGCTGCTGATCTCTCCGACTCCGACCGCGATCGCATGGCCCTCGAACTGCTCGACGAAGCTCACGGCCTTGGGCCCCTCGAACCGCTCATGGCCGACGATTCCATCACCGACATTCTCGTGAACAACCCCCACGAAGTCTTTGTGGAACGTCGCGGCTGTCTTCGCAAAACCCCAGTGCTCTTCGCTGACGGACAACACCTCCTCCGCATCGTCCAGCGACTCACCGCAAAAGTCGGTCGACGTGTGGACGAAAGCAACCCCATGGTCGACTCCCGGTTGCCGGACGGGTCCCGTCTGAATGTCACCATTCCCCCTCTGGCCATCGATGGAGCCACCATTTCCATTCGGCGGTTCCCCCGCTCACCGCTCACCATCGACGGACTCGTCGCTGGCGGCAGTCTCTCCCGCAAAATGGCCGAATTTCTTCAGGCCGCCGTTGCCGGACGCGTCAGTATGCTCATCTCCGGCGGCACTGGAACAGGAAAAACCACCCTCCTGAATGCTCTGGCCGCCTCCGTTCCCCACGACGAACGCATCGTCACCGTCGAAGACTCCGCCGAACTCCGACTCTGCCACCCCCATGTTGTTCGCATGGAAAGCCGAGTGGCCAACACCGAGGGTGTCGGCAGCATTACGCTCCGCGACCTCGTCCGCAATGCCCTCCGAATGCGCCCCGACCGACTGCTGGTCGGCGAAGTCCGCGGTGCAGAAGCCATTGATATGCTCCAGGCTATGAATACCGGCCACGAAGGCTCCTTCACCACCATCCACGCCAACGACGCCCGCGAAGCCCTCACCCGCCTGGAACTCATGATCGCCATGGGCGGATTCGAACTCCCTCTGCAGGTCATCCGCAACTACGTGGCATCCGGTATCCGCATGATCGTCCACCTGGCACGATGGAAGGGCGGTGCCCGTCGCATTGTCAGGATTTCAGAAGTCAACGGCGTCCGCGATGGCGATTTTATTCTCAACGATGTCTTCCGCTACCAGTTCCCCGGAATGGCTCCTGCCGGTTTTACAGAAGACTTTGCTCCCACAGGTCATATCCCTGTTTGCCTGCCTCGCCTGCAGCATGCCGGCTCAGAACTCATCGAAGACGACTTCGCTCCCCGCATCTGATTCGGATCTGCTGCTGAACTCAAAGCCAACTCATGGAAACCGTTATTCTGATCATCGCTGGACTCGTCTTCACGGCCGCCGCTGCCGGCGCGGTCGTACAGATGCTCCGTGGCTGGTCCGCTTCCGATAACCCCGAACTCCCCATCGATGGCCTGCTGTCCGCCGAAGAACTGCAAGAGGGCTACGGCGGCGGTTTGGGACGGTTCCTCCGGGATGCCGAACTGGAGTGGACCCCATCCGGAATGCTCGCCTGGAGCATTGCCATCTCCTCGGTCGTCTTTATGGCCGGCTCCGTGTTCCCCATCCCCTTCGGCTGGCTCACTTTCCTGCTCATCATCATCGCAACGATCGTCCTGATCGTCCTGATCGTTCGCCGCAATCGCCGTCTCTCTCGTCTCCGCAATCAACTCCCCGACGTCGTCTCACTCATGGCCCGCTCCTCCCGCGCAGGTCTCGCAATCGAAGAAGCCTTCCTCCTCTGCGAACGCATGGCACGCGGAAGACTGCAGAACGAAATCCAGATGTGTCGCAGCCAACTGGAACTCGGCCGATCCCTCTCCGGCGTCATGGAATCGCTCGCCCGCCGCGTCCAACTCCGTGAACTTGGTCTGCTCTCGACGCTCCTGTCCGTCCACCGCCAAACCGGGGGTAGCCTCGCCGATGCCCTCGATCGGCTCAGCAGCCTGCTGCGGGACCGTATCGCCTTCCGCGGTCAGATGTCCGCCTCCAGCGCCGCCGGTCGACTTTCCGCAATCCTCACAGCACCCGCCGCCACCTTCCTCTTCGCCGCTCTATTGCTCATCAACCCCGAACACGTCGAAGTTTTCTTCACCACCCCGCTTGGCAGATCCTTCTTCGCCCTCGGTATCGCTCTGAATGTGATCGGCGTCGTCTGGATCCTTGGCCTGCTCAAGATCAACCGCTGAGGCAGCTGAGGAACTGATTCATGAATTCCGATATGGGCTTTTTCCTCGCCGTTGCTGGTCTGGCGACCATCGTCTGGACCATGGCCGCAGTGCTGCTCAATTGCCGACGCCTCATCCGCGGTGACTGGGCAGAGGCGTCAGTGTCCATCTTCAGCGATCAGTCGCTCCCGGAATGGATGCGCTGGCTGGCCGGCTCAGTCCCGCAGCTCAGAATCGAACTGGAGCGTATCCGCCGAGACTTGCGACGCGCCGGAGCCTACACGCCGGATGCCTTCGAACGCCTCATGGCACTCCGCAACAGCCTCGTCTGGTGCTGCCTGTTCGCAATTCCTCTGCTGCTGGTCATCTTTGGCACCTCCACAAACGCACTCCGCGGCTGTATCGGTGGCGGAATCCTCGCAGCAATCGTGTTCTACGCAATCCCCGGCCTGTTTCTGAACGCCAGGGGACGTGTCCGCGCCTCCGAAGTCATCAGCTCCGTTCCGGAAGTGCTCGACATCATCTCCATGTGTCTGTCCGGCGGTCTCACCCTCGAACAATCGCTCCCACGCATCATCGAATACAGCCCCTACGTCAGCACCAGCCTCACCAGAGAACTCCAGCTGGTCGTCCGACAGGCACAGACGTCGTCTGCAGGGCAGGCGTTCGACCAGCTTGCAGAGCGTATCGACGAACCCGAACTGCGGTCGCTGGCCGCCACCGTGCTTCACACCGAGCGACTGGGAACCGACATGCGCCGCGCCATCGACGCTCTCAGCCAGTCCATCCGCACCACACTCAAACACGAAGCCGAAGCCCGCGCCAACAGCCTGTCACTCAAAATGCTCTTCCCGGTGATTTTCTGCATCTGCCCGCCGGTTTTCTTCATCCTCATGGTTCCCCCTGTGGTACGTTTAAGAGAACATTTCCAGAGCGAACTCATTCCGTCCAACACCCGTGAACTGCTCGAATCCGGTGCCGGCGGCATCTCTGCCACTCCGCCAGAATAATTTGTCCCCCCACCTTCGTGCCTGCGTCTACAGAAATCAATGCGGTCAATCCAGCCCAAACAAAAGTGCTTATCTGGTCCCGGTTGTGGCGGGATTCCAAACAGCGCGCGCCGGGCTGTGATGGCCATCGAACTGCTTGTCGCCGTCCCGCTGCTCATGATCTGCATCATGGCTGTTCTCCAATTCGGCCTTGAACTTGCCGGTGCGGTCATTGTGCACCAAAGTGCAGTCCTCGGCGCGGGACGCTGTTCAACATTTGGCCGGCTGATCTGGTCCGGGCTGGATGACGACACCGCCGCCGCTGTGCAACTCCAACTCACTGCAGCAAGCCTCAGTCTCGTTGCAGCCGACGATCTCCAGGTCATCGTTCAGGAACGCGTTTTCGACCCGGTTACCTCTTACACCGGTACCTCAGGATCATGGCCAAATGGTGCCACTTTTACCACTGCACCGGCCGCCTCTACGATCCCGGCCGACTCTGTCCGCGTGACTGTAAACGTCAGATTGACAAAAGTGATTCCCAATCTCCTTGGCGGATTTGGCTTCAGCATCACAGGCAAGTATGTCACGGCATCCGTGATTCGCCCCTACAATGGATCCTGAACTCCGAGTGGTTTTCATGCGCAGGCTGACCTCCCCCAAACTCTCACAATCACCAAACAGATCCGGAGTGGCAGCACTCTGGCTGCTGATTACAGCACTCGTTTTCGTCGCCTGCCTGCAGTACGTTCTGGAATCCGGCTGGCTGCTGATGTGCCGCACTCAGGCCCAGGCCGTGGCAGAGTCCGCCGCCCTCGCCGGCGCTCGATCCTGGGGCATGGCAGCGACTGACGACGCTACAAATCGAAGCATTGCCAAGGCGCGAGCAACCGACTTCGTGGTCAACAGCGCTGTTCCAGGACTCGCCACTGAGTACACAAATCTACTGACGAGCCTGCAGGCCAGCGACAACGCCAGTGGTACTAACAACAATCTGACCAGCCCCAACAGCTGTCCCGGGGCAACCGTCTCCGCCAACCTGGTAATCCTCGGAGACCTTAACTCCTCAACATTAGTTTTCTCCCCATACGCCAGCCCCGCCTCAGCTGGCAGACGGGGCTGTATGGTCCAGTTCCAGCTGACGGCTGTCAGTCCGATTTCCCAAGTGTCACGCACCGTCAGTGCTCGTGCCACTGCCTATTGGGACTCCGCAGCAAGTCCCAATCGCAGCCGTCTCGCCTTCGTCACAGTGACGTGTCCCTGAAACAAAATCTCAATCGCAAAGTTGATCCCCTCTCAACGAAACCCAGGAGCCGCAAATGATCTCTCACTTCAGGGAACCAGAAAATCAGAACAATTCGCGACGTGGCGTTGTCACGGCCGAATACCTCCTTCTGGTGACGCTCATCGGAATCGGAGTTCTGGTCGGCCTTGCAGCGCTGCGGAACGCAATCGTCGCCGAACTTACTGATTGCGCAAATGCAGTCAAGAACATCATCCCCTGATGTTTGAACCGAGGCCATAGTGAACCATCAGATTAATCCAACCACTCTGCAAACACGCCCTGCAGCGCCAGGGCGCCGCGGAGCCATGATCATCGAAATGCTTCTGGCAGTGACGATTCTTTTGCTCTGCACAATGGCCATCGTGCAGTGGACGTTCACCACCTACGCGGTTCAGGCAGTCAACTCAGCTGCTACCGAAGGAGCGCGCACAGCCGCGGGTGTCTTCGCAAATTCAACGGATCGAAACACCAGGGTGCGGTCTGCCGTCCTTAACGTTCTGAGTCCCCTTGGATTCCAGGCCACCGGACTCACCGTCACCGTGGTTGATTCCACAACATACTTCACCGTTACCGTAAAAATCCCTGTGACGTCCTGCCCAATTCCGCAACTTCTTAATTCGTTTGGCTTCACGGCAATTACGGGTAAATCCCTGAATTCCAGCGGCGTGGCCTGGGCCACCTGACAATTTCTAACTACTCCGGATACTTCGCCTCCGAAGCCCTCCGCGAAGACCCGGAAGCGGGAGCCCCCGAGGCTGCTCCAGACGTTTTTCCGGATGCCATCTGCGGAAACCCCCTGATCGTTGTCTGGATCTCCTTCTCCTGCACCACTTCGTATCCGTCGTCTGTCTGCACGTGAATCAACAGATGCCGGGCAATCTGCACATCCAGCGGTAGTCCGGTCCCACGATCGACAATACAGTGCCCCAGAGTCCGGCCGTCGCTGATCCGCACTCGACTGTCTCCGGCCGCATTGACAGCTTCTCCTGACGCAATCCGCCCTGTGATCTCAATCCGCGCCGTGTCGCGGTCGATGTCCGTCAGCGTATACGTTGACTTCAGATACACAGGCACCGGCTGCATCAGTCGACGTTCCCGAGTCCACACATCCCCCGGCAGAACGCGACTCGCAGATTCCTCATCCACGCTCGCGTCGTACGGCAGTAATCCAATGGAATCGTCCACAAAGTTTGCCACACCGTCATCCCCGAACCGCTGGCTAAGTTCCGTGAGCAGCGTCTGGCGGCGTTCCAGCGGCACCTCCGCCACACAGCGTTCCAGAAATTCCTGGTACCCCACAAGCCCGCGAATCTGGTTGTCCCGGCCAATCCAGAACGCGAATCCATTGTTGACCATCCCTGCATACGGCACGGCATCCCACGGAATTGCTCCGGAATGGCTGGCAGAGTCAAATTTCAACCGCCGCCCAGCCAGATCGTGCTCGTAGACCACCCGAGAATACTGCACTCCCAACAGCACCGCATCCGCGCGAACCTCCTCCACCGTGAGTGCCATGCTCAAATCCAGCTTTGTCCTGGCCATCGCCGGGTGAGTCTCGGACTTCTGCAGCAGAGTCTGCTCGACCGTCTTGATCAGCGGAAACCGATCTCCCTCACGCAACGTCAGCTCCAGTCGCTCACCTTTCGGCTGAGGTTTCTCGAAATCTGACGTCTGTACGGCAAAGGGATCCTCTCCCGAGGCACTCACGGCCCGCACTCCGCCACGCTCCCGTTGCTGCCCCAGCACTGGCTTTCGAGTGTCCGTTTCGGACTCCCTGGCCGTATCCGCAACGGTCTGGGCTGCAGTCGCTTCGGGAGTGAGAAATTCATTGAGCAGATCTTCGTCGGCTGCGGTGGGCGAGGCATCCTGGCTGCAGCCAGCAACTCCCAGGAACCCCATCAACAGCGACACGCGCAACCCGGCTGAAGACCCTCGATGCAGATTCATAGGCGGTTCCGTCCCTGGAACAAAAAAGGCAAAACACGATCGACCGTGACTCAAATTCGCCCTGATGTTACCCGGGTACCACGTCCGCCACTGCAGCCAGACACCAGCTTCCGCAAAAAAAAACTCATCCGCAAGAGAAGTGCAGCTTGCGATTCAGCGGAATCTGCCGGTTGACTGAAGTCCGTGATTACAACCACCAGTCGCACGGCAGCCCAGTCGTCCTGACTGTCTGGCAAAGAGTCCTCCCGGGAGGGAGGGCGAAGCTGGGATGACGAAACGGTGTTAAGGACACTTGAAATCGTCTATCGGATTTCCTGCAGACGCGCCGCCTGGCATCTTGCTGTAGCAACTCTTACCTCACGCAAAGGCGCCAAGGCGCA
>JBJTOM010000317.1:0-36746 GCA_046074585.1 Planctomycetota bacterium | reverse complement strand
CTGAGAAATCTGATTTCCATCCCTGGACCGGAGGGGGGGGATGATAGTCCGGGTGGAGGACAAAGGCGAGCGGCTGTGTTCAGGGCCATGAGTTTCCGCAGTCGCGTCGCCCGGCTGTGGCATTCAGCCAGAACCAGGCGTCAGCGGCGGGCGGGGATTCCGCGGTCAGTGGTGCGGTTGTGAGCAGGATACGTTCGGGGGGTTGGAGGAGGATCGGTCGTCTCACGTAGAGCCCCTCAGAGACGCCTTCGGCGTCATCGAGCAGCAGCAGGTTCTGGGGAGTGACGGCGTAGAGTTCACCGTGAATTTCGCGTCCATCGGGCCATTCGACGAGTCCCGGGTAGCTGCCGAGATCAAACAGGCGGTAGAGGGGTTGCGTGCGTGCGGGACCGAGAAACTGAGCGGTGCGGAGCAGATGATGCAGCGCGTAACCGCGTTTGAGCGACCCGTAGACAAAGACGACGGACTGCGTCATGGTGTGATCGAGACGGTGTGAAGGAGCGTGGATGTTGACAGGTTACGGCTGTGGCGATGTGGTGTCAATCAGGGCATAGCCGCCTGTTTTCGGGCGTTGGCGGCAGCGTCAGCGTCACCGAGTTGATCACAGCAGCGTGCGAGGGTTTCGAGCATTTGTTTCAGGTAGGGTCGGTCGAGCGGTCGCGGAGGATTGTTTTGGATCCAGGTGCGCTGCAGGGGAATGGCTTGTTCCAGTGCGGTGCGGGCGGCCTGAAAGTTCTTGTGCAGGCAGTCAATCTGCGCCACGTGTTCAAGCAGTTCAGCATGAGTGCGTGCGCGGAGCGGGATTGTGGAATCCAGTGTGAGGAGTTCGCTGTTGATGGTGAGTGCCTCGCGGTAGGCGGGTTCGGCGTCGAGGGATCGGCCGGTGACCGCATAGATGTGTCCAAGTGAATGCAGAGAGTCCATGAGCTGGATGCGATATTCGAGATGGCCGGGGCCGAGTTCTGCGATTTTGCGTGCGTCTTCGACCCAGGTTTTTCCGGTTTCAATCGCCTCTGCCACCGCTCCTGTCTTCAGCTGCAGTTCCACAACCCGCTCACGGCTTGTCAGTGCTGCAAGGCGATAATCGTGAACTGAGGGAAAATCGAGATGCAGGGAACGGCGCAGCTGGAGCGCCTGTTTGTGTTCGGTCAGTGCCCGGGTTGGGCGGTTTTGAAATTCCTGCAGTCGTCCCAGATTATAAAGCAGACCGGCTTTGCGGAACTTCAGAGTGTCTGTCAGGCCTGTCTGAGTTTCGACGGCCGCGTAGATGTCAGCTGCCGCTGCGTATTCGCTGGCAGCCTGCTCCTGCTGCTCGATCCCGACGAGGCTGACCCCAAGATTTGTGTGCAGGTCGGCAAGTTTCAGCTGAGTGGCTGTGGGTCGTCCGACAGGCCACGAAATCTGTTGCAGCTGGCGAATCGCTTCCTGCAGCAGAGGCACGGCTTCCGCTGATCGATCGTTTCGGCCGAGGACCGCGGCAAGTCCGGAGCAGGTGTCTGCGGTGGAAGCATGAATGGCCGGCAGTTCCGGTTCGGGAGCCTCGCTGGCGAGTTTGTGGAGAATTTCCAGTGCCTGCCGCAGGGCCGCTTCGGCTTCGGTTGCTGCGCTCCGTCGCTGATCATGCAGCTGGCCCTGCTGCTGCAGCGACAGGGCCAGCAGCAGAGACAAGTCGCGGTGGAGTCGCGAGCCGGCTTCGGCGGACTGCAGTTTGGTCTGCAGGAGTGTGATGGTATTGGCAAGCAGCTCGACGGCCTGCTGCCATTCGCCCACCGTGGTGTGCTGCTGAGCGAGGGCAAGGTTCACCTGAGCAAATCGGGTGACAGCGACAGGCGACGCCTCATCGGTGGATTGGAGCTGCTGTGCGAGTTCCCTGTAGTAGGCGATGGGTTGAGTGAGCAGGCGTTGGCGAAGTTCGGCCAGCTGTGCCGAGTTCTGCAGCAGCGGATCATCCGCGATGGCTGTCCGAAAGCGGTCGATCGCGCTGATGGCCAGCTGTTCACGGGATTCGGCTCGCTCACGCTGCTCGTTGGCCCGCAGGCGTTCAGCGTCCGCCAGTTTTTTTTCCGATTCGACCTGCTGCAGTGCCTTGCTGAGTTCCCGCTGTCGGGTGTTGAGGGTTCTGTTGTGGTCAGACTGCAGCACGGTGATGGCAGCCAGCGCAAGAATGCTCATGAGCAGCGATGCAAATCCCAGAGCTGCTGCGGCGCGATGTCGCAGCATCCAGCGCCGCAGCCTGAAAGAGAGGGGCTCGACCCACGCCTCAACCGGGTCGTCAGCCAGCCACCGCTCCAGTTCCATGGCGAGTGCAGCGGCGGTGGGATAACGCCGCTCAGGATCTGTCTGCATGGCTCGCAGACAGACAGCTTCCAGGGCCAGCGGGGCGAGCGGATTGATCGCACGCGGGGGGCGGAAGTCGCCGGCAGCAACACGTTCGACAAATTGTTCCGGAGTACTGGAGTCACTCGCAGAAAACGGGGGCCGTCCGGTGAGCAGACTGTAGAGAATGGTGCCGAGAGAATACACATCGGAAGTCACGCCGACGACAGGGTTGTGCAGCCGGAGCTGTTCCGGAGCTGCATATCCCGGCGTACCAATCCCGCTTGTTCCCGGTGTTTCGCTGGCTTCCTCAGCAGTGCTGTCACCCTGACTGATTGCTGTCCCCAGGTCCTGCGGCCCGGGATCGAGGGATCGGGCCAGGCCCCAGTCGACGACAAGAGTTTCACCGTAGGCGCCCAGCAGAATATTGGCGGGTTTCAGATCGCGATGAATGACCCCGCGGCTGTGTGCGTAGGCCATCGTATTACAGACATCCAGCAGTCGACGAACCAGCCGGCGCAGGCTGGCCTCAAAGTCCGCCACCGGTGTCTTTGTCGGGTCGTGCAGCTGGCGGATGCCGTCCTGCAGCGTGCCCGTCTGATCTCCGTGGATCAGGCGCATCACGTAGTAGGGCCGACCATCCTGCTGTTCGCCCCCGGCATAGACAGGAATGATGCCCGGATGTTCCAGCTGAGCTGTGATTTCCGCCTCGCGGACAAAGCGACTGCGATAGCGCTGATCGTCCGCGGCACCGCTGCGAATTTCCTTGATCGCCACATTTCGCTGAAATGCGGCATCCCGGGCGACAGAGACTTCGCCCATACCACCGCGGGCAAGCGGTTCCATGCGGATAAAGCGGCCGTCAATTGCCGGCTGCACCGACAGCTGCTCTGCGGACAGTTCCGACTGCACCCGCTGGAGTTCATCGAGCACCATCGAGCGGTCAGACTCGGAAAATTCATGCGCCAGTTGCGACAGCGGTGGCCGTTCACCACGCTGATACGCTGCTTCATACTGCTGGCAGACTTCCATGAGCCTTCGCCAGACGGTCAGCTCTCGCAGTTTTTTGTCTTCGGCTTTCCCGGTCAGCGAACTACTCATGTTTCAGGTGGACCTCCCATAACAGCCGGATCAGACGCAGCTTTTGCCCGACGAGCGAGTTTCTGCGTTTGAGCTGCTTAGCGATTTGTTCATTGGAAAGGCCTTCAAGCTTCCATAAGGCAATCTGGCGTAATTCGCCCGTGGAATCCTCCTGATCCAGCAGTTGCAGAAGAAACACCAGTTCGTCAGACGCATCCACGAGGTCGCCGGCCACATCGCGTCCGCGAGTCTGTTCGTGCTGAGCATCGGCCAGAGACACGCGCTGAGGAGGTTCCGAACGCTTCTGTGCGGTGGACCTTGCGGCCAGATTTCGACTGCGGTTGAGCGTGCAGGTCACGAGCACCCGCCACAGACTTTCCCGATCATCCAGTGCGGGAAAGTCCCCGCGAAGGGCCGCAGCACAAAAGCCATGGAAGGCACTTAAGGCCACGTCCTCACCGTCAGCAGCAGCACCTGTCAGTCTTCGAATCCGACTGTTGGCCAGTCGCACCATGCGCTGAAAGTAGCGGCGCCAGAGGAATTCCACGGCGGCCGGATCACCGGTTGCGAGCCGTTCGATCCAGCGAGTGACCGATCCGGGGCTTTCGTCAGACATGAGCGGACCTGTGGACAGAACAAAGAGTGAACACCGCTGCAGGCTGGTGATCGGGTTGCTGTGGGTTCAAAGGGCTCACGATGCATGTGAGCGAAGGACTCAACAGGAAAACCAGCAATTGGCATTCCCGATTCTCAAAAAGGAGACCCCGGGGGGAGGCTGGGATGTTTTGAGACGCCTCACTCGTGGGAAGCGAGAGGGGGCATGATCTCCTGTGGACTCACCGCACGATGCTCGGCGGCTGACCGATAGCAGGCGTCGACCAGTGCCATGGTGTGCAGATTGTCCTGCCCACTGATGATGGGTTCGCGGCGGTCTTCCAGAGCGATCAGCAGTTCCGCCATCGGGCCGATGAAGGCGTCGGGGAACCAGACGGACTCCCAGGACGGACTGTGCCACTGGCCCTGGTCGTGAATGGTTGACCAGCGAATGGTGCTGGGAATTCTTGCCGGGTATCCGGGCCAGCCGAGACTTCCCATCGCCAGCCCTTCCGTGCCCTCGACGCGCCAGTGAATTCCAGGCTCAGCAGCGGATCCTTCGCGTGCCGGGCCGGTCCAGACGTCTTCGAGCGTTGAGGCCCGGGCTCCGCTGGCGAATTCGAGGATTGACATGGCGATGCCGTCGGTATGGGAGAATCGCTGAGCCGTTCGCGGATCCGGACGCACACTGGTGTAGACCCGTTCCGGATTGCCCAGCCAGTACCGCAGGGTATCCAGATGATGAATGCTCATGATCCGCAGCGTGACCCAGCCCTGTCGTTCCTGCCAGGGCATCCAGTGGGGTATGGCCCGCATGTCGATTGTGGCGAGTACCGGGTCACCCAGCACTCCTCTGTCCAGCAACGCACGACAGGCCGCCACAGACTGGTCGTAACGCATGTTCTGGTTCACCGCCAGCATGACACCGGCTGCAGCACATCGCTGCACGATCTGCTGTGCCTGGGAAAAGCAGGTGCCCAGAGGCTTCTGCGCCAGGATCGCCCGCGGTCGCCGGGGACACGCAAGCACCCGGAAAATCACATCCGCCTGGCAGTCAGGGGGCACGGCAATATCGAGCACCTGCACGTCGGGATGGGAGACCAGGTCTTCAATGGTCCGACTGACGGTTCCAATTCCATGTCGAGCAGCCGCGGATTCTGCGGAGGACAGCGAACGCGACGTGATGGCGACCGGATTGAGCCCGTGCTGGCGGTAGGCCTGCAGATGGCAGTCGACCATGATGAAACCCGCACCGATGCAGCCAATCCCCGGCGAACGATCCCGGGGGAGCGACGGACGGATTGCCCCAAGGACAGCCTCTGACGTGTCAGTCGCTGCAGACTGCGACATGGCTTAGTCCACATCTTCCGTGACGGCGAGGTACAAAAAGCGAAACGGAGCGATTGCGTATTTGAGGTAGTGGCAGGGCGTCCACCGCATGTCGAAACAGTGCGGACAATTGGTCGGGCGCATCCCCAGCACAAACCAGAACGTGGCTGGGAAACGCAGTGGCAACGGCTGCAGCACCTTCAGACAGAACGGGCAGCGGTAGTTGAAGGTGCGCCACAGCAGCGACGGCACCTGAGCCACGGGCCGGGCACGTTTGCTTTGACGACGCTGGTGTTCTGGTGGCGTTGCAGATGGCATGAGTGACGATCTGATCTGCGGGTCTGGGAGCAATTTCACCCATATGTCATGAAAACCGAGAGAGAATATCTATCCTGACTTCCCTCGGACCCTCTGGTCCAGAGGAAATCTTTGATTTCCAAAGACTGAATGCGTATTCCCACGGAAGAAGTCTGCAGATTTGCGGACACGGAAATTTTTCACCACCGATGATACTGCATAGATGTTCAGTTATGCCCAAATCCTAACCCGCCAATGAAAAATAATTTCCTCGCCGTGCGACTCGGGACTCCGGCCATCTTCTTTGGCTCTTCTGACCGAAGTTCGTTATGATCATCGTCTGTTTTGGTCCGTCAGTTTCATCCCAGTTGGAATCTCCAATGCCTACCGCTCGTTCGGCCGCGTGGTTGTTCAGTTTAGTCGCGTGTTTTTCCACACTTTGCGTTGCTGGTGCGGATGAGCCTGCCGGGAAGGCAGTGTCGTCGACGGTGTCTGCCGCAGCCGACGACGCGTCCAGGAAAGCCGACTGGAAGCCGCTCTTCAACGGCAAAAACCTGGATGGCTGGAAGGTGACCAATTTCGGTGGTGAGGGTGAGGTGCTGGTGGAAAATGGCGAGGTCGTGATCACTCAGGGCGCCGATCTGTCCGGGATTCATACGGAACAGAAGTTGCCGAAGGTGAATTACGAAGTTCAATTTGAGGCGATGCGGGAGGCGGGGAGTGACTTTTTTGCGGGGCTGACATTTCCGGTTGGCGACAACTTCTGTTCGCTGATCTGCGGTGGCTGGGGCGGTGGCGTGTGCGGGATTTCCAGCTTCGATGGCCTGGACGCCTCTGAAAACGAAACCACCACCTACCAGCAGTTTGAAAAGGGAAAATGGTATCGGATCCGCCTGGTGGTGAAGTCTGCTCACATCGCGGCGTGGATTGACGACGATCAGATTGTGGATGTCGATACGACAGACAGGAAGATCAGCGTGCGATTTGAGGTGGAGCGATCGAAGCCATTTGGATTCTGCACCTACGCCACGACGGGCCGGATTCGAGGCGCTCGAATTCGCACGCTGACGCCGGCGGAAATTGCCGCACCGAAGAAATAGTTCGCCGAGGATGTCAACTGTCGGCAGCCGGATTCGATGTGTCTGGCTGCCATGCTGTTCTTGCCGGATTCTGCCTCCATCAGAAAGTTTCCCGTGTCTGCTGTTCCGTTTACCTATGAACCCCTGTTCCAGCTGGGTGCTGGTGAAACTCCGTGGCGGCTGTTGACGGCTGAGCATGTTCAGGTGCGCAGATTTCAGGGTGAGGAAGTCCTTTGTGTGGCCCCTGAAGCCCTCACACTGCTCAGTGCCCAGGCATTTCACGACATCAATTTCTTTCTGCGTCCGGCGCATCTGAAGCAGGTGTCTGCCATCCTCGACGATCCGGAGGCGTCTGACAACGATCGCATGGTGGCTCTCACCATGCTTCGCAATGCCGACGTCTCCAGCAAAGGAGTGCTGCCGTTCTGCCAGGACACGGGGACGGCCACGATTGTTGGCAAAAAGGGCCATGCGGTCTGGTCCCGAGGTGATGAAGCCGCGCTGTCGCAGGGCGTGTATCAGGCCTACACCGAAAACAACCTGCGGTACTCCCAGAACGCTCCGCTGACCATGTGGGAGGAACGCAACACCGGTACCAACCTTCCGGCACAGCTGGATCTGTCCGCCTGTGATGGAGGCGAATATCAATTCCTGTTCATCTCCAAAGGTGGCGGATCGGCGAATAAGTCGTATTTATTTCAGGAAACTCGCGCGATACTGAATCCCAGGACACTCGTAAGCTTCCTGACCGAAAAAATGAAAGCCCTGGGAACAGCCGCCTGCCCCCCCTATCACCTCGTATTCGTGATCGGTGGCACGTCTGCCGAAGCGACGCTCAAGACAGTCAAACTGGCGTCCACCAAATATCTGGATCATCTGCCAGTCACCGGAAGTCCAGGTGGCCGGGCCTTCCGCGATATCGAACTCGAAGCACAACTCCTGCAGGCGGCACGCAACTGCGGCATCGGCGCCCAGTTCGGTGGTCGCTATTTTGCACTCGACGTGCGGATCATACGACTTCCCCGTCATGGAGCGTCGCTCCCGGTCGGCATCGGTGTCTCCTGCAGCGCCGATCGTCAGGCCAAAGGTAAAATTACCCCGGACGGCGTGTTCCTTGAACGACTCGAAACCAACCCGCTGCAGTACATCCCTGAAACGCTTCGTGAAAGTCGCGACACGGGTGCCGTGCGCATCGATCTCAATCGCCCCATGCCGGACATCCTCGCAGAACTCAACCGACACCCCATCACCACCCGGCTGCTGCTCAACGGCCCCATCGTCGTCGCCCGCGATATCGCTCACGCCAAACTCCGCGAACGCCTCGATGCCGGACATCCGCTCCCGGACTATTTTCGAAATCATCCCGTCTACTACGCAGGTCCGGCAAAAACTCCGCCAGGTTACCCCAGCGGTTCCTTTGGTCCCACCACCGCCGGCCGTATGGACTCCTATGTCGACCTGTTTCAGTCCCGCGGGGGCAGCATGGTCATGATCGCCAAAGGCAACCGCGGCACCGAAGTGACTCGAGCGTGCCAGCAGCATGGTGGCTTCTATCTCGGCAGCATCGGCGGCCCCGCAGCCATCCTCGCAAAGGAAAACATTCGCTCTGTCGAAGTCGTCGAGTTTGCGGAACTGGGAATGGAAGCCATCTGGAAGATCGAGGTCGTCGACTTCCCCGCCTTCATCCTCGTCGATAACAAAGGCAACGACTTCTTCGCCACCATCGGTGCCAGTCAATGCCATTGACCGTGCGGTTCAGAGAACCCTCGACACCATCTCTCCGACGTCCAGGCTGCTTCCCGGCTGAGTGAAAAGTTGTGGAGGCATGCGGGGCATGTCAGTCCCCCGGTAAAGAGCAACTGATCCGCCGGACGGCAGTGCGCGGGCGACGGACGCTGCCAGCGCCACCATCGAGCCGCGCCGGTGAGGAAGCGTGGTACTCAAACGACCCGGATGACGGTTCGAGGTGAGAAGTGAAAACTGGGAAGTGGGAAGTGGCCGGAGAGATGTCAAGGCACTGGTGAAGGGTGATGCAGGGCGTTTGACCCCTCACCCCCGACCCCTTTCCCCTGGGAGGGGAGAGGGGAACTGGAGGAGAGTGAAGAAAGTCGAGAGTCTCCTTTCTCCATTCTCCTGCTCTATTTTTTGACGGCAGGTGCCGTCAAAAGATGGCCGCGCGGGCAGGCACTGTTACCGGGGGATTGACATCCACTGCACGCCCTGTCACGTGGGGCGGAGTCCGAAAGACGACTTTCGGTGTTCTTAACATCGTTTCGTCATCCCAGCCTCGCCCTCCCGAGTCAGGGCGATCAGGCTCTCCCTGACGGGAGCGGGGGTTCAGGGGCGCAGGAGGGATTCCTGGATGAATTTGACTGTGGCGTGGAACTGGAAGTCGGTGTTGTCTTTTTTGCGGAAGCCGTGGCCTTCGTCTTTGGCCATGAGATACCAGACGGGGGTTCCATTGCTGCGAACGCGCTGGACGATCTGTTCGGCTTCAGAAAGTGGCACGCGGGGATCATTTTTTCCCTGCACGACGAACAGGGGTCGCTGGATGCGTGCGGCGTTGTTCAGCGGAGCGATCTGTTCGAAGAACGAGAGCATCCGGGGGTCACGTTCATCACCATATTCGGCTCTCCGCAGATCGCGACGCCACGATTCGGTGTTGCGGAGGAAGGTGGCGAAGTGTGAGATACCGACGACATCGAGGGCGCAGCGGATGCGATCGTTGTAATGGACGGCACAGGCGAGGGTCATGTAGCCACCGTAGCTGCCGCCGGTGATCATGATGCGCTGGGGATCGAGGTCGGGCTGTGTGGCAATCCAGTCCAGGAGTGCGCCGATGTCCTTCACGGAATCTTCCCGCTTCAGCCCGTTGTCCAGAGCCACAAACGTCTTTCCAAAACCGCTGGAGCCACGCACATTCGGCAGGATCAGGGCGATGCCCAGTTCATTCAGAAAGTAATTG
Organism: Planctomycetota bacterium; assembly: GCA_046074585.1. GTDB lineage: Bacteria > Planctomycetota > Planctomycetia > Planctomycetales > Planctomycetaceae > SXXK01. The sequence continues at coordinate 27,086 of JBJTOM010000317.1, read as the reverse complement.
TTGCGTCCCTGAAACACCGGTCGCGACTGGCTTTCCGGTCCTCCATGAATGCTGATGATGACGGGCCTGCGTCCGGTGAATGACTGTGGTGGCCGATACAGGAACCCGCTGATGGAAAGTTTGTCGAAGCTGTCCCAGCGGATGAGCTGCGGTTCAGAGAGCTGTGCGGCATTGAGTCCTCCCAGTTCACTTTCGGTCCAGCGAGAGATTTCGCCGGTATTGGTATTGAGAGAATAGACATCGGAGGGAGAGCGGGCAGAACTGAGAGAGAAGCCGACGTCGATACCGTTGTCGTGCCATTCCAGTCCACCGATCACTCCGGCTGGCAGTCCCTCAACTGGGCGACTGGAGTCTGTGTGCAGCCAGAGTTTCGAGATGCCGTCTGCGTTGGTTTCATAAATCAGGCGACTGCCGTTGGGAGACAGATCAAAGCTTTCCACGTCGGCGGGAACATCGCTGGTCATCCAGTCGACCTGCCGTGTCTCGAGGTTCATACGGCCCAGTCGGCGGAATTCGCTGTCCAGATCGGCGGTGACATACAGGCTCCGGCCATCAGCACTGCAGCGTGCGTCGCCCCAGGCGATGTCCTGATCCTGGGGTGTGAGGGCCTGCAGGGAGCCGTTTGCTGCATCGATCCGCCAGAGCACTGAACGATTGATGGAGAAGTACTGGCGCGCGTACACGGCGGAATCATCCGGGGCCCAGTCCAGAGCGGTCCAGCCACTGCCGCTGAGTTCCACAAGTGGTCGGCTGGTTTCGGGATGCCACGGATTCATCAGCCAGAGGTCACGATCCGTGCCATTTCGCCGCGTTGTGGAGTAGACGAACTGTGTTCGGGCGTGATTCCAGAGAACTCCGCCGTTCTGTGACCGGCCTCCATCGGTGAGCAGTGTGGAGCGACCAGTCTCCTGATCAAAACGGTACAGCTGACTGAATTCGTTTCCTCCGGTATCCCGACTGAAGATGATGGAGCGGGCTTGTCGGGGTTCCCATGAGGCAGAGGCAACAGGCTCGGGGAAGAACGTGAGCTGTCTGCGGGCACCGCCGGGGGTGCGGACTTCGTGGATCTGAGCGGTGTTGCCGAAGCGGGTTGAAATGAGCAGTTCACGGCGCTGCGGATGCCAGCCAAGAAAACCGGCCGCCCGGAATTCGGTGTACCTGGCGGTTTCTTCGGCCAGCGTTCGCGGGATCACCGGGATGCCTTCAGCCACGAGAGCTGCGGGGAGCGGCAGAACCTCCTGAGCCCCCAGAGAACTGGTCAGTTTGAGCAGTGCTGAGACCAGCAGCAGGGCGGACGGCCATCCGGCCGACAGGGCAGACAACAGACGCATGAGACGTACTTTCGGACAGGGTTGGCGAAGTGTCTGTGGTGTCAATCTCTGGTGTGCGGGAATCAGGGTTGAGACGACTTCCTTTCGGGCCATGCATAGACGGTGCGTGCGTTCAGGTGGCAGAAGCGGGCCAGTGCCGTGGGGCTGCGAGCGGCGGCATCTTCGAGGGCCAGCCGCTGCACCGTGCGGTAATCCGCAGCGCGTTCGCACACCGGCCAGTTGCTTCCATAGATCACTCGCTCTTCACCGAACGCATTCCAGACCACATCCTGATACGGGCGGTAGAATTCCGGGTCATCAGGAGCTTTGCTGCCATCCCGTGCGGCCCCTTCGACGAGTGCTGAGACTTTGCAGAACACGTTGGGGTGTCGGGCGGCGGCCTGGATTCCCGACTGCCAGTCTGCGGGTGGCGCGTCTGCTGTGATCCGCACGTTGCCGATGTGATTCAGGATCCAGCGGAGCTGAGGGACGTTACCGGCGGCCGCTGCGATGAGCCCCGGTGTGTCCGGGCCACCATTGACATCGAGAACCAGATTGTGGTCGGCCAGAAGCCGGAGTGCCGCCCAGTCGCTGCGAGCCAGGCATTCCTGGATCGCATTGGAACCGACACGAATGCCGCGAAACAGCGGATTCGCTGCGTACCGCCGGACCTGCGAACGAAAATCGTCCGACAGCGGACTGGCAGTGGCGGTGAAGCGACCGATGATGCCCACGAGGAACGGATCTGCCTGGGCGAGTTGCAGCAGCCAGTCGTTGTCTTCAAGTCTTGAGCTGGCTTCGACGACCAGGGTGCCGGTGAGTGGTTGATGCCGGGGCTGGGCCCGCAGGTGTTCGGGCAGTACGGGGCGATAGAGCGGAGTGTCCTTTGCGGGCCACGGGATGCCTTCCGGGCGACGCGGATCGTAGAAGTGGGTGTGACAGTCGATGACCGGGATCGGGACAGGGATCGGGGCAGGCGGTGGTGAGGCTGGCGGTGACGGCGCGGGCTGGGTGGCGGGGCTCGTGGCGGTTCCCGCTGCGAGGAGGCTGTGCGTGAGGAATGTACGGCGCCGCATGAGATGATCTCTGATGAGTCAGGGGCGGACCAGGGGCGTGCGGAGTATAAACAGCTGTTCCGGGAAGACGCTTTGTCTGGATGCAGGAAACGCCCGGGAATTCATGAAATTTGTGTGTGTGCGATTTCAGCAGATGGCCTGAATCGGGTTGCCGAAATCAATTTCCAGCCGTTTATGGCCTGGGATCTCCAGTTGTCGTGGGTCGAGTCCCAGCTGATGCAGCACGGTGGCATGAATGTCGGTGACATAGTGTCGATCTTCGACGGCGTGAAACCCGATTTCATCGGTGGCACCGTGCACCACGCCACCGCGAATTCCGCCACCGGCCATCCAGATGCTGAAGCCATAGGGGTGATGGTCACGTCCATCAGAATTTTCGGCCCCGGGTGTGCGGCCGAATTCGGTGGCCCAGACCACCAGTGTTTCGTCGAGCAGACCGCGTTGTCTGAGGTCGCGGAGTAATCCGGCGATGGGCTGGTCGACAGCACGGCAGCGGGTGGAATGATTCTTGAGCAGCTGGGAATGAGCATCCCAGCCATCATCGTAGATCTGCACAAACCGCACGCCGCGTTCCACCAGTCGCCGGGCTGCAAGGCTGAAACGCCCCACACGTTCGGTGGCGGGGTCGTTGAGTCCGTAGAGTGACTGCGTGGCCTGGGTTTCTTCGCTGAGCTGCACGAGGTCCGGGACGGAGGTCTGCATGCGAAATGCCAGTTCGTAGCTTTGAATGCGGGCGCGCATGGCGGGGTCATCGGGGTATTCGACGCCGGCCAGGCCGTTGAGCTGTCGCAGGAGTTGCAGCTGACGTTCGCGTTCGCCCCGTGAAACGCTGGGGCCGGGAGTGGCGAAGGCGAGCGGGCTGGCGGGATCGAGGGAGAGCGGGATCCCGGCAAACTCCGGTCCCAGGTAACTGGCGGTGTGAGCACCTGAACCCCCGCAGCAATCACCGGGACCGCCCCCCAGCACGACAAACTCCGGGAGGTTCCGATTGAGCGATCCGAGTCCGTAGCTGACCCACGAGCCGATGGACGGATGAAACCCGTCGAAAATGTGACGGCCCGTGTGAAACTGCAGCTGGGCTGCATGGTCGTTGTCGGTGGTCCAGACGGACCGCACCACGGCGAGGTCATCTGCGCAGCCGCCCACGTGAGGCCACCAGTCACTGACCTCCATGCCGCATTCTCCGCGTTTGCGAAAACGCGTCTGGAGCGGATAGAGACGTGCCATCAGCGCACGTGGCGTGCCGGCGAAGTCGCGGACATTCTTTCGGTAGAAGGGCGAATCCAGCACTGTGCTGCGGTAGGGGGATTCGTCGACTGTCAGACCGGCGAAGCGATTGATGGCCGGCTTGTAGTCAAAGCTTTCGAGGTGACTGGTGCCACCGAGCATAAAGTACCAGATGACACTTTTGGCTTTGGGAGCGCGGACCAGCGATGGCAGCTCTTCGCCGGAGCCGGCAGGGGACGCCGCACGTGCCACGCCGTCACCGGCCAGCAGGGAACCCAGAGCGAGTCCGGTGACGCCCATGCCCACGTCTGCGAGACAGCTGCGACGGGACGGACGACGGGGGCCCGCGGGATTCCCGTGTGTCCGGGGCGAGGCGGAAAATACTGGAGTGGCGGCGGGCATGTCTGGACTCTGAGGGGGTGGTGCCGTCAGCGAATGGTGACAAAGTCATTGTGGCTGAAGAGCACCAGCAGGAGGTTTTCGCGGGCGCGCTGGCGGGGATCGGTGGAGCCTGGCAGTCGGGCTGTCTCGGGTCCGGCGGAGTAGGTGGCGGTGCTGACGGCGGCGGCTGGGTCGGAGAGAAACGCTTCGCAGGCGGTGATTTCGGCAGCGGCCGGCGGTCGTGCGAGAATCGTTTCGAACGCGGCAGATATATAGGTGTGCTGGCTGAGCTGTCCGTCGCTGGCGGTGGCTATGGTTTGCAGCTGTTCGGCAAGGCGCCGCGCCGCGTCGATGGCCAGACCGCTGTTGAGCAGGGCGAGTGCCTGCTGGGGGATGACGCTGGACTGGCGACGGTAGCATTCGTTGGGATTGGCTGCGTCGAAGGCTTCCAGCAGCGGGGCTTTTTCGTTGGGGGTGTTGCGAAAATACAGGCTGCGTCGAGGAATCTGCTGCATCTGCTGTTCAGGAATCTCTGGTCCGCCATGGGACAGATCCAGTTGTCCGCTGGCGGCCAGCAGACTATCGCGAACGGCTTCAGCTTCCATGCGGCGGGAGTTCATGCGCCAGAGCCAGCGATTGGCAGGATCGATGCTCAGAGCGGACGCCAGCAGCTGTGCGGCTGCGGGATTGGCGGAAGGATCGGCGAGTGCTGTGGCGGAGCTTTGGCGGTAGGTGGCGGAGAGCACCATCAGGCGATGCAGTGGCTTCATCTTCCAGCCTTCACGGATCAGCTGATCAGCGAGCCAGTCGAGCAGTTCGGGGTGAGACGGCTGGCTGCCGTTGAGTCCGAAATTGGCGACACTGGGGACGAGTGCTTCGCCGAAATGCCGCAGCCAGATGTGATTGACAGCGATGCGGGCGGCGCGGGGATTCTGAGGGGCCGTGATCCAGCGGGCGAGTGCCAGTCGGCGACCGGAGGAGGTTTTGGGCCAGGAGGTGGCGATGGGCGTGAATTCGGCGGAGCCGGAATCGCGTTGAGCTTCGAGTGTGGCGATGCGGGCGAGGATTTCGTCGACCTTTTTGCGGGCCGCGGCGACAGCGGGGGAGTCAGGTGGTGGGGGGGCCGGGGCTGGGGCGACCGGAATCGGGGAGGTACCGCTGGTGGAGTTGGTGGAGTTGGTGGAGTTGGTGGAGTTGGTGGCAGCAGCGGCAGCGGCCTCAGCGAGCCGGGTTTCATCGAGCAGATTCTGGGCGGTGATCCGTTCTGTGTGGGCTACGGCGATGGCGGCTTGTTTTTCAGCGCGGGCTGCAGCGACTGCGAGTGGCAGTCCTGCGGAGGCGGGCAGATCGCGATTGCGGGCATTTTCAGCGGCGAGTCGTGCGCGGAGTGCTTCGAGGTCGGCGCGGGCCGCATCGACGGCGGCGGCTGCGGTGCCTGTCGCGGCCTGCTGTTGTCGGGCGACACTGCGAAGACTGGTGGCGGTTGGAATGATCGGCCTGATGGTGACTTCGAGAAACTCTGCGCTGCCCTGATGCACCCACAGAGCAAACCGGCCATCGCGGCGCGGGGTGGGCATGATGTAGTCCAGCTTCTGTTCTCCGTTGAGCCGAATGATGAGCTGTTGGTCGCGGACTGTCATGTCAATTCGCGTTTCCTGACCCACCTGCAGTGGAGTGTTCACGATGCCTGCGGGAGGATACTGCTGCTGGCCGTTGAGTCGATGGAAGGCCTGAATGGTTTGGGCGGAGTCGCCTGTGCTGGTGTAGACGTCCTGGGAGTCACCGGTGTTGAGATAATCGAAGCTGAAACCGACAGAGCGATAGGAGCCGGGCTGAAGTGTTCGCCAGCGGATGGTGGCCTCGAAGTTGCGGGGCAGGACGGGTTCCGCAGTGAGTGTGGCAAAGCTGGTGACGGCCTTTTCCCGGAGCACTCCATCCTGCCATATCCAGTCGCCGCTGACAACTTTCCAGAGCGGAGATTGTTGCTGGAAGGTGTCGTGAAGAACGGGTTGCGGTGGAGTGGCGGGCTGTCCGGAGCTGCTGTTGGCGGCTTCGGCGGCTTCGGCCTGGCTGGCGGCGGTTTCGGCGGCGAGGGCGGCAGTGGTGGCCCGCTCAAGGAGCTGGCGACGTTCGCTGACAAGTTGTTCAGCGCGCTGCAGCATGGAATTGGCCACGGCTGGTCGGAGGTGTGGGTACCATGCTTCCACAGGCAGGTTGACGGGGGTGATCTGGAGGGATCCGCCGAGCAGTGCGGGGACGCCGGGCGTGATGGGCCGGGACTTGTCCGGGTAACGGTTATCGCCACGTTCGAAGAGGAATGTGGGGGCGTCGAGTTCCCGGTCGAAGACGCGTGCGACACCTTCCTTCAGCACGAGCCCCAGCGTCGCGTCCTTGTCTGTGTCGAGATTGCCGGAGACCGGATCGGTGCGGACATCGTGCGGTTCGAAGAATGCCCGGAAGCGGTAATAGTCTTCGTGGGTGATGGGATCGAATTTGTGATCGTGGCAGCGAGCACAGCGGAGTGTCAGGCCAAGGAACGCCTGAGCAGTTTGTTCCACGGTCTCGAACATCCAGACATTGCGGTCGAACTTGTACCAGTTGCGTCCGAGGAAGCCGGTGGCGCGGAGCACATCGGGGTCGGCCGGGGCGAGTTCGTCGCCGGCGAGCATTTCCTGGAGCATGCGGTCGTAGGGTTTGTCGGCGTTGAGTGATTCAACGATCCAGTCTCTCCAGCGCCAGATGTGTCGCTGGCTGTAACGAATCTCGTTGATGCCACGGCTGCCGTACCAGTCGCTGTAACGCCAGACGTCCATCCAGTGCCGTCCCCAGCGCTGTCCGTATTCGGGTCGATCGAGCAGTTGAGTGACAGCTTTTTCGTAGCGGTCGGGGTCGGTATCAGCGAGGTACGCCTGCAGTTCCGCGCGGGTGGGCGGGATGCCGAGCAGATCAAGATAGACGCGGCGGAGCAGGACTTCGGGGCGGGCTTCCGGGGACGCTGTGAGTCCTTGCTGCAGATGCTGCTGCAGGACAAATGCATCAATCGGATTGCGGACCCACGGATTGTGATTGACGTCCGGGATCGGGGGCGAATGGAGGGGTTTGTAGGACCACCAGGCTGCGGGATCCGCCGGCGGCTGTTCATCGGTCGGATAAGGAGCTCCTGCGGCGATCCATGTTTTGAGGAGTTCCAGTTGCCGGGGGTTAAGGTGTTCACCTTCGCCGGCGGGGGGCATGCGCTGCGTCTGGTCGGTGGCGGTTACTTTCTGCAGGAGCAGGCTGAGTTCAGGAGCGCCGGGAGTGACGGCCGGACCGGATTCTCCACCGTGGTGAATCCCGCTGCCGAAGTCCAGCCGGAGCCCTGCGGCCTGCCGGAGCACTCCATGGCAGGCTGCGCATTTCTGTGCCAGCAGCGGTCGGATTTCACGCTGATAAAGATCGTCAGCGGACAGGGCATTGCAGAAGAGCAGGCAGGACAGCAGTGCGACGAAGTGGCGGGGGACGCACAGCTGCGCTGCTGTGACAGATTGGTGCGTGGCCACGGGAGGGAACAGTGGAGTTGATTGCATGCGGCACCCGTGGTGGTCAGCTGAGGATTTCCGGGATCACGTGTCCGTGCACATCGGTGAGTCTGCGGTCAACACCGTCATGCCGCACGGTGAGTCGGGTGTGGTCGATGCCGAGCAGATGCAGAATGGTGGCATGGACGTCGTAGACTTGTGTGGGGTTGCTGCGATCGAGCGGCTTGTAGCCCCATTCGTCGGACGGGCCGTGGCTGATGCCGCCACGAATTCCGGCGCCACAGAGCCAGTTGGTGAAGACCCACGGATTGTGATCGCGGCCTTTGCTGCCCTGAGTGGAGGGCATGCGTCCGAATTCGGTTGTCCAGAGGACGATGGTGTCGTCGAGGAGTCCGCGTTGTTTGAGATCCCTGAGGAGTGCGGCGGTGCCGATGGCCATGCCCATCGCGAGTGGCCTGTGGTCGCGTTCGATGTCTTCGTGGCTGTCCCAGTTGCGACGTGGGAAGCCATTGTCGTTGCCGCTCCAGATCTGAATGAAGCGGACGCCGCGTTCGAGCAGTCTGCGGGCGATCAGGCATTTGCGACCGAAATAGTCGGCCTCTTCGGGGATATTGATTTCCGCAGGCCACGATGTGCCGGTTTCGGCCAGGCCGTACATAGCTTTGGTGGCTGCTGTTTCCTGAGAAAGATCGAAGGCTTCCGGAGCGCTGAGCTGCATGCGGGCGGCCAGCTCGTAGGACCTGAGCCGTGATTCGAGACGCGTGTCAGCGGAACGCTGCGAATTGTAGCGGGCATTGAGCTGCTGCAGCAGCTGGCGACCGTCGGCTTCGGCTGCGCCTGTGAGGTAATCGGCGGATGCATGGAGGTCTTCGATGGGCTGGTCCCGCTGCGGGAAGATGATCGTCCCCTGATTGGAGGCCGGAAGAAAGGCAGAGGCCCAGTTGCGGGGACCGTTGCTGGCGAATCCCCGATGATCGGGAAGCACGACGAATGTGGGCAGGTTTTCGTTGAGCGATCCGAGGGCATAGGTGATCCACGCCCCCATTCCGGGAAAGCCCGGTCGATCAAATCCAGTGGACTGCAGATAAGTGGCCTGGCTGTGTACGCCTGTGCGGCCTGACATGTTGTGGATAAACGCGATGTCATCGACAACGGCGCCGAGCGGTTCGACGACGTCGCTGAGAAACTTGCCGGATTGTCCGTAGGGACGGAAGGTGAACGGAGATTTCATCCACGGCCCGAGCCCGTTCTGGAAGGCTTCGACTTTTTCGCCGAAACTGGAGGCTTCGCCGTGGTGTTTTTCGAGCTGCGGTTTGTAGTCCCACAGATCGAGGTGACTGGCCGCGCCGCCCATGAACAGCTGCACCACACGACGCGCCCTGGGGGGGTGGTGCAGAACCCTGAGTGTACCCCCGACGCCAGGGGGATTTTCGGGTGGAGCGGTAGCGGACGCCAGGGCCGGGTCCTGAGCCGACCGGGCTGCTTCTTCGTGAAGCATGATGGACGCGGCAAGACCTGCAAACTGCGAAGCCGCATGCAGGCAGCGTCGGCGGGGAACGTGTCGGGCAGAAACCGAGTTCGTCATGGGTGGGTCCGAACTGCGGAGGACGGGAGGCGGGTGAAAGCTCGGGGCTGAGCAAAGCATACCGTGCCAGGGCCGTTGAAGTCACGTGAAATGAGGGCCAATTGAAGGCCAATTATCGGGAAGTTTCCGGGTGTGGTTGATCGGGTCGCCACGGTTGCGTAGGGTGAACGGTCGGAGGCAAATCATGGTGACTGCAAAACTGTATCCGCTGGCGGCTGTTGTGCTGCTGGCCCTGAACGCGTGCTGCGCGGCCGATGAACTCATGGAAATCCAGGTGACGGATTCCGCCACTGGCCGCGGAATCCCGCTTGTCGAACTGATCACCGTTGATGATGTGGTGTATGTGACCGACAATGCTGGCCGAGTCGCTCTGAATGAACCTCAGCTGCGCGGACAAACACTGTTTCTCAAACCCCGCTCACCCGGCTATCAGGCTGAAAAGGACGGGTTCGGGATCGAAGGCGTACGAATCACGGTCCAACCCGGTGAACAGATCACGATTTCACTCGAACGCCTCAACATCGCAGAACGACTCTATCGAATCACCGGCCGGGACCTGTACCGCGACAGCCTGCTGCTGCAGCACAAAGCACCGATTCAGCATCCGCTCAGCAACGGACTTGTCGTTGGGCAGGATTCTGTTCAGACCGTCGTCTACGAGGGGCGACTGCACTGGTTCTGGGGCGACACCAGCCGCCTCGCATATCCGCTCGGCTTGTTTCGTACGGCGGGCGCGGTGAGCGATCTGCCGGGATCAGCAGGACTCCCGGCGTCTGCGGGCATCAATCTGACATACTTCACCAATCCCGACGGCTTCGCACGCGCCATGGTGCAATTGCCCGAATCGGAGGGCGTGGTCTGGATTCAGGGGCTGGCGGTCCTTCCTGATGAAGCCGGCCGCGAACGCATGGTCTGCAGCTATTCCCGGCGGCGCGGACTGCAGGAACCTCTGCAGCAGGGACATCTGGTCTGGAATGATCAGGCCGCTGCCTTTGAACGGCTGAGTGACCTGCCGCTGGAAGACACGTGGCGACTGTTGCAGGCCCACCCGATCCGGCAGATGATTGACGGACGGCTGTATCTGGTCTGCGGCAACCCCTTTCCGACAGTGCGGGTTCCGGCTGAGCTGCACGCGATCAGTCGACCCGACGCATGGGAAGCGTGGACTTGCGTCACTCCGGGAACGGATCCCCGCACGCTTCAACCTGCCCGCACCCCCGATGGTCAGCTGGACTGGGGCTGGAAGAATGCGGTGCCCGTCAGTCAGCAGCTTGAGCAGCGTTGGCTGCGTGAGGGACTGGTGCAGCCGGAGGAGCTCCGATTTCTTCCTGAAAACGCCGGGAAGCCCGGTCAGCGAGTGCTCATGCACGGCGGCAGTGTCTGCTGGAACGCGTGGCGGAACCGCTGGATCCTGATTGCCAACGCGCAGCACTGGGAACGGGGTGAGGCGTCGTTTTTAGGGGAAGTTTACTACTCAGAGGCGGACAGTCCGCAGGGGCCATTCACAAAAGCCCTGCGGGTTGCGACTCACCCGGGCCAGTCCTTCTACAACCCGTGTCAGCACGTGGAATTTGACGAGCAGGCGGGACGCTGCATCCTGTTTGAAGGCACGTACACGAATATGTTCACAAATTCACCGCCGACACCCAGGTACAACTACAACCAGTTGATGTATCGGCTGGATTTGGGGGATGGGCGGGTGCAGGACATTTTTGGAGAGAGCGGGAATGACAGCAGGGGGAAGGGTGAATAAGGTTACCGTTTGTGCAGATGATTCACATCCAGGAAATCGGGACGTTTGGGCGCCCAGGCTGATGTGGGGATCAAAAAAATCAAGGATTTCATGGTTTAGAGCTGTTTTTCTGATGACGTTTGTGTCTGCAGTTCTTACGGTTTGCCCTTGTAACCGCCCGACCATTGCTGGACATATGGCATGACATCCCCGGACGATTCGCAGCATCTGCAAAATTCCGACGAGCCCACTGACCGCACACTGGTGTCCCGCCTTCGTCGGGGGGATGAAGGTGCAGCAACAGAACTGTACCGACGCTATGCAGCACGCCTGCATGGGCTGGCCGATCGCCAGATGTCTGCGGGAATTCGCCGGACCCTTGAGCCGGACGATATTGTGCAAAGTGCCTTCCGCAGTCTGTTTCGGGGGGTTTCGGCTGGCTCGTACCAGGCCCCCGAGGGCAATTCGTTGTGGAGTCTGCTGGCGATTATTGCCATCCACAAGGTGCGTCGCAAAGCCAGTCGTGACCGCAGCGTGTCGGCCAACTCATTTCCGGGACAGGACGGTGAACCGCCGTCATCGCAGCAGATTGCAGCCGCCGTTTCCGAGCAGCAGTTTGAAAGTTCACTGAGCGAGGCGATTGAGTTTCTGCAACCGCAGGAGCGGGAAATCGTGGAATTGCGAGTGCAGGGTTTTACGGTGGAGGAGATCAGCGAGCGTGTCGGCCGCAGTGGACGGACGATTGAACGGACGCTCCAGCGAATCCGCGAAAAACTGTCTGATCGTCTGCTTCAGGAATGCGACGAGTCCGAAGAAACCGAATGAATTTCGCCGTCTCAGGCAAAAAATGGCGGGTTTCCAGGGAATACGGGCCTTTCCAGTTCAGAACACTGCCAGAATGACGGCGGCTGGATTTTCTCGAAAAGGGTGTTACAACCAACTCTGGGGAGGATCTTCACGGCCGTGTGTTCGGGCAGTGGTACGCCCCTGACAGCCGGCCGTCTTGTCAGCCGTTTCGCCCGTCGTTTCTCGTTTGAGGTGCAGATGACTACTGCCGCAGAAAAGCTGCAGGCCATCGATGACGCGATCGAACATTTCGAACAGAAATGGCGGTCGGAGGCAGCTGATCTCATTCAGCAGGTCGCTGAATCAGCTGGTCTGTCGAATGATCCTCAGCTGCTTGTCGAACTGATCCGCGTCGACATCGACCGGCGCTATTCGGCAGGGGGTGATGTGGACCTGCAAAGCTACTTCACTCGATTTCCGGATCTGCAGCGGGATGCCTCCCATGTGGTGGCGATTTGTTTCGAGGATTACCGGGTACGCAAGCTCCGCCGCAGGACCTGTCCGCTGATCCGCTGGGCGGGTTTCCGAGGTGTGGAATCCGAGGCGTGGTTCAGGGAACTGCAGTCCGAAACACAGGTCACCACAACCTCTGGTCACGTGGAATTTCCATCGACGGCCTCCTTCATCAGTTCTCACCTGATGCCCGGCGAAAATTCCTTTGCCCCAGCCACCACTCCGCATCCGTCCGAGCGAATCGGGGACTTCGAACTGGTTGCGTTGCTTGGAGAGGGCGCATTCAGCCGGGTTTATCTGGCACGACAGACGTCGCTGGGACGTCGGTACGTGGCAGCCAAGGTTGTTGACCGCCCCATGCAGGAACCGTACAACCTGTCGCGTCTGCAGCATACGGGGATCGTGCCGCTGTATTCCTGCCATGAAGCCGAAGGTCGCTGGGTGTTGTGCATGCCCTACAGCGGGGCCACCACACTCGCCCGCTGGCTCAGAGAAGTCAAAAGCCCTCCACACCGCACCGGCGAAAGTCTCAAAGGTTCCATCGAAGCCGCCCAGACACGGCTGACGTCCCGCGATGACTCCCTGCCAGTCGGACTCAACAATCCCACGACCGATGTGGTCCAGTCGCTCCGACGCTGGCACCAGGCGGCTTCCGGGCCCCTGCTGCAGCTTCAAAGCATGAACAGCAGTCGGCTGGCACTGTGGATCTTCCGCCGACTGGCCAGTGCCCTCGCGCACGCTCACCAGCGCGGACTTGTGCACGGAGACCTGAAACCTGCCAATATTCTCATTCGCAATGACGGCGAACCGGCTCTGATCGACTTCAACCTGTCGCAAAGCACCGAATCACGGCAGCGCGCGTGGGTTGGGGGAACAATGCCGTACCTCGCCCGCGAACAACTCCAGCAACTGCTCACCCAGTCAGCTGGCCCACCGCGCCCCGAATACGATATTCACGCTCTGGGCGTGATCATGTTCGAGATCCTCGAAGGCCGACTGCCGTTTCGCCCGGCTGCCAACACCACTCCACAGGAACTCCAGGCCGCACTCGCCAGCCATGACCAGCAGCCGGAATTCAAAGCCGGCAACGGCTCGCCAGGACTGCGAACCATCATCTCCGCCTGCCTCGCGCCCGGTTCGTCCGGCAGCTATCCAACCGCCGTCGAACTCCTCGCAGACATCGATCACGAAATTGCCAACCAGCCGCTCAAACGCGTCCGCGAATCGCTCTGGACAGGCCAGCTCCCCAAGACCCTGCGGCGATATCCGCGAGCATTCTCGGGGGGATTCATTACAGCTCTCGCCTGCATGGTCATCGCGGTCCTTGGCCTGTGGCTGGCGTCCGCCCGCCAGGCACAACTGCAGCTGATCGCCACAACCGCCCGTGAAAATCTCACGGCTGTCTCCGAAAAAATATGCTCCACGCTGTTCTACAGCGCCATGGAAAACAGCTCCTCGGCCACTCCCTCGTCCGCACAGGTCCTGCAATCCATCATCGCTGCCGTCGGCTGTCAGCCAGACGAACTCTTCGCAGACAGATGGGGCTCGATTGAACCCAGACTGACAGAAGCCGAACGTTCCGAAGCCCGCTGCAGCCTCACCTTCCTCACAATCGTCGCCGCTCACGCCCGGCTCCAGGAACTGCGCAGTGGACAGCACCTGACCACTGCCAGCCAAACCGCTGAACAGAACACGCCCGTCAGCGCCGCCCAGATTCGCAGCATCCTCTCTGTACTGCCCCGGAATCTCAACAGCAGCTCGTGGGCCGCCTGTCTCCTCAAATCTGCTCAGCAGCCCGCGGATGAAGAAAGTTCAGCACTCATCGCCCTGTCCGGACTCCCGGAAACCACATCCATTCCCGGGCTCGATGACATGCTCGCTGCTGTCCGCCTTGCAAATCAGGGACGGGACGAAGACAGTCTGCAACTCCTGGAGAAAACAGCGCCACCCGACTGCCTCAGGACATTTCACTGGCTGCTCCAGGGACATCTGCACCACCGGCTGGGGCAGTTCCGCGAAGCGTCCGCCGACTTCTCAACGATCCTGAATGAATTGCCCGGCCTTGAATCTGCCCTGCTGTACCGTGGATCCTCCCTGATTGCTCAGGGAAGATATCACGAAGCTGAGGACGACTTTACAACGGCACTCGAAAACAACCCCCAGCTCACCGATGCCTGGCTGCAGCGCAGCTTTGCCCGCCAGGGGCAGAAGAACTTCGACGGCGCACTCGATGACCTCGCCAAAGCCATCCAGCTCCGCCCGACATCCAGCCGCTGCTACTTAATCCGGGCCCGCATTCATGAAAAACTGAAACACAGGGAACTGGCCGACGCCGATTTCCACCAGGCACGGCAGCTGACAGCAAACTCCCTCGAAGACTCCGTCGCCCGCGCCTCAGCATGGATCGCCGTCGACCCCGCCACAGCACTCGAAGAACTTCAGGCGGCCGAAAAACGTTTCGGCCCCCGCACGCGAACGCTGCAGACCATGGCCCATGTGTTGTCCGAGCAACTGCAGCGGCAACCGGATTCCCTCGCCACACTCAATCGTCTGCTCCAGTTTCACCCCACCTTCCAGAAAGCTTTGGCCGGACGCGCTGTGCTCCACGCCCGTCTGGGAAATACCGAACAATCCATCGCCGATATCCGCGCTCTGCTGAATGTCCGCCAGTCCATCTCCGCTGAACTGATGTTCCAGGTCGCTTCCGCCTGGTCGCTCTGTTCTCAGAACCGCCCCGAGCTCCGACCACAGGCCCTGCACTGGCTCACCCGAGCCATCGCGGCCGGCTACGGCGCGGCAAAGCTGGAAACCGACCCCGATCTGGCTCCACTGCGAGCAGATCCGGCATTCGTCATCATCCGTCGCACGGCATGGCTGCTGGAGGCCAAAAAACTCCCCGACAACTGACTTTCTCGATCGGTTTGCCGAATTCTTCTGAATTTTCTGGCGGGTGAACCAGGCATTGTGGCCTTCTTCTCCCAACCAGCGGATTTACGCGTGCTCGCCTGCACTTCCGGCACGATCAGCTCCGCGATTCCAGAAAGTCATCGGTATGGCCTGGCACAAACGCAACCGCGGCGGTTCCTTCAAATCACCGGCAGCCATTGTCTCAACCGCCGAACAGCTTGAAGACCGACAACTCCTCGCTGCCTTCGGCAACGCGTGGGCCGACCCGCGCGGCATCAGCATCAGCTTTCCTGCTGAAAACACCCCAGTTGGTTCCGCGAAAAACAACATTCGCACCACGCTCGATGCGGTCGCGCCCCGGCTTGAATGGCAAACAACCATTCTCCGCGCTGCCCAATCCTGGGCCGAAAACGCCAACATCAATATCGGACTGGTCCCCGACCGCAGCGACAGTTTCGGGGCGGTCGGGCTGGCCACCAACGATCCTCGCTTTGGCGAAATTCGCATCGGCGCATTTCCCCAAAAGAATGTCATTGCCAGCGCTGTGGCCAACCTGCCCATCTCCGGTACGTGGGGCGGCGATATTCTGCTCGACAGTACTCAGACATGGTCTGTCGCCAACGCCAATTCGCAGCATGCCACCACCGGTACCAACGCACAGTCGCTCGCAGGCACTGCAGACCTCTACACCATCGCCCTGCATGAACTCGGCCATTCATTGTCCATCGGCGAAAGCACCGGCACCGGGCCGGTAATGACGCCCACCTACACCGGCCCCCGCAGCTACCTCACAGCGGCCGACATCGCGGCCGTTCAGGCTGTCTACGGTGTTCGTCAGGATCCCTTCGAGACGACGGCCAACAATACCGTCGCCACCGCCACTCCCCTCACCTTCAACAGTTCGGCTACCTCCGCGGCAAGGCTTCAGGTACCCGGCAGTCTCAAAGACTCCAGCGACATCGATGTCTATTCCTTCCAGACACTTCCCGGGAAAACATCCGCCACTGTCACGCTCTGGGCTGCTGGTATCAGCCTGCTGGATTCTGAAATCGAAGTTCGCACCTCCGGCGGGACGCGTCTGGATCTGCAGCGCGCCGAAAGCATCTTCCGCAACAACGTTCGCATCAGCCTCAATCAGCTGGCCGCCGGCGAAACGTACTTCGTCACAGTGCGGAAAAACAACAACACGGCATTTTCGGTCGGTGACTATCGGCTGGACCTCGATTTCCGTTCCCCCAGTCAGCTGGCGTCCGTGATCCCCGTCCCGCACGACGCTGACCCCTACACTGTCAAGCGACGCGTAGCCAACACGGAATCCGCTGCCATCCTGCAGGCACTCAGCTCGACCCTGGTGGATCCCGAATCCACTCAGAACGAAACCCCGGCGTCCGCCACCGCACTCACCACGGCACTCGGCTTCACTCTGAATACCCAGTATGAAGCGGTGGCCTCGCTGTCCTCCGCTGCAGATCGTGACTTCTACACCATCAAGGCTCCGGCTGTCGTCGGCGGAGTGCTCAACGTGGATCTTGCGCCCCTCGGTGCAACACCTGTCAGCGCTGAACTCTATGTGATGAATTCCGCCGGCGATCGGCTCGCTGCCCGCATGATCAAAAATGCAGACGGCACGATTCAGCTCCAGGTGCAGCAGCCCGTTGCTTCCGAAACCTACCTCATCTGCGTCCGCTCCACCCCCAACGCCACGGCCACCTCCGGAAACTACGTACTCACCGCCAACTTCTCCACCGCGGCCGCCCAGATGACCACCGTGCTGCAGTCCAGCGTGATCCTCGGGCAGCGCAGAACCGTTCTGCTGACGTCCAACAAATCTCAGCTGTTCCGCATCGATCTTGGCGCTGGCGCGGGTGCTGATCGCCAGGGTTTGCAACTCAACCTGATTGACGCCGCCACCGGCGAATCCGTCAAGGCCGTGGGAGTGATCGCCGGAGCCACCGGAAGCATGTTCGTCTGGCTCCCGGCCGGCGAATACTATCTCGTGACCACGGGGATCACCTGCGACCGTTCCGCCATGCCCGCACTCAGCTTCACCCTCAAGGTCGACGTCATCAGTGATGATGAAGGCCCGGGGCCGGATGATGGGACCAGCCTGCCGATTCCCGAAGAAGATCCCTACATCACCACCATCCAGCCAGAGTCTGACCCGGCCGTTGGCTTCGGCGAATTCACTGAAGATCCGTGGAGCAATATTCTGCTGGTCAATATCATCGAGCAGTTCGTGACCACACTCTTCGGCCCCTGATCCCCAAACCTCGTTGCCAAAACGCAACACAGTCCAAACCGTCAATAACACTTTGTTTGACCTGGCTATCACACACCTGCCACCCAGACCTCTGCTGGCTCGTCCGCTTCGAAAAATCCCGGCTGAATTGCTGAAATCCTCATCCGCCAGCCACCCGCCCGGACTCCGGCACCAGTTTTGCATTTCAGAACCCCACAGCGTGTTGTTGCCCTTTCTCAACACCGTCTCACTGCCTGGGGTCTGGTCCTGTGAAACTTTCCAATCTGCCCGAAATCGCGGCGCTGATGTCCGCGCACAGTCGCTCTTTCATCGAAAGACGCGAATCCATTCCCGTTCAGACCATCGGCGACTACTACGTTCACAGCCGCAATCGCTTCAATCGCTGGATGCGACTGCTCGCCGACCACTCCGCAAACCTCCTCTGCACACCGCCACCCTCGCGGCGGCATACCCTCTGCAACGCATCCGCCCCCCACCCCCTGACAGATCTTGCCCAACAGATCTTCCTCAACGAATTCGCCGCTCGCGTCTGGCTGCTGCTGCTCATCGCCGCTGACCGTTTCAACCGCCGCCACGAAACCGAAGCCCTCGCCCGCAATCTTCTCGGTGGCTACCAGACGCTTCGGCGCCGCACCGCCGAACTGGTCATTCACAACGAATCGCTCGCTGCCCCCCAGCGATTCATGGTTCAGGATCTTCGCAAACACACCGAATCCTGGGCAGATCTGCTCTGCTGTGATGTGATCGCCCGCCACGATCTCTGGTCACTCGCCTACAACCCCGACGAAGCCCAGCGCAACGCCCAACAGCGACTCGCGGGCCACCTCCCCGCTCCCGACGCTGTCGCCTGGCAGTTCCTGCTCGAAGAGATTCGCAGCACCTTCAGCCCCCATGCGTTCCCGGGTCTCCACGTCGGCTCCGATGACCGACAAATCCTCCGCCTCATGCTCAGCACCTTCCCGCGAATCGCCGAGCACCCCAGAATCCACTCCGGAAAGTCCGCCTGATCCCCGCCGCATTTCAGTTGAATTCCCTCGCCCGCTCCCCGAAGATACCTGCCATCCGCGACTCGCCAGGCGACCTTCGGAGCCTCTGAAATGCCCTTGAACAACCTGATCAGGACCACCTCCGTCTGCTTTTGCCTGTTCGCCTGCAGCCCCTGGAACATAGCCCGCGCCGACGACGAACTCCGCATCCTCCCCGCTGAACTGGCCCTCGCCACCCCCGGGCTCACTCAACAGGTCCTCGTCGAAACGTTCCGCAACGGTCAGGCCGAAGGTCCCGCACCCGACTCCATCCTGCTCACCAGCGACCATCCTGAAATTGTTCGCGTCGAAGGGCGTCGGCTCATTCCCGCAGCCAACGGCAGCACCCTGATTCGCATCGCCGGTGCACCGCAAAGTCCCCCGGCCAAAGTCACCGTCTCCGGTATGCCGTCCGACTCCGGCTGGTCCTTCCGCCGCCACGTCGAGCCTGTGCTGGCACGCCAGGGCTGCAGCTCCGGCGCCTGTCATGGTGCCCTCGCCGGCAAAGGCGGCTTCAGACTTTCGCTCCGCGGATATGACCCCGACCGCGATTTCTTCACCATCGTCCAGCAGCAGCAGGGACGACGCATCGAACTGCTCGAACCCACCTCCAGTCTGCTGCTCACCAAACCCACCATGACGGTCCCGCATCGAGGCGGGCTGCAGCTACAGCCGGATTCCACCAGCTACAAAATCCTTGCCGAATGGATCGCAGAAGGTGCCCCAGGACCTGTCGCCGACGAACCCGCCCTGCAGAAACTGGAAATCATCCCCGAACGCGTGATCCTCCGCAAAGGTCAGCAGCAACCCCTGCTCGTTCGCGCCCACTATGCAGATGGCCGGACGGAAGACGTCACGCAGTTCGCCCGCTTCACCTCCGCCGCAGAAGCCGTCGCCAGTGTCGATGACAGTGGCGTTGTACAGGTTGCTGGTTCCGGTGAAGGCGCTGTCACCGCCTGGTTCTCCAGCCGGATCGTCATTGCCGCCATCACTGTCCCCTTCCCAAACTCCGTCTCACCCGAAGTCTACTCAACCGCCCCCCAAAGAAACCTCATTGACCTGCACGTCCTCCAGCAACTGCAACGGCTCAATCTCGCCCCGTCACCTCGCTGCAGCGACCCTGTCTTCATTCGCCGCGCCTACCTTGATACCATCGGCACGCTCCCCACCGCCGACGAAGTCCGCAGCTTCCTCGCCAGCTCCCAGCCCGACAAACGCGACCTCCTGATCGAATCGCTCCTGCAACGCCCCGAATTCGTCGATTACTGGACCTATCGCTGGTCCGACCTGCTGCTGCTCAACGGCACAGAACTCCGCCCCGAAGCTATTCAGGCCTGGTATCAATGGATTCACGACCGTGTGGCGGCCAACCTCCCGTGGGATCAGTTCGTCCGCGAAATTGTCACGGCCAAAGGGTCCAGCCTCGAAAACGGGGCCACCAATTTCTTCGCCCGCCACCAGGCCCCCGAAGACATGGCCGAAAATGTCAGCCAGGCATTTCTCGGACTGTCCATCGGCTGCGCCCGCTGCCATAACCACCCGCTCGAAAAATGGACCAACGATCAGTACTACGCCTTCGCAAACCTGTTCGCCCGCGTCCGTGCCAAAGGCTGGGGCGGAGACTCACGCAGCGGCGATGGCAAACGTACCGTCGTTAACGCCTCCTTCGGAGAACTCGTCCAGCCTCGCACCGGCAAACCTCAACGCCCCGCACCCCTCGACGCAGAACCGCTCGAATTCGACGCCCCAGGTGACCGCCGGGATTACCTCGCGACGTGGCTCACCAGCACCAATAACACTCTCTTCGCCCGCTCCATCACCAACCGCGTCTGGAAAAACTTCTTCGGCACCGGACTCGTCGAACAGGTCGATGACATGCGCGGTTCCAACCCCGCCGTCAACGAACAACTCCTCGCCGCCACCGCTGATCACCTCGTTCAGAACCATTACGATCTCAAAACCACCATGCGACTGATCCTCCAGTCCGAAACCTGGCAGCGAAGCAGCCAGACACTCCCCGAGAATGCCGGTGACCTCCGCCAGTACTCCCGCTACTTCCCCAGACGACTCCCCGCCGAAGTCCTCCTTGATGCCGTCTCCCAGGTCACCGATGTCCCCACCGAATTCAATCAAATCCTTTACCCTGGAAATGATCGCAAACCCACCACTGCATTCCCTCGCGGAACGCGGGCCATCCAGCTCAGCGATTCCGCCGTCGAATCCTGGTTCCTGCAAACGTTCGGACGCAACCAGCGCCGCATCACCTGCGAATGCGAACGCTCAGACGAACCCAGCCTCGTCCAGGTCCTGCACCTCTCAAATGGCGATACCGTCAATCAGAAACTCGCTGTCCCCGACAACCGGATCGGACGCTGGCTGAAAGACCTCCCGGATAACACCGCTCTGCTGAACGAAGTCTTCCTCGTCTGCCTCAGCCGACTTCCCTCAGCCGACGAATCCAGCGAAATCCTCCCGCTGCTCAACGATGCCAGCCCCGAAGAAAAACGCGAAGTCCTCGAAGACCTCGTCTGGAGCGTCGTTGGCAGCCGCGAATTTCTCTTCAATCACTGAAGCAGCCAGCTGCCGATTTCGTAAAACAGCACCACCCCCAGAACGTCGATCATCGCCGCAATCAGCGGATTCGACATAATCGCCGGATCCATGCCCAGCCGCCTGAAAAGCAGCGGAAAGAGCGTTCCTGCTGACGTCCCAAATGACACCACTGTAATCACCGTGAATGCGATCGCAGCGGATTCCCAGGGAGTCCGTCCAAACCAGAGCCACGCCACCGTAAAGTCCATCAAACCCAGCGCTGTACCGAGGCTGATCCCCACCAGAAACTCTCGGCCCACCAACGCCGGATCAATGCCCGAACCCCGGCCGTTACGTGAGTCACGTGGCTGCAACGCAAACATCCGGATAAACAGCGTGGCCGACTGAGATCCCGCGTTGCCACCACTGGCCATCACCAGCGGAAGAAACAGCAGAATTAAAGATGTCAGCCCGGCTGCCGGCGCCACTGGGGACGCTCCACCGTCAGTCGCCTGCCTGTAATGATCGATCACGTGCGCGTTCATCAGCGCCACAACCGAAAGAAACAACAACCACACTCCACGCTTCCACAAAATCACAGGCAGCGGAGTGTCCTGGTAGGTGTCTTCGAGCGGCGCCACGGCGCTCTGCAGGTATGCGTCCTCCGTCGCCTCCTCCTGAACCACGTCCAACGCGTCGTCGTGCGTCACAATGCCCACCAGGCGGTCGGCCTCGTCCACGATCGGCACGGCGATGAAATTGTATCTCGCCAGCAGCTGCGCAGCTACCGCTCGCGGCTCTGTCGCACGCACCCGAATTGGCTCCCGCTGCATAATCTCCGACAACTGCGACTCAGGCCGCGCCAGAATCAGCTGTCGCAGCGAAATCAAGCCCTCCAGATGCCTGTCGTCCCCAAGGATGTAGACGTAGTAAATCGTCTCGCTGTCGGGAGCCTGCTGACGCAGTCGACTCAAAGCCTCCTGCACCGTAATCGCAGCCGGAAGCGATGCGTACTGAGTCGTCATCACCGCCCCGGCACTGTCCTCGTCATACGAGAGCAAACGCCGAATCTCGTTCCGCTCCGCCTGAGCGATCATCCGCAGAGCGTCTTCCCGGCGAGCTTCCGGGAGCCGCGAGAGCAGGTCTACTCGGTCGTCCGCTGACATCCACTCCAGCAAATGCGACAGCCGTGAAGAATCCAAAGACTCCACGAGCTCCGTCTGACGGCGCAGCGAGAGATACTCAAAGATCTCTACGCGAAGCTGATCCCCCGCGTGATCCAGAACAGTCCAGATCTGGGGATCCTCCAGCTCTTCAAGGATCTCAGCGACAGACGCAGGATGCACTACGCCGCAAAATGCGGCCAGGCCCTGCAAGTCGCCCTCCTCGAGCATCATCCGGACGTCCGGGAGGATCAGATTCTGGTAGGCGTCCTGCATCGGAGAACCCTCCGTCGGCGGAACGTGGCGCTGAATTCAAACACGGGTCAAAAAAAATCCCTGCTGGGCAGACCGGCAGGGATTGAATTCAACAACATCCACAGAACGAATTAGCGCTTGGAAAACTGGAAGCTGCGGCGAGCTTTACGGAAGCCATACTTCTTGCGTTCGACCATGCGGTCATCGCGAGTCAGCAGGCCGGCTGAAGAGAGATCGTGGTGCCAGCTGGCATTCATGCCCTGCAACGCACGAGCAACCCCGAGGACGATTGCGCCGGTCTGGCCTGTCAGGCCACCGCCCTGAACGCGGACCGACACATCCACTGCTCCGACTTTTCCAACCACCTTCAGCGGAACCATCACGCTGTCACGGTCGCGCTCAATTCGCAGATATTCGGTGAGGTCGCGGCCGTTCACGGTGAACTTGCCAGAGCCCTCTTTGATTCGTACACGAGCCACAGACGTCTTGCGACGACCTGTCCCCATCGCGACACCGAACCTGTCCACCTTGCCACGAATCGTCGGCTGCCATGACGGATCGACAGGAGCCGCCGGGGCAGACCCGATGGTCAGTTCTGGCAGGCTGGAAGAGGGCATTTCTGGAGAAACAGCGTCGGTGACCGCGGGATTTTCTGTGCTCATGAGATTCGACTAACCCAAAAAACGACAAAATCAAAACAGGTCTTGCAGTGCAAAGATACTACTTTTTGGCCTTCGGGCGTGGCATCAGATGGGCAGGGAACGGCTTGGGCTGCTGTGCCTGATGCGGATGATCAGTTCCCGAGAAAATTCTTAGCTTCGCCAGCATGTGGCGCCCGAGCTTGTTCTTTGGGAGCATTCGGCGGACAGCTTCGTGAAGCAGCCGATCGGGACGCTTTTCCCAAACCTCTACCGCCGACTGCACACGACGACCGCCGGGGTATCCGGTGTAGTGATCGTACTGCTTCTTCGCCATCTTGGTCGTGAGGTAGGGCACACGGGCGTGCTGCATTGAGCTGCCGCTGAAACGCACACGCTCGCTGTTCAGCACAATCACGTAGTCCCCGCCATCGACATGCGGAGTATACTCGGGGCGGTGCTTGCCCATCAGCACAGTCGCAATCTGGGTTGCCAGACGACCCACAACCTGATTGTCCGCGTCCACGACGTACCAGTCGCGATCGTAAACGTCTTCCTTGCGGACCATCGAAGTCTTACCAAGCGCCAGCATGAACCATCTTTCCTTCGCCCACTGTGAATCAGCAGAGCCAAAAAGAAATTTCTTTACCCAGTTTGCACAAAATTGCAGACTGAGCGAAAAAGCGAATCTTTAGAGAGCAGCACCTGTCTGCAGGAGCGAAACAGGTACAAAAACCGGTGTTTGACTGCAATTCCAGACAACCGATATCGGCGCAGAAGTGCAGAGAAGTCCAGCAGCATAAGCGATTCCCGGCAGAGAATCAATACTGTGATCCGGATTTCCAGACAGGCGACAACGCCGCAACACCGGCCAAGCCCCTCGGGCCACGCAAAGGATTGGGTGGTTACTCCACTGTTCGCCCCCGACAAAGCGCTCGCCAGCGCACGCACCTTCGGTGCGAACGTCGCCGGGGGCTTCCGCCCAACCGCTTGCAACTTCAGCCGCATGGCGGCAGCCCAATGGCGTTGAAGTTCTCTCCATCCGGGCGAAAATTGGCCTCAATCCCCCCTCTCCCCGGTCCGGGGAGAGGGGAGCCAGATGCTGTTTCCGCCAGAACGTTAAGGCCATTGGGCGGCAGCCTGCGGGCAAAGGCGCCCCACCAACGCCCTCGCCAGCGCGCGTACCTTCGGTGCGAAACACAGCCGGGGGCTCCCGCCCAACCGCTCAGCGACGAGGAGCTTCGCCCTTCCGGCACCCGCTCTTTCCAGAAAGTCATGGCCATTGAACTTCCGCTCCCTCGCCGCTTCCCGTTTTTACTCCCGCTTGTCAAACTACCCACCCCCGTTTACTCAGTCCCCCGGATGTTTCCTGCAATGCTCACGATCCTGCACACGGCCGACTGGCACCTTGGACAGGCCTTTTTCGGCCACAGTCGCGACTTTGAACACGCCGCGTTCCTTGATTGGCTGCTGACACAACTGCAGCAGCACCGGCCTCAGGCCATGCTGCTGGCTGGGGATGTCTTCGACACGATTCATCCGTCCGCCGCCGCTCAGAAGTTGTTCTACACCTTCCTCGCCCGAGCTCGTGCCGCACAACCGGACTTGCAGCTGATCATCACGGCAGGCAACCACGATGCAGGCGGACGTCTGGAGGCTCCTGCCGGGCTGCTCGAATCCTTCCGCATTCACGTGGTCGGTACACCGCTCAAACCCCACGCTCCCGGCCTGGATCTGGAGCGAATGCTGATCCCGGTTTATGGGGTGAGCGGTGAGGTGGAGGCATTCGTAGTCGCCATGCCCTTTCTGCGGCCCGCGGATGTTCCCGTCATACCCGGTGCTGCAGATCCCTGGCTGGACGGCATTCGTGCTGCCTACCGGGAAGCTGTCGATTTCGCTCTGCAGCAGCGCGATGCAATTGCGCCGCAGGCTGCGCTGATCGCGATGGGGCACTGCCATGTCGCTGGTGGTATTGAGACCACGGATTCCGAACGGCGGCTGGTGGTGGGGCATGCCGAAGCGGTGGCTCCGGACATCTTTCCTGATGAACTTGCCTACACCGCTCTGGGCCACCTGCATCGCAATCAGTCGTTTCAGGGGGGACGCGTGCGTTACAGCGGCAGTCCGATTCCGCTGTCATTCACAGAGAGCCCCTACAATCATCAGGTACTGCGACTGGAATTCTCCGGCCGACAGCTTCTCACTGCTGAACCGCTGCCAGTGCCCCGCAAAGTGCCGTTGCTGACTGTCCCTGAACGCGGGTTCGCGGAACTGGACACACTGCTGCCGCGGTTGCCGGAACTGCGAACACTGCCCGTCGTACCCCTTGAACAGCAACCCTACCTCCGCGTGCAGGTACTGGAAACCGGCCCCGATCCGACACGTCGCCACAAAATCGAACAGGCACTCGAAGGATGCTCGGTTCGACTGGTGCAGATACCCACTCAAAGAGCTGCTCAGCTGGATGCAGCAGTCGCGGCCTCGGTCGATCAGCCCACTGCTGATCTGACAACGCTGCGGGCGGAGGACATTCTGCTGAAGGAGTACCGAAAGCTCTACAGCAGCGAACCGGATGCTCGAATGCTTCACGCCTTTCGGGAAGTGCTGCAGAGCGAAGGAGTGGCCACATGAGAATTCTGCGAATTACGGTGGAAAACCTCGCTTCACTGAGTGGCCGCCACACAGTGGACTTCACTGCAGAACCACTGCGTTCTTCAGGACTCTTCGCGATCATCGGACCCACTGGTTCCGGCAAGAGCACTCTGCTGGATGCCATGTGTCTCGCGCTCTACGACAGAACCCCGCGGCTGAAGCAGGCTCCGGCAGGTGGCGAACAGGTGGACGGTGTCTCCCAGCAGGACTCCCGCAGCCTGCTTCGCCGCGGCGCCGTCGAAGGGTCTGCCGAAGTGGCCTTTATCAGCACCGACGGTCAGACGCTCACTGCCCGCTGGAGCGTTCGCAGGGCCCGGAAAAAAGTAACCGGTCAGCTGCAGCCCGTGGATATGGTGCTGTTCAAAGGTGATGTCCGTGACGGTGAAGAAGCTGAGCAGGTCTGTGGGGGGAAGAAAACGGCGGTGCTCGAAGCCATCGAAGAACGAATCGGGCTGAGGTTCGAACAGTTCACTCGGGCCGTGCTGCTGGCACAAAACGAATTCTCCACTTTCCTGCGTTCAAAAGACGAAGAACGCATGGAAATCCTCGAAGCTCTCACCGGCACCCACCAGTTCCGTGCGATTTCTCAGGAAGTCTTCCGACGTGCTGCAAAGGAAAATGCAGCTGTCATGGAACTGGAAACTCAGAGAAAGGGCCAGGTGCCACTGTCAGAATCGGCGCGGCTGGAGGCAGAGCAGCGAAAACAACAGGCAGAAGAGGACTATAACAGCGCCAATCAGGAGCTCACACGACTCCAGACACTTCAGCGGTGGCATCAGGATTACAGAGATCGACAGGCCAGTCTGACGACAGCTCAGACGCAACATGCCGCAGCTATCTCCGCAAACACCGCCGCAGAACCTCGCAGAAGTCAACTGGCCCGCATCGAACGAGCACAACGCGAAGCCCGTACGGTCTACCAGGAATTGCTGTCGCGACAAAATGATCGACAGAAGTCCGAGACACAGGCCTCGGAAGCAGCCAACGGCCGGCTCGATGCAGCCAGTGCTCTGGCAGCACTGCGAGCTGCCGAAACCATGGCTGAACAAGCCTGGACAGAACATCTGACCTCCCAGCAAGTCGCTCTGCAGCAGCTTGATGACGCCCGGAGCATTCAATTACTCTCACAGCCAGCCGAACAGGCTGTGAATGACGCCAGAACCCATCTGACGACAGCTGGATCCCGCCATGCAGAACATCAACGCCGGCTGACAGAACTCAACACGACCGTTGATCAGGAATCAAAGCGCAGGGAAAACATCGAGGAACAACTGCAGAAGCTGACAGACCTTAGCCCGTTCGCCGGCGAAGCAAGCCTCTGCATCAGCCGCCTGAAGGCACTCGATGTGGCCATCCAACAGCAGAACAACGCCAGCTGCGAACTGGATCGAAGCCGAGCAGCAGCAGCAGCGGCCAGGAAAGAACTTGAAGAATTCCTTGCCCACAACGCCGAGCTGCAAGCCAGCCTTGAGCCCAAACGACAGGAGCTGCAAACCGTTCAGCAGCGTCGCCGTGAGCGGGACGGC
>JBJTOM010000316.1:0-5222 GCA_046074585.1 Planctomycetota bacterium | reverse complement strand
TATGGCCGTGATCCACCGCTCGATCCGTGACTGATGTGCCATTCGCATGGGTGCTGCCGATCACCGTACCCGGCTGGATGGACGCGCCGCCAAGCACCACGCTCCAGGCCGTTCCCCAGTGATCGCGACCGTAGCTCTTGTTGATCTTTGGTGTCCGCCCGAATTCGCTCATGACGCAGATGAGCGTGTCAGCAAGCAGCCCGCGGTCGGCCAGATCGGCGACCAGCGTTGCGAAGGGCTGATCAAACTCCCCGAGCTGCTCGATGTGAAAATCAAAGTTTTCGTGATGCGTGTCATAGTCGGCGTGGTTCACCTGCACGTAGGGCACGCCATATTCCAGCAGTCGTCGGGCGAGCAGGCAGTGTCGGCCGAACTGGCTGGTGCCGTAACGCTCCTGATCACGGGCTGACTCGCGGCTGACTTCAAATACATGGCGATTCGCCAGCAGCTCACGGGCCTGCACAAAGGAAAAGTTCCAGGCTTCCGTCTCGGCCGTCCGCCGTCGTCGCGTAAATCGTTCGCTGGCCCTCTGTCGAATCGCGTTCCGCGCTTCGTCGCCTTCGTCTGTGATATCACCCGGCCGATCATCGAACTTCGGAGGATTGCCGTCGTACAACGCCATGCTGGCAAAACGCGGACCCAGATAGGCGGCCGAATGGAACTCGGATTCCACATTCCGTCCGCCCGGAGAACTGCGAATCAGCACGTGGGCCGGGAGCGGAAAGGTTTCGGGCATGAGCGATCGAGCGGTCACAGCACCCAGGTGCGGAAAATCCGCCCCCGGCATCCGGCCACGACCTGTTGTCATCTCTGTCACACCCCGCGCATGATCGCCGTTCTTCGTGTCCAGACTACGGATGATGGACAGCCGATGCATCTGTTTCGCCGTGTGCGGCAACAGTTCGCAGATCTGCATTCCAGGCACCGATGTTGCAATCGGTCGAAACGGCCCGCCCGTGTCCGTGTTGGGCTTCGGATCCCAGGTCTCCAGCTGACTGACCCCACCGTGCAGGAAAATATTGAGCACCCGGCGACTTCCAGATCGGACCTGGTCCGCAATCGCCGTATGCCCGGTGAGGATCCCTCCCAGCCCCGCAGCCAGCCCCGCTGAAGCCAGAGCCGCCCGGCCAAAAAACGCACGGCGATTGTGAATCTGTTCCGGTGAACCACACGGATGATGATGTGACATAACAATCCCCGATGGTGATGCGCTGGAGAAACGCAGGGCGGTGGAGGGGGAAGGCGGGAGGTTGATGATAACCGGGAATCGGAGTGGGAACAACTGCCGAATTCCGACAAATGGCAGGCCAGCCGCAGGACGGGAGTCCAACATCCCTGACTTCCCGGCAAACGCCATCTGACTCCCTCTCCCCTGGAAGGGGAGACGGGGGGATGTATTTTGCGTGGTGAACCTGGCAGGGGCGTTCTGTGTCCTGTCTGTCGTCACCCGTGGTGCCTCCTGACCCCTTTGGAAATGAACCTGTGAACGCTCGTCAACTGGAAAAGATCGGGATCCCGGCTTATGCGGCGCGGACGGCCATTCAGGCGGTGCAGCAGCTTGCAAAGCAGCCGGATATCGAACGCAGGTCGATTCCTCGACGTCTGCAGCAGGTGGCTGAATCTCCTCAGCTGTTTCTCGGCGACCCGGTGCTCGACGCCCTCGCAAGGGAACTGCTGGACCACGCCGATTCGACCCCGGCCCCGCTTCAAAAAATCGCTTATCGCACCTGGGGAACTCAAATTGATCCCCAGGCCTTCCACCAGATGGACAATGCCTGCCAGATCCCCGGCGCTGTCGCTGCGGCCCTCATGCCGGACGCTCACGTGGGCTACGGTCTGCCGATTGGCGGAGTGCTTGCAACAGAAGGATCGATTGTGCCGTACGCTGTCGGCGTGGATATTGCCTGCCGCATGAAGCTGTCCGTACTGGACCTCCCGGTAGAATCTCTGGATCGCACCTTTGAACGCTACCGTGCGGCGCTCGAAAAGGGCACGCGTTTCGGCGTCGGCTGCGAACACTCCAAACCGCAGCACCATGAAGTGCTCGATCAGGACTGGACCATCACGCGGATCACGCGGGAACATTTTGATCGCGCCCGCAGGCAGCTGGGGACATCCGGTTCCGGAAATCACTTTGTGGAATTCGGCGTGCTCACGGTCAGCAAGGCCGACTCCGGGTTCGCGGTTCCCCCCGGAACCTGGGTGGCACTGCTTAGTCACAGTGGAAGTCGCGGTGCCGGAGCGGCCGTGTGTTCCACCTATTCCGCAATCGCCCGGCAGAAGCTGCCAAAGCGTTACCAGCACCTCGATCGGCTCGCCTGGCTGGATCTGGACACAGAAGCCGGTCAGGAGTATTTCGCGGCGATGAATCTGATGGGAGAGTATGCTGCAGCCAACCATGCAGTGATTCATCGGCTCGTCTCGCACCTGCTGGGCGCACGCGTCCTTGACAGCGTGGAAAACCACCATAACTTTGCGTGGATTGAACAGCATGGAGGGCGGGAGGTGGTGGTGCATCGCAAGGGCGCAACGCCGGCAGATGCAGGAGTTCTGGGGGTGATCCCTGGCTCCATGGGCTCCCCGGCGTATGTTGTGCGGGGCCTGGGAAATCCGGAAAGTCTGAAGTCCGCCTCGCACGGGGCCGGCCGAATCATGTCCCGCACGCAGGCTCAGCAGATCTTCAACTTCAGGGCCGAGCAGAAATCGCTGGCGGCCAGGGGGATCCGAGTGCTGTCTGCCGGTGCGGATGAAGTTCCCGGTGTTTACAAGGACATCGAGCAAGTGATGGCGGAGCAGGCGGATCTGGTGGAGCCGATTGCCCGGTTTGATCCGCGGATCGTCAAAATGTGCGGCGATGGCAGCAAAGCGGAGGACTGACCGGCAGAATCAGCCGGTCTGGCCTTCCAACTGACTCCCTGTTATCATCCCCCCCGGAATTGCAGCTCCGCGGTTCGACAGGGAGGTCGACGTGTTTCTGGTCCGCAGCATTCGCAGACGTGTGGTCACCCTGTTTTCGATGGCGATCCTGTCCACGCTGATCGCAACCGGTGCGGGCTTCGTCAGCCTTCTCTGGCATCAGGCTGCCGTTCGGGATCTGGACTTTGTACTCAACCAAAGCCCCAACCCCGATCAGCTCAGCCGCGTGGTCAGCCGCATCCCGGAATCTCTCAGCGGCCCGCTCGACATCCGTCACGCTGCCGCTGCGGCTGAAATGCAGACGCTCTATCAACAGTGTGTCAGTGCCGCCGAAAAAGAACTCGAAGAACTCCGGAGACGCTCCGAAAAACTCCCGCTCTCCGACGAAGAGGCGCTCACCGAACGCCGCAAGGCACTCGGCCGGCTGGATCGAATCTACCAGGAACTCCAGTTACTGCGCACCCTCGGCATGCAGATTCGCCCGGCTGACTCCGCCAGGTCCCGCGTGGAATTTCTGGAGTTGCAGTATCGAGCGTCGCTGATTGTGACGCGTGTGCAGAAATCTCTGGATCACCTGCTTGGCTGGCGCACCCGCCGCTGGCTGCTCGATACCTGGCAACGCGAAAAACAGCATACCGCATCACTCATGCAGTACACCTTCTGGACTGCTGTGGCGGGGATGATATGGGCCTCTGCGGCGTTGCTCGCAGCGATGCGATGGATTTCACGGCCCATTCGCGAAATCGCCAGCGGCTGCACGCGAATTGCCGACGGCGACACCGCATGGCGACTGCCTGTAGCGTCACGCTGGCAGGACGAACTCGCGGACCTTGTTGCCGGCGTCAACTGCATGGCGGATCGGTTTCAGCAGAGCGAAGAAGACCTTCAGGAAAAGGTTCGGGAACGCAGCGAACAGCTGATGCGGTCCCAGCGGCTGGCCAATGTCGGTTTTCTGGCCGCCGGAGTGGCTCATGAAATCAATAATCCTCTGACGGCCATCAGTGTCGCTGCCGATTCCCTCGAAATGCGGCTCAGCGAACAGGTCGATCTGGAAACTCCGGATGGCCAGGAACTGCTGGAACGCGTCGCCATGATCCGCCGGGAATCCAGACGCTGTGGCGACATCACTGCCAGACTGCTCGATTTCTCACGCGGCGAACGCGGTCAGCACATCACCACTGACATCGCAGAACTGGTGCATGAG
Source organism: Planctomycetota bacterium (assembly GCA_046074585.1). Classification (GTDB taxonomy): domain Bacteria; phylum Planctomycetota; class Planctomycetia; order Planctomycetales; family Planctomycetaceae; genus SXXK01. The sequence continues at coordinate 1,102 of JBJTOM010000316.1, read as the reverse complement.
GTGCTCTCCATGGTGCGGCATCTGGGACGGTTCAGCGACCGCAGCATCGAATTTGAATGCTCCAGCTCTGTGACGGCGGACGTAATTCCGTCACAGATTAAACAGGTGATCCTGAATCTTGTGGCCAATGCGCTGCATGCGACCGAAGCTGGAGGGCAGGTGAGCATTCGCCTGGTGGAACAGGTGGATAATGTGGTGTTGAGTGTTTCTGACAATGGCTGCGGAATGGATCCGGAAACGCTCCAGCATGTGTTTGACCCGTTCTTCACGAGCCGTGAACAGGGGCAGGGAACGGGCCTCGGTCTGAGCATTACGCATCGAATAGTGGAGGATCACGGAGGTACGGTGACGCCGGTGAGTGCCGGTGCGGGCCTCGGCAGTACGTTCCAGGTCCGTCTGCCGCGTCGCGCCCGCACGATCCGCGCTGCCTGAAAGCCAGGGCCCAATGGCCCTGACGTTCCGGCAAAGGCCGCATCCGTAAGGGCGAATCTGGGATGACAAAACGGTGTCAGCGGGGCAATCCGGGAGGTTTTCATGGCATCACCCGGCTTACGCCCCTTCGCCCGGTTGCGTAAGGCAGGCAAGCATCCGGCGTGCGGCCGATGTCAATCGGCCGGTGCGGCCCTCGAACCCTCCTGCTGCGACTTTGGCCGCACGGGCACGCGCCGTCACCGGGGGATTGACATCCATTTTTTGACGGCACCTGCCGTAAAAAAATAGAGCAGGAGAGAAGGAGAAAGGAGAGAGGAGACTCTCGACGCTCCGGTGTCGTCTCGCGGTCTCCACAACCGGCAGAACCTCTCCGTCCGCAGGCTGCGGGGACTGTCCCCGGCAGGCCAGGAACCCGGCCAAGGTGCATGGCACCTGAATGCAGAAGGTGTTTGGTGGGTGACCTTTACGACGACGGCTCAGCAGGAGCTTCGCCCTCCCGGCAATGGGCTTTGCTGAAGCTGGAACGCCGCTGCGGCGGCGTTGTTGGTTCTGCAGGGACTGTCCCCGGCGGCCTCGCGGGCCGGATTTCGGCCGCAGCCCCGTGGCTCTGCAATCGCGGTTATCGCTGCAACAGCCCAAATCACCACAAACCGAACAATCGTCCCAACCA
>JBJTOM010000315.1:0-11624 GCA_046074585.1 Planctomycetota bacterium | reverse complement strand
ACGCATCGTAATTGGGGTACAGCTTTTTGTCTGGGGGAAACATTCCGAGCCGATGCAGCTGCAGCCACTGCCGCGAAAAATCCTCGACAAACCGCGCCGACCGACCGTCCGCCAGCATGCGATCCACTTCAAGCATCAGACGCTCGCCGTGCAGCTCACCGGCCCCTGCGGCTGCAAACAGTTTTTCATCCGGCATGGAACTCCAGAGAAAGTAAGCCAGTCGGGATGCCAGCTCCCAGTCGTTCAGGTGGTCTCGTGGCGCCGCTTCGCCTTCCACGAGGTAGATAAAGTGCCGTGACGTGAGCACTCCCTGAAGCGCGACCCGAAACGCGTCCGCAACGGAACCACCAGCCTGTCGTTCTTCGCTGAATGCCTGCAGATACACCTGCAGTTCTTCGGGGCGTACCTGACGTCGCCACGCACGCTGTGCAAATTTCAGCAGATGCTCTGCAACAACGTCCGCATCGGCGTCGTCTGACGGCACCAGGCCGGCCCGCCGTGAAAGCTCTGCGGGAGTGACGAGCGGTCCTTCCCATTCGATCCAGTCGAGCAGCACCGTGGAGAAGATTCCGTTGCCTCTGTCATCAAACATCTGCGGGGCGTTGGGGTTGAGCAGTAAAGTTTCACTGCTGTGTGTGAAAATGTAACCGCCGCGACTGGACAGGGCATTGCGAAATGCGGCGCCTCCGCGTCGGTCCACGACATCCGTTGCCACCACACAGAAACTCAGCTGGGTCGGCATTTCGAGGAACACTTCAAACTCGTACACCTGAGGACTGTCTTCGGGGGCTGTGACGTCAAATTCGATCAGACCGTCCACGGTCTCTTCGCCGGTTGCCCGGCCCACACTCAGATGTGCCGGCTGCCCGCCCGGCGGACGAATTCCGCTGGCCTGAATGCGGAACCTGTACAGACCGCTGTGTTCCGGCCCCGTTTTTCCAAACCAGTTGGTGGAGAGTGCGTTTTCAACTCGACCGGGAAAGAGCAGCCAGCGGAGCGGTCGTTTGATGCCAAAGCGGTCCAGTGCGGCCTGCTGTTCGCTGCCGCCGCCGTACCGCAGTTCGGCGGCCGTTCTGCGGAGCTGTCGGGAGGCTGCAGAGGCGCCTGGAAGTGCCCGGTCAAGGACGAGGCCGGCAGCGCTGTAATAGCGGTCCACGTGAGACGGCGACAGGGACAATTGGGAACCGATGCGTTCGAACCCGTGCCACAGAGTGTCCTCGTTCAGTTCACCCGGCCGCGAAGGGTCGTAACGTACCCCCAGCAGGTCATAGACCGTGTTCTGGTACTCGCGTCGGCTGAGACGATAGTGCGCGACTGCAGGACGGGAGGCCATTCGCGCGGCACGGCCTTCGCGAAGGCGCGCATCCAGAAACGTGACGAATCCGGCAATCTCAGATTCTGTCGGCCGTGGCTGATCCTGAGGTGGCATCTGGCCACTGTTCACCTTTTCGATGACTTCCGCCCAGCGATGCGAATCTGCACCGGAGCGGAAATCGCGGGAAAGCCCGTCGATGCGAATTTCGCCTTCTTCCTTCTGCGGTCCGTGGCAGCGCACACAATACCGTTCAAGAAATCCCTCGAACGGGTCCGCGGCAGGAATCGCACTAACGTGGCCCAGCACAGCAATCAAGGAAATCCACAGCAGGAAAGACGTTCGGCGTCGAAACATAAGTCACCATCTGAAACCCGGGACGGCTGGCGGTCAGACCGCCCGATGAGTTTGATGCAGACTGCCGCGTTTCCCCAGACCAAATCATCTGAATTTTGGGGAAAAAGGGAGAAAGTGCGTTGCTGACTGTTTTCGTGGCCGGCGACGGCAGCGATGGGACCGGGCGGTCGTCGTCGAACCCGCGCGCCCTGGCCGAGTGCTCGACTGCCGGGGCTCATTCTGGTGAAGCCGGTCGGCACCAGTTCATTCGGCAGGCAAAATCTCTCTGGAAGTCGGCTCGCCAACGACTCACTTCGGTCCGCGGATCATCATGGTCCGTGAAAGGTGGGTCGCGATACCAGCCGTCGCTTTCACGCACAAACCGACCGCCCCAACCTGGTTTTTCCGGGGCGGCAGGATCATTGCCGCCACGGGGCAGGAAGAAGAACCATGATGGTGTGTCCCCCTCCTTCAGACAGCTGTGCGGGTTCGGAGATGTCCATGTGTTTGTGGGGTAGAGCGCACCGAGCGGTCCGGTGGTGCGGATGTTCTGTTCGACCCACTCACGACTGGTGCTGGAAAGATCTCCCGTCAGATACATTCCTCTGTAAATCCCGTCCCGCCGATCGCGTCCTGGTGGTTTGGATGCGAGGATGTAAAACAGGCCGGGAAATTCCGCTCGCATCCATTCGGCGAGGCTGTCCTGGTCGTTAATATCGTAGACTCGGAAACTGCGGCAGAATCTCTGAAAATCGTCAGCGCTGCTGCTTTTTTGAGCTCGCCAGAGGGCTTGAGCGAAATCAGTCTGTCCCCCCCAGATGCTGATATTCAGCGGGTCCTCCGGTGACGCCGCTAAAATCTCCTGCATCAGTCTTCGAGACGCTTCCGTGTCGTGTTCATCGCCGACTGCCATGCGGCCTCGATATCGATTCCCGGAGCAGATGCGGGACCGCAATTCGGCGGCTGCAGGCCAACCACTCCGCTGCTGCTGCAGCCGGGGAAGAACCTTTTCCCACGCATCGACGATCTCGTGGATCAGTTCGGGACGCGTTACGGATTCGCGGAGTTCGCCGACGGTTCCGGCTGCGGAGGCGATGAGCAGGCGAACGTCCAGTTCATTGGTGTACAGCAGCAGACGAATGAGTGACTGCTGATCGTCGGGATCACCCCCGATATCTGTCAGCACAGCAAGTCTGGGGCGCTTCTGCTGCTGCTGTTGCTGTTGTGCACAGGCTGGGAAAACGCAGCAGGTCGGCAGGAAGGACAGGAGCAGCAGTTTTCGCAGCATGGGGGTCATCCACGATTCAAGGCAACGGCAGGATATTTTCAGCGAGTCTCCACGAACGTCCGCAGATCGTGCGGCGGGTATCCGGAGTGTACTGAGCACCATGCCGGCTGGCGAATCCCAGTGTCGCAGGTGGACATCCTTTGGTCCGTTTTTCACGTGCATCGACAGTCGTCGCGTGCTAAACTCCAGCACCTGCCTCGATCATTCCCGCCCTGTGAAACATGTCCGGAAACTGACAATGCGTCAACTGCTGCCAGATCCGTTCCGTGTGCCGATATTCAGTCTGCTGATATTCACGTCGCTGATGAACGCAGTGCAGTTGACCGCTTTGGCTGCCCCGGGCCCAGTGCCTGACGAACCCGCTGCAGGAGACGAAGCCGCTGCGACGGACGAACAGCTGGCCTTTTTCGAGGCAAAGATTCGGCCCATCCTCGTGAAGCACTGCTATGCGTGTCATTCGTCCGGGGCAAAGATCGTGCAGGGCGGGTTACGGGTGGACTCCCGGCAAGGATTAATTCGTGGCGGCGACTCCGGGCCCGCGATTTCCGCCGAGGCTGCTGACAGCAGTCTGCTTCTTCAGGCGCTGCGTTACGACGGCCTCCAGATGCCGCCGAAAGGGCAATTGCCGGACTCGGTGCTTCAGGACTTTCAGAGCTGGCTGAGCATGGGGGCCCCTGATCCGCGCACAGAATCCGCGCAGGCTCCCGCCCCCGCCCCCGCCCCGGATCCGGAATCGCTTCGCCGTCACTGGGCCTTCCAGGCACCGCTCGCGTCGCCTCCTCCGGCAACCAGTTTCCCGGTCACTTCCAGACTGGACGCCTTCATCCGTGCGAAGCTGCAGGAACAGCAGCTGTTGCCTGCGGCCCCCGCCGATGCCAGAACACTCGTGCGTCGACTCTTTCTGGATCTGACCGGTCTGCCACCCACGGGACAGCAGGTTGAGTCCTTCGCAGGTGACCCATCGGACGCAGCCTATGAACAGCTGGTGCAGCAGCTCCTGGCATCCCCTGCGTACGGGGAGCGGTGGGCTCGTGTGTGGCTGGATGTTGCGCGCTACGCGGAAGATCAGGCACACATAGTCGGTGAAGACAAATCGCTCACGTATCCGAACGCGTTTCGTTATCGCGACTGGGTCATTCAGGCCCTCAATCAGGACCTCAGCTACGCACAGTTCATCCGCCTGCAGCTGGCCGCGGATCTGCTGGAGGGCCCTGAATCCCCAAATCTGGCAGCGCTGGGACTGATCGGTCTGGGGCCCAAGTACTATGACCGGGGACAGCTGTTTGTGATGGCAGAAGAATGGGAAGACAGGGTGGATGTGGTGGGGCGTGGGCTGCTGGGGCTGACGGTCGCCTGCGCACGGTGTCATGACCACAAATTTGATCCGATTTCGACAGCTGACTACTACGGTCTGGCGGGTGTCTTCGCCAGCACTCGCATGTTTAACCGCTCGCTGGCCGACAAGTCGGCAAAGGACGACGCAAAGCCGGACGAATCGATGCACATTGTCCGCGAAGGAACTCCACAGGATCTGCATGTGTTTGTGCGCGGTGATGTGGAAAACAAGGGGCCACTGGCTCCGCGCAGATTTCTGCCGATTCTGGTTCAGAACGCCGGGAACTTTACAGAAGGCAGTGGCCGGAAACAGCTGGCGGAAGCGATTGTGGATCCGGGAAACCCAGTAACAGCACGGGTGATCGTAAATCGCATCTGGGCCGCGTATTTCGGGCGAGGGCTGGTGGGAACGCAAAGTAATTTCGGGCTGCTGGGCGACCGTCCGACGCACCCCGAACTGCTGGATGATCTGGCGGTACGCTTCCAGCAGAACGGCTGGTCGCTGAAGTGGCTGCACCGTGAGATCGTGCTGTCAGCCACCTATCGGCAAAGCAGTCAGGCGCCCCCGGAAGTGCTGGCGCGGGATCCCGACAACACGTGGCTGGCGAGGATGCCGCGACGACGGCTGGGCGCTGAGGGCTGGCGGGATTCGCTGCTGGCTGTGACCGGTCGCCTGGATACCAGCACCACAGGCGGACCATCCATCGATCCTGCCGATCCGGCGCAGACCCGTCGCACAGTCTACAGCCGCATCAGTCGACTGGATCTGAACCGGTATCTGCTGCTCTATGATTTTCCGGACCCGAACGTCACCACCGAGAAGCGATCCGAAACGATCACGCCGCTGCAGAAACTGTTCGTGATGAACAGTGCATTTATGGTGTCTCAGGCTGAGGCTCTGGAATTGCGTCTGCTCCAGGCTGTCCCGGGGGCAGATGAGGCTCTGGTTCCTCAGCGGATCGACTGGGCATGGCGGAATCTGTTCGGGCGACCGGCATCCGCTGAAGAGCTGCGGCTGTCGGAAGAATTTCTGCAGCAGGCGGATCCGCAGAGTCGCTGGCGGCAGTACGCGCACGTCCTTCTGGCCTCGAATGAGCTGCAGTACGTTGACTAAGCAACAGGGTGAAACGAAGTCATGAATCAGTCACTGAGTTTTCATGGGATTGATCGTCGCCGCTGGCTGCAGCAGGCCAGTCTGGGGTTTGGCACCGTGGGTCTGGCCGGTATGTGTCAGCAGCTGCAGGCTGGGGAACTCTCGGCAGGGCAGCGTCCGCTGCAGCCGCATTTTCTTCCCCGGGCGAAGCGGGTGATTCTGCTGTTTATGAACGGCGGGCCCAGCCATGTGGACACCTTTGATCCGAAGCCGGCACTGGCAAAGCATGCCGGGGAAAAGCCGTCCGAAAACGAGACACGGCGCGCCAAAGCCGGCTACATGCCGTCTCCATTTCGCTTTCTTCCGCACGGATCATCCGGCGTGGTGATGAGCGAGCTCTTTCCGCAGCTGTCAAAATGTGCCGACGATCTGTGTGTCATCCGCTCGATGCACACCGACGTACCGAACCATGAACCGGGTCTGATCATCATGCATTCCGGTGTTCAGCAGCCGACGCGGCCCAGTATGGGTTCGTGGGTGACATACGGACTGGGCACTGAGAATCAGAATCTGCCAGGTTATGTGGTGCTGGGGCCGCGACGGCCGGTAGTGGGGCCGCATCTGTGGTCCAATTCATTTCTGCCGGGCGCCTTTCAGGGCATGGCCGTGAACACTCAGGATATGCAGGTGGATCGGCTGGTGACGAACCTGAAGCATCCGACGCTGGGGCGTGCAGATCAGCGTCGGCAACTGGATCTGCTGGCGGGGCTCAACCGTCTGCATGCGAATCAGCGCCCGCAGGACTCAGCTCTCGAAGCTCAGATCCATGCCATGGAGGTAGCATTTTCGATGCAGCAGGAGGCGTCAGATGCCTTTGACATTTCGCAGGAGACGCAGGCAACTCAGGACCTTTACGGTGACACACTGTTTGGGCGGCAGTGTCTGCTGGCGCGGCGATTGTCGGAGCGAGGTGTGCGATTTGTCACGTCGTACTACCTGACTCCCGGCGGCAACCAGCCCTGGGATACTCATACCAACAACGACGATGGGCATCGGAAGCTCTGCGCGGACAGTGATCGGGCGACGGCAGCGCTGCTCACGGATCTGAGGCAGCGGGGCCTGCTCGAAGACACTCTCGTGATCTGGACAGGTGAATTCGGACGCACGCCCTATGCGCAGCCGAATGACAAGGGCAAACAGGGCCGGGATCATCATCACTCAGCCTTCACCACGCTGCTCGCCGGCGGTGGTGTGAAAGGTGGCCTGATGTATGGTGCCAGCGATGAGCTGGGAATGTTTGCTGCAGAAAACCGGGTGCATGTGCATGATCTGCATGCCACCGTCCTGCATCTGCTGGGAATCGATCATGAGCAGCTCACATATCGCTACAGCGGGCGTGATTTTCGACTGACGGATGTGCATGGTCAGGTCGTTCAGGGGATCCTGGCCTGAAGTCCGGCGTGGATGACTTTTCAGGCCCGGGGGGTGACGGGGCATTGAGCCCATCGCGATCTTCGGCTCCATTCAGACTGTGCTGAACCGTTACGGCATGAGGAATTCAGGGTATTCCCTCATGTGCGGTCAGGGTTGGTGAGCGAATGCAGAGGTCAGGCTGAATGCTGGACGTGAGCACATGCTGGATATTGGGCAGGTCGTTTCCGGAAATCCAGCTTTGAGCATGTGCGAGGGAGAATCCGTGGGCCTGAATTCGCTGCAGGAGTCGTCGCTGGAGCTCTTCAGGCGGTGCCTCGAGGAACACGCGGTAATCAAACAGTCCGTGCAGCCGTGTCCACGGTGGTTGATTCAGCAACAGATAATTCCCCTCCACCAGCACAATGCGGGTCTCGGCAGCAACAACCGCAGCAGCTGCCCGGGACAGTTCCAGAGTGCGGTCAAAGATGGGAATCGCCACGTCCGGCTCATGGCTGCGAATTCGCCTGAGCAGGATTTCGAGTCCGGCACAGTCGAACGTGAATGCCGCTCCCTTGCGTGTTCGCTGGCCTCGGGCGTTCAGCACACTGTCGTCGAAGTGAAAGCCGTCCATGGGAACCACCGCGGCCCGTTCCTGCCGCTGCTGCAGCTGCTGCAGGAGGGCTGCCGAGAGAGTGGACTTACCAGCTCCGGGCGGCCCGGCAACAGCAACCATGAAACGTGGCGAAGTCCCGGCGGCCTGAAGGATGCGATCAGCAATGAGCACAGCATCAGCGGCCATGATGGGCGATGTCCTGGTGGTCTCTCCGGAAAGCACAATACGGTTCCTGATTTGGAGGTGGAATCTGGCTGACATCACGGGTGCGATTCAGTTGTTTCGAGGGGGCGGCTGTCTGAATTGTCGCTGCAGTCTGCCGGCCAGTGTTCGCAGTGATTCGGCAAACACGTTCAGTGCAGGCGTCTGCGTCTGGCGCGGAACAAGCACGAAGTCAAAGCCGGCGGGCAGCTGCTGTCGGTTGAGACGGAAGGCTTCGCGGAGCAGCCGTTTGAGTCGATTGCGACGCACGGCATTGCCGTGTTTGCGCGACACGCTGAAGCCGGCGCGAGTGAGTCCGGCGGGGTGGGGCAGCGCAAAGAGCAGCAGGTGCGCATCGCTTAGCCGACGCCCGTGATCATACACACGCTGAAAATCTTCAGAGCGTTTCAGGCGAAACGCTGCGGAAAAGCTGAAGTCCGTTTCGGTCGGCTGCATGCCTGAATCCTGTTCGTGTGTCAGACCTGATTCCGCTGAAAAGCCCACTTGAGCATTTCGGTGAAGCGGGGGGCCTTGCCCTGTCGCAGGATGCCGACCCGGTAGATGCGGGCTGCCAGGAGCACTCCTGCGGCCGTGGCGGCGATCATCAGCAGCATACTCAGACCACTCTGCCACCACGGAATGGTTGCCCCCGTTGCCATCCGCATGGTCATGACCATGGGAGTCGACGGGGGAAAGAAGCTGATCACCGTTGCCATCGTGCTGTTGGGTTCCCGAACCACGTTAAACCACACAAACAGCGGCATCATGACCACCATCCAGACGGGCAGGAGCAGGCTCTGGGCTTCGCGAAGTTGTGTGACGGATGCGGCGATGGCCATGAAGATGGAACTGTAGAGCATGACGGCGAGAATCTGAAAGACGATGAACCACGGGAGCACATGCCAGGGGACGCTGTCAGCATGCCCCTGCCAGACGGCTGCGACTGCACCACCGCCACCATACAGCACAAACACGGTGAGCGAGCCGGCGACATTTCCCAGCAGTTTGCCCGTCATCAGCTGCCGTGCGTTGGCGGAACCAAGGAGCACCTCAGCGATCCGCAGCGTTTTCTCTTCCAGCACACTTTCCAGCATCGGCTGTGCTGCCATCATGATGACCATGAACATGAGCATCATAATGCCCATCGGCAGCATCAGGCTCGTGAGTTCGTTCGGTTTGTCTTCGGACACGATGCGTCCGGACTCGTCGCGGTAATAAAGGCCTGCACTTTCGAGTGCAGACTTGCGTTCCAGTTCCAGCAGCACGGTTGGCAATGCGTTCTGTTCAACGCTGGCTGACAGACGCTGCGCGCGGATGATCTGGTTGAGCGCCGTTTCGGCCCAGCGACGAGCATCGGAGAGAGCGGCGTCCTGGGCCACCCAGCGCATGCCGGGCAGCCGCAGAAGTTCGATCGACGGATTGGCTGCGTCTTCAGGTGTGAGTGGTCTGGGCTGGAGCACTTCGGAGGGAATTTCGACGAACGCATAAAGTTGTCCGACGCGAATCCGATCGGAAAATGCCAGCCGCCGCTCATCGCTGAAGCCTTCGACGGGGATTTCTTCGAGCAGGTAAGGGTGGATTTCTTCGAGTCCAAGGGCCCGTTTGGCCCGTTCGTCTTCATCGTCGGTGCGGGCTGCAGTGGGGGCCACGGAGGATTCTGGCGGGGCTGTCGTCGGATTGCGGCGTACACGGTTTTGTTCGAGCGTGCGATTGCGTTCGTCAGCGCGGTGTCTGAGCAGCGGGAAGAGTTGCCCGGTGCGGTCCAGCACGGCGATTGTTCGGGGAGCTGGCGTTTCCATTCCCTGGAGCAGTCCTGGCAGCCACGCGCCGCCCAGCATCAGCACGGGCATGAGCGCGATTGCCACAGCAAAGGCTTTGGTGGCCACCATGGCCTGATATTCGCGAACAGCAATTGTGAAGATTTTATGCATGGATGGTTCTATAAATTCGGGCTGGTGCCGGCGATGCGAAGGAAAATGTCGTGAAGCGAGGGCCGCAGCAGCTCGAAGTGCTCCAGCGGCGTCGATTGCGCCAGCCGCTGCAGAAGCTGATCAGCGCGGGAATCGCGACGCAGCTTGAGGTGGCTGAAGCCTCCCCGCACTTCACGCGATTCTACTTCCGGCAGGTGTTCCGGGAGCACCGCTCCGGGCACCGGGCGAACCCGCACTTCATCCGCCGTGTACTGCTGCTGAATCTGAGAAATGGTGCCGTCCAGGACCTTGTGTCCCTGGTGAATCATGAACACCCGCTCACACATGCGCTCGGCCACATCCATTTCATGGGTCGAGAAAATAATGGTCGTCCCGCGACCACGAACCTCCTGAATCGCCTCCCGCAGGAGTTCGAGGTTGACCGGATCCAGTCCGCTGAAAGGTTCGTCAAGTATCAGCAGCTGCGGTCGAGCGACCACCGCGGCGATGAACTGCACTTTCTGAGACATGCCTTTTGAGAGCGATTCGATGCGGCGATGATCCCAGCCCTCTGCTCCCAGCCGCTTCAGCCACCACGTGATTTCTTCCTCACAGCGGCGGAAGCCCTTGAGCCGCGCGTAGTAACGCAGCAGGTCGCGCACCTTCATGCGGCGATACAGACCGCGCTCTTCAGGGAGGTACCCGACTCGCTCGTCCGCACAGTCCCCTACGTCCTGCCCAAGCACCTCGACACGACCACAGTCAGGGTTGAAAATCCGCAGAATCATCCGGATCGTAGTGGTTTTTCCGGAACCGTTGGGGCCTATGAAGCCGTAGATGGAACCGCTGGGAATCTGCAGATCCAGGTTCCTGACTGCAGTTGCACTGCCGAAGGTTTTGGTGATGCCTTCCAGCTGAACAGCGTAAACGGTCATTGGCAGAGGTGTTTCGCGGGGGGACTGAGATGGGTTGAATGCCCAAAAATACGTCAGTTCGCCAGGTACGTCAGCTTCTTTGGGGAAAAAAAGGAGAAAACGAGTGGAATAGCGATTGGCTTTCCCTTTCAGACATGCTTTGCTATTCCCCGACCTGCCTGCATGTGCCCTTCCGCGCCCCCCCAGGATTCCTTCTCATGCCCGTCAATCGCCGGACTTTTCTCGCCTCACCGGCCGCTCTGGCCACAGCAACTGCACTCCTGCATACGCCCGGCAGTGCTGCAACCGTCTCTCGTTCCTCTCGCCGATCGCAGGCTCCTGCAGATGAACCCGCCCTGCAGTGGGCTGACGTGCGGGATTGGGGGGTTGAAGGCCGGGCATTTCATGACACAGAGTCCTGGTTTGATCGACTGCCCGGGCGAGCGAAAGGCGTTGTTCGGGATGCTGTCTGGAGTCTCAGTCGGCATTCTGCCGGAATGCTGGTGCACTTCCGCACCGATGCCACTCGCATTGACGTCAACTATGCCTTGACCTCAGAAAACCTTGCCATGCCCCATATGCCGGCCACGGGTGTAAGCGGCCTGGACCTGTACGGCCGGGATGAATCGGGCCATTGGAAATGGGTGGCCGTGGTCGCTCCAAAAACCCGTGAAGTGCGACAGAAGTTCGTCGATGGGCTGCGCCCCGGCGAGCGTGATTATGCAATCTACCTCCCGCTGTACAACGGCACACAGTCGCTGCAGATCGGGGTACCGACCGGGGCAAAGTTCCAGCCGACGGCACCGCGAGCGGAAAAGCCGATCGTATTCTATGGCACGTCGATCACCCACGGCGCCTGTGCCTCCCGCCCAGGGATGCCGCACCCCGCCATCCTCGGACGCCGACTCAATCGCCCCGTCATCAATCTCGGCTTCAGCGGCAACGGACGCATGGAAGCGGAAGTCGGTCACTTTCTTGCCGAAATCGATGCCGCCGTGTTTGTGATTGACTGTCTCCCCAACATCACCGCTGCCGATGTCACCGCGCGCACACAACCGCTCGTCAAACTGCTGCGCGACGCGCGGCCTCAAACGCCAATCGTCCTCGTCGAAGACCGCAGCTACTCCGGCTCCTGGCTCATCAGTTCCCAGGCCGACCGCAACCAGTCCAGCCGGAAGGCGCTCAAGGAGCAGTATGAAAGCCTCCTGC
>JBJTOM010000314.1:0-16430 GCA_046074585.1 Planctomycetota bacterium | reverse complement strand
TGAGGAGCGGTTGCCCAGTCTGCAAGCTGTCTGCGGATATCGGCACCGGGCTGAAGGGTGAAGGCTGGTCCGCCGAGTGGTGCAGGAGGGACTTCCAGCTGGGTGCGAGGATGCTTGAGCGGGGTGGGGGGGCGAACGATGATGCGAGTGCCGCCGCGCGGATCCGGTTTGCGTTCGATGCCCGTGAAGGCTCCGGCAAAGGCAAAGTAGTCCTGCTGATCCCAGCGTTCGAACGGGTGATGGTGGCACTGGGCACATTCGATCCGCACCCCAAGGAACAGCTGGCTTACGCTGCGAGCAAGTTTTTCGGGGGTGTCCTGAACCAGATGAAAGGCGGCCGGAGATTCGCTGTAGGTAGAGCCCTGTACGGTGAGCACGCTGCGGGCGAACTGATCGAAGGGCACGTTTTTCCGGAACTGCGTATGGATCCAGCGCGACATCGCCACGGTGCCTTCCGGTGCGACGGTATCCTTGTCGACCTGCAGCAGATCAGACCAGCGCTGGGCCCAGAAGTCGGCATAGGCCGGACTTTGCAGCAGTCGATCCACCAGCTGCCGCCGTTTGTCAGCGGAAGGATCTGCAAGGAAGCTGCGGGCTTCGCTGGCCGAGGGGAGTGTGCCGGTAATATCAAGACTGGCGCGACGCAGATAGGCCGCGTCGTCGGCTGGTGACGACGGTGTGATGCGGAGCTGCTGGAGTTTGTCCCAGACGAGTGTGTCGATGAAGTTGCGTTCAGGTGGGCGCGTGAAATCGCCGGATTCCCGGGGGCGTGTGACGCGACACACGGCGACATGGCCGGCATAGCGGACAAGAATGGCCGCTTCACCTGGAACGTCGGCGGTGGTCGTGAGTCCTTCGCGGTCGACTGTGGCGATCACATCCTGGTTGGACTGATACTCTGCCTCGGCAGTGACCGGACGCAGAGAGCCGTCGGTGAGTCGCGCAACGACGCGGATCTGGCGTGAGTCACGAGCGGTCATGGAGACGGTTGCCGGTTCCACGAGAAGTTCAGCGACGGGATCGGCCGTTTCCGGATCGAGCTGCATGCCTTCGCGCATCCAGCGCAGGAGCAGCCGATGCCAGCGTCCGTCTGCAGGCACCTTCAGACCGCCACCATGGGGCATGGCCGCGGTGGCCTTACGGAGAAACAGGCTGTGTTCAGGAGCTGCCGGGAAAATGCGTCGTCCCCGACCTTCAGAAACAATCGCCGCATGATCAGCGGCCGCATCGTAGCCGAAGACACTGAGCTTAAAGCCGTTCTGACCGGCCGCCTTGCCATGACAACCGCCCGAATTGCAGCCGGCGCGGGTGAGCAGCGGAAGGATGTCGTGGCGAAAGGACACGGGTTTCGGGGCCACGGTGCCGGAGACCGTCACAGTTGCCTGGGCAGTGAGTCCGTCAGAGTCAGCCACCAGCTGCAGGCGACCATCCCGGAGCGGTTCAATACGACCACCGGCTGAGATGCTGGCAAGGGCCGGGTCGGACAGGGTGAAGCGGGCCGACCGGGTGACGTCGCGAACACTGCCGTCGGGTGCCTGCAGCAGGACGACCACCTGATCACTGGCTTCAGGGCTGGTCAGTGAGACTTCGGCGGGAAGGATTTTCAGGGACTGTGCGGAAACGTCCGCAGGAGTGGCAAAGACCGCGAAGAACATGGCCAAAGAGGCCATGGCGAGCATCAGCGGGGAACGTCGATTCCACTGCATGGGGCCGGTTCCTGGAGCACCGCGGGGTCCGAAAAAAGCTGCTGAAGAGCGGAGAATCCTTCAGATGATATCGACCGGCTGGACAGGATGCGACAGAGAAAGTGCAGCCGGGAGGAATTCGAGGGGAGGAATTGGGATTCCGGAAGGGAGGAGTTTCGGGCGGTGAGGTGGTGTTTTTTTGGCCCCTTTGACCACTCACCCCCGCACCCTCACTCCTGAAGGAGCGAGGGGGCTGGGCGGTGCGGGCGGTGATTGGCTATGATTCGGGGAGAATTTGTCTGCAACCTCTTCAGGCTGACCGTTATGTTCCACGTTTTGCTTGCCAGCACTTCCGCTGTCGTCGTGCTGCTGTCAGCCGGTTTTTCCGCCGTCGCTGCCGCGCAGGAAACAGCCACCGGGGTGCTTGAGATCACTGCGGATACGACGCTTGATCCTGCCAGGACATACGGGGCGCTGATTGTGCGCCGGTCCGGTGTCACCATTGATGGGAACGGTGAGTGGCTGATCGGGAGTCCGATCGAGGCTGGTACGCCGGCGAAGGAGTTTCGAGGCACGGCCATCCTGGCGGAAGGTGTCTCCAATGTGACTCTTCGCAACATCAGCGCACGCGGCTGGGAAACCGGTCTGGTCATCCGCAACGGATCCGGATGGCTCATCGAGAACTGCAACTTTTCTGACAACTTCCATGATCCCGATTTTGGCTGGGGCGAGAACGGTCGTCGTGGCGGAATGCTGCTCGATCATGTGACTCATTCCACGCTGCTCAGAAATCGCGCAAATCGTGTCTGGGATGGCTGCGTACTGCTGGACTCCAGTGATAACCTGATGGTCGACAACGACTTCTCCGACTGTTCCAACACGTGTCTGAAGCTCTGGACTGCCTGCCGTAATTCGATTCGCCGCAATAAACTCAGTCGTGGTATTCGCATCGCCCCGGGCGAAGTGCATGCCCGTGACTCCACCAGCGTCCTCATCGAAAGCGGTTCCTGTGAAAACGTGTTTCTCCACAACGACTGCACTCACGGTGGTGACGGGATCTTTATACGAGTGCTCAATGGGTGGTGCAGTACGGACAATCACTTCGAAGCCAATAACTGTTCATATGCCAACAACAACGGCATCGAATGCTGGGCGCCACGTAACACGTTTATCGCCAATACCGCCAATCACTGCAGCTACGGCTTCTGGCTGGGTGGCTCCGATCAGACACGACTCATCAATAACGAAGCCTCATTCAACGGACTTGCCGGCGGTCACCACAACTCACCCCATCTCCCCGATGCCGGTCATGCAGGCATCGTGTTCCTGTTCGGTTCCTCCAGTCACACACTGGCCCGCGGCAATCGCTGCGTCGGCAACAACGGTGCCGGGATCGCACTGATTGGCGATGCTGCTTCCAACGGCAGAAAATGGCGGGCATGGCACTGGATCCTGGAAGACAATCAGCTCCATGAAAACCGCTGGGGGATCTATGGCCAGCATGCCGACTGGATCACACTCGCCGGAAACCAGTTTCAGCACAACAGTGCCGCAGATCAGTTCTGGGATGGCGACGTGCAGAACATCCGCGAAATGCCCGCCAGTCAGAAGTCCGAGCCGGCACAGGATTTTCGAGCGACCGTGCAGGGGCCCGGGGTGGTGACGGTCGGTGAGTTCGCCGAATGGCAGGCTGTGGTCACGCCGTCCACCACGGAACCGCCTGACTTTCTCTGGAAAATCAGCGACTCCCCGCTCCAGACCGGCCAGACGTTTCGGCAACGGTTTGATCGACCGGGCTTTCATCGGATCGGACTCAACGCCACCCTTCATGGACGCACCGAACTTGCCTGGCGACATGTCTATGCCGTCGCCCCCGTGACAGAACTGGGCACCGAACATCAGGCCACCGGCTGGTCGATCACCGACTTTCACGACCGCACTCGAAGCCATCAGCAGATCTCTCGCGCAGAATTCTCCGTCGACAAAGACACTGCACTGATCGGGCAGCAGGCACTCCGGGTGCACATCGCTCCGTACGCAGGCTTCCGCGCAGCGTTCACCTGGCCCGCTGACCGGTCGCTGCGGATCCCGACCCGTGATGAGCAGCAGGTTTCCGTGTGGCTTCGGGTGATCAATGCTGACGTCACCGGCTGGCAGGGTGGCCCGTTCCTCACGCTGCATGGTCCCGCAGGTCAGCTGTGCCATCTTGAGCCAGTGGCCGGACGAGACCTGATGCGGGAACTGCAGCACAGCGAAGAACGCGAAGGCTGGAGACTTCTGGAGATTCCATTGAGCGGCAGCGATGTCTGGAAACGTGACGGTGAACTGCCGAAGGAAACTCAGGCCATCTCCATCGCCTTCGATTCGTGGGGCGCACCGCCACTGACCATCTGGCTGGACGGGCTGGCCATTACGGATGTGAGCAAGTGAAGAACCTCGGCAACAGCGCGATCGAGATTGTCGGGTGACGCCGACAATTTCGAGTCCGCGACGATGGAATTCATCGTACAGACTTTTTAAGTGGGGAAACGTGGCAATGCATGGGCCGCACCAGATGGCCCAGAAATCCAGCAGCACAACTTTGCCTTTGAGTGATTCCGGGGTGACCGGGCTGTCGTGAGCCGTGGCAGCAATGTCCGCCTCGGGAGCGGGCTTGCCGATCAGCTGCAGCTGCAGGCCCTGCCAGGAGCCTGGATGCAGCAAGCACTGCCCGTTCCGATGTGGCATCCTGCTCCATCGCAGGGCGAAGTGACTGCAGTTCCTGCTGAATTGCCGTGACGGCGTCCGTCGCTCGACCATGCCCTGCCAGGAGTTCTGCAGGCAGCGCAGTGAACAGGAACAACGCCACTGAAAAAAGCACGTTGCGTCCGCACATCACACTCAAATCCTCGCCCCGTGACAACAGGAAAATCACCAGCCCAAATACTCCCGGGAATTTGCGAGAACTGCAAGCGGAATGGCAGACAAAGTGTTTGTGAATCCTTCAACGGTCGCCTGATACTGGACGCGACACCAGTCCGCGGAGCCTTTTCCGCGAAACTCCTGCGCCGTGAGTCCGTGCCGCTGCAGAATTCGATGCAGACCCTGACGCGAAACCCCAGCCTGTTCGGCCGCCTGTGTGACGTTGCCACATGACCCCGATCCTCCGTATGCACCAGAGGCAGGGGATAGTCAGTCAGCGCGAGACACTCAGCCACCGTCCAGCCGGCAAACCGCTGTACAGCAGGATTCACCCAGCGCACAGTACCGTCGGCTGTGAGCCAGCTTTCCCAGTCGCAGGTCGCGTCCGCAAGGATGCGATAACAGTCCTGTTCCACATTGTTGCCCTCCAAAGAACTCCCGTCCCCGAGTTTATGCGGGGGCAGGGCAGAGGCAATGGAAATGCGGGATGGCAGGTCGAGGTTTTCAGGCGAAAGGCAATCCGGAATCCGACAGGACACTCCGACTGTCAACAAACGGCGACACAGCACTGTCGCCAGGCCAGGCCAAACTGTATCCCGCTGTCGACAGCTGCAGATCGTCAGAATTTGCCTGGCACCACTGAGACACCGTGAACTTGCTTATGAGCCCTGCAGTCCATCCGTGGCCGATGCAGGTGATCAGGTGGTCTGTCGGACCTGCAGCCATTCAGCGAAACAGGTTTCATCGAATGCTGGGAGTGGTCAGTTGTCCAGCCGCAGCTCGGGTCGCGTGTTCGGCGTCTTCCGGACGCGGAGCCGCTCCGACTTGCGCAATTCGTGGTACCACTCGCATCCCGGATGGAGTGCCGGGCGGAAGGCGTCGGGCGCCGCTTATCGCTGAGCGGTTTCGGAGGCTGATGTGACCGGGCAATCCCCACGGCTCCGCGATCGGCCCTCCCGAATCTTCCGGTCTGCGGAGCCGTTTGTCTGAGTTTCAGGGGCGTTCGACGGTGACTGCCATAACGATGGGGGCCGTGTCGTCGGGGCCTTTGACCAGTTCGAGGGATTGGATGACGGCCTGCTTCGAAGGTGTCACGGTGAGCTTGCGGATTTGTTGTCCGCCAAGCATGTAAGCGAATTCGGATCCGGGGACGTCCACGCGGCGAATATAGTCGGCGAAGTGAACGCTGTTGAGCAGGGGCAGATCTTCGTGCTCACCGCCCTGATAGTGCAGGCGGACAATCATCGACACGCTCTTGTCCTGTTCAAACGGATAGCTCCAGCCACCGACACCGCTGAGCAGGTGAATGGCTTTGGCAGCGGAATTGACGGGGAGCGAGACCGCTTTGGGCATTTGCGGCGGCAGGGGTCCGCGGGGACCGTAGAGCAGGATGATATTGGGCACGCTGCGTCCGCGGGGATCTGTGAGCAGAAATGGGATGTCCCTGAAGATTTTGGGAGTCCAGTCTCCGAAGATCATGCGATCGGGGCCATTGTCGTCGTTGCTGAAAAGTCCTTTGGTGCTGATGGCGGTTGCGTAACGGTCCAGCGAGATCGGCAGGAACCGGCCTTTGTCCGTGAGGAAGCTGAGCAGATTGGACAGCTCTTCGGCGGACATCTGCTTTTCGAAGCCTTCGGGCATGAGCGATTTGCGGGAACGGACCAGTTCTTCGATGTCTTCACGGGCGATTTGATTTTCCCGGCCTTCCGTATCAATCAGGGTGATGGCAGTGCGGGATTCTCCGGAGAGCATTCCGTTGAGGATCACGCCATCAGTCCGGACGACCGTATAAATGCGGAAGTTGCCTTCAACGCTGCGGCTGGGGTCAATGATATGTGTGAGCAGTTCATGTTTGGGGTGCACTGCCATGCCAGTGAGATTGGGGCCGATGGCCTTGCCTTCTGAGCCGTGCTGGTGGCATTTCGAGCAGTGTTTGACGTACATGGCCCTGCCGGCGGGCACGTCACCGTCCTGTTCGCAGAGTGGGAGGAGAGATTTGAGGACTTTGTCACGGTCGGCATCCGGGAGTCCGCCGCCGGCAGCCATGATTTTTTCTGCGGCAGAGCGGACACTGCGGTCGGGATGTGATCGGAGAGCCTGCTTCTGATCGAGAGTGAGGTCACCAAGTTCCATGGTGCCTGCGGAGAAGGCATCGAGCAGCGCTTTGGTGGTGGCTGGTCGTGAAAGCAGGACGCGAATGACGGCAGATCGTGCCTGAGGTGTGAGTGTGCTGCTGCGTTCGATGAGCGCTGTGCCGAGGTTTTCAGCAGTGCTGAGGGACGCGGCTTCGATGAGTCCTGTGGCGAGTTCCGGCTGGGATGTGGTGGTGAGGCTGGTGAGCACGGCGGTGAGGATTTCGGGGCTTTCGGTCTGGAAGCTGACGGCTTCCTTTGCCGCAGCGACGCGAGCAGGAATGTCAGCGTCTGCATTGCCGGCGGTTTTGAGGAGCGCATCGATGATTTCCCGGGCGTAGGCATCGAGTGCCGTGGAGCCGCAGAGGGTGGCGAGCTGCAGAAGTTTGCCGCGGGAGGCGGCCGGCACTTTTTCGAGAAGTGCAGTGAGCGTTTTTTCGAGTTCCGGGGTGGCCTTGAGTCGATGATCGCGGGGCCAGCCGTCGATAAGACCGCGAATCACAAGTTCCAGAAGTTGCGGGGTGGACTGATGAAGTGCAGTGAGGAGTTCTTCAAGCTGTGTGATATCCGGTCGACTGCGGGCGATGTGCTCGGCGACCAGTTGGGTGGTGCGAACAGCGGGTGCAGGGAGTGCTGCGTCGTCATGACCCAGAGCCTTGAGAAACGGAGCGGCGTGAACAGCGGCGGCACACGTGATGGCATCGTTTTCCCAGAGATCGATCCCGGGTCGGCGGATGGCGGAAGCCAGCAGCGGTCCGGCATCTTTATGGCTGGGGACGTCGGCCAGTCCAAGAATCCCCTGAAGCCGGGCCTGGGAGTCGGTGTCAGTGGTGAGTGCTCCGGCAGCGAGGAGTGCGGAGTGGCCGGTTGGCAGGAGTGCGAGGACAGCAGCGGCATTGCGGCGGACACCGGCCGACTGATGGCTGAGTGCTGTGTGGGCCGCCTTTACAACGGGAGTGGGATCGGGGAGATTCAGGGCATGGAGTGTCCAGAGGGCATGCAGAACGCCGGGGTTCAGGCCGATTTCGTCGGTGGAGGAATCTGCTGCGATTTCCAGCAGGGCAGGAACAGCATCGATGGCCTGCCGTTCCACCAGCAGCCGCTGGGCCTGGAGTCTCCATGGCATGGACGGATGGCGAAGGGTGCTGACAAGTTCAGCGGTGGATGCGGCGTGCAGCGGTGTCCATGGGTGCAGCTGGTCGCCGGGAGTCTGACCGGAATGAGCTGTTACGGGCACGACACGATAAATGCGGCCGTGTCGCTTGTCCCGAAGTTCGCTTTCGTAGGCATTGCCTTTGCCCGTTTTGAAACCCTGGGGTGTGGGGTTGTGCTGGATGATGTAGTTGTACCAGTCGAGCACCCAGACGGCGCCATCGGGGCCGATTTCGGCCATGATCGGGGAGGCCCATTCGTCGTCTGAGGCGATCAGGTTGGTGGGGCTTGTGGATTTGTAGCCGGCGCCATCCCGCCGGAGAATGAAGGTACCGACGAGGTGACCTGTGGGTTCGCAGACGAAGGCCGTCTTGTTCCACCACTGACGGGGAAATGTCCGCGCCGTGTACAGTGCGTGACCGGCACCTGCCGTATAGCCACCAAACTGGTCGACCTGACGGACATTTTCGGTGATGGGCTTAAACAGGTGTGTGTCGGCGATGGTGCCGATATCGGTCGGAGCCCAGCCACGAACCTTTTCGTAATAACGATTGGCGATGGGCATGAAAGTGCTGGGGTTGTGATTGGCGGTGGAACCGAAGATCAGGCCTTCTTCGCTGATTCCCAGTCCCCATGTGTTGTTGTTGGTGGAGCGGACAAATTCGAGTTCGGCGACGGCGGGAGGATCCGTGTTGGTAAGCCGAAATCTCCAGAATCCCTGACGGAACGACTCTGCTGTCCGCTCCTCGCCGGCTGCAGTTTTCCATCGGGGCGTGCTGTCGTTGTAGCCCTGCATGGACCAGATCCAGTTGTCCAGACCGTAGCGGAAGTTGCTGACCCCACCGTGTGTGTCACCGGCGCCCCAGCCGGCGATCAGGGTCGTTTTCGTGTCGGCCTTGTCGTCGCAGTTTGTGTCCTTGAGATAAATTGTTTCGGTGGCATTCTGAACGATGGCACCGCCGCGAAAGATGAGGATGGCGGTGGGGATGGAGAGACCCTCTGCGAAGATGGTGAATTTATCGGCAACGTGATCACCGTCGGTGTCTTCGCAGATGCGAATGCGGTCTCGGTTTTGTCCGAGTTCATTTGGGTAGTCGAGCGTTTCGCAGAGCCAGAGTCGGCCACGTTCATCCCAGTTCATGGCAATCGGCTTGGACTCAAAGCTGCGTTCATCAGCGTACAGACGCAGGGCCATGCCTTGGGGAGTAACGTAGTGCTGCATGGAATCTTCGACGCTGAGCGGCTGTTGCATGGTGGTCCGGGGGGCACCCTGAACGCCCCACTGGCGACCGGGCGTGTAGTTGGGGATTTTGGGACCAACTTCAACGTACTCGAACGCGGGCAGCCCGGATGGAATGGTGGTCATCGCCGGGGCACTGAAGGCTTCGAGATCCGTGAAGGGCTGAACTTTGGCAAGGTCAGCATGGCAGGCCCAGCGAATCCCCCGCTCGACCAGGCTGGCAAACCCCGGGTTGGTCCATGTTCGCTGATCGTGCCCCCAGGCCGTGTAGAACACCCGGCCTTTGCCGTGAGTGCGCACCCAGGTCCAGGGTTCACGGTCGCGTCCTGCCGCCTGTTCACCTTCGATCCGGTATTCAAGCACGATGCGGTTTTCTTCGTTGTGCAGCGTGTGAATGTAGGTTTCGTCCCAGCTGGAGAAGCCACTGAATCCCTGCATGATCGGATGGTCCGGTGCCGTGATCCGGGTGGCGAAAACCTGGCCGCCATGACGCTGAAACTGGGCTCCCATGAGCTTGACCAGATCCGGGTTGTTGCGCCAGCAGAAGGTGGCGCAGTGCAGAGGAATGAAGCCCTTGCCGCTGGCGACGTAATCGAGCACAGCTTTGGCCTGAGCCTCTTCGATGCGATCAATGTTGGCGTACAGCACGAGGCCGTGGAACTGGCTGAGCACTTCCGGGGTGAGGTCCTCCATGAGGTCGGTGTATTTGAGTTCGATGCCGCGTTGTTCAAGGACACCGGCAAGTTCGTGAAACCGTTCAGACGGGCGGTGGTGACCGTTGTCGCCCATGAAGAGCAGTCTGAGTTCGGCTGCGGGGGCGCTGCCGGACTGGAGCAGAAACGCGGCCAGCAGGAGCAGAGTGGAGTGAATTCGGAGTACGATGCGGATGTGAAGCATATTAATCAGCCAGCAGATAAATGCACGGGGGATCACGGGAGTGTTGCCTGAACGGCGCGAACGGTCGGTGGCAATCACAGTCGGACGTGGATTATATTGTCTGGCAGCGGAAATCCCAGTGCGAAGCAACGAACACGACAGAGCGGTTGGTTTCTCGGGAGAATGGGGTTTGACAGGCAGACGGCTGGATGGACAGGATCGTATGTGGACTTCTCTTCCGGGGCTCAGAATCAGCACAGGAATGCTCAAGGTCACGCTCCGATGGCTCCTTCCTGCATCGCTCATCACAGCAACTTTCGCGGTCTGTTTTTGTTCTTTGCACCAGAAAACTGCTCGTCCGCCAGGAATCAGTGCAGAGGACTGGAGTGCAGCAGAAGCGGTGACGGCGCGGAGACTTTCACGCACACCAGTGTCGGCCGAAATCTGCCTGACGCTCGCGCGGCAGGCCATTCGCGATCATCAACCCGAACGAGCGCTTGCGTGTTATGCTGCCATTCCCGCTGATGATCCGCAGCATGGACTGCAGGCGGAGTTTGAACTCGCCTCGCTGCTGCTGGAGCAGGCTCGCGCTGGAGCAGCAGAGGCTGGCTTTCGGAAGATCGTGGATGCGGCTGGGGGAGGGGTGGCAGTGCCAGGTCGCCAGCGACTCATCGCCCTGCGATCGCTCAGCCTGCTTTACGGGGTGCAGATGCGGACTGGTCAGCGAGCAGAAATTCTGCGGCAACTCATGGATGCCCGGCAGGCAGATGTTCATGAGGCGAAGTATTACTTCTTTCCGTCATTACTGATCTGGCAGAATGACTGGGGAGCAGATCGCGTCCGCGACTGGCTGAAAAACGAACCAAACTCGAGACCCCTGCAGAATGCCGCTGCTCGCTATCTCATCGGTGAGGGGCGTCCGGAAGAGGCACGTGCGCGGCTGGAGGTGCTGTATGGCGCTGATTCCACGGACCTTGAAACCGCTGCATTTCTGCTGGAGTGCTGCCGTGAGCAGAATGATGCGGCCCGGATTCATGCAATTTGTGGCAATTTGCCCCCGGAGTCGGCTGTCGAACCGCTGCCGCTGACGGAGCAGCGAGGTGCATGGCTCATGGACAGACAGGAGTGGCGGGAAGCGGAGGCTTGTTTTCAGCGGTTGCTGCAGCGCGATCGCGCCAATCCAGTCGCCTGTCAGGGCCTTGCAGAGTGCTGTGAAAGGCTGGAGCAACCCGAGCGACGGCAGCGGTATCTGGAACGAACAGCGGTTCTGGCAAAGCTGCGAGTCGGGCTGGGACCAGCCGTACCAGACAACCCGGCGGCAATTCAGGCCGTAGCAAACTGGTGTCGGCAACTTGAGATGCTCGACGCCGCTGAAGCGTTTGATTTCTTTGCCGGGGCCCGGACACGTCTGTCCGGAGTGAAGCGCACCGGGGCAAAGGAACGCTCCGGCGTCCATTTCAGGTGACCATCGCGGGAAATTTTTCCGGGGAATTTCGTGAGTTGACTTTCGGCAAAACTTGCCGGATGTCTGTAAAGTGTTCCCAGAAAACAATTTATCGCTACAGTCGTGCCCGAAAAATCATCCCGGCGACGTTCCAGAACATATTGACCCAATTCTGCGTTCCGCATACCGTTCTGACCATGACGGTGCGACAAGGAAAACCGGTGAAAACTGGTGGAACACGAAGCACCGGCTGATCCAATCGCCCCCGGAAGCAGCTGGAGTCCTCCGCCCCCCTGGGATTCGCTGCTTCCGGGATTTTTTTTGCGCAGAGTGCGGCCTGTCCTCGCCGGATCTGCCAATTCCCCCAAACTCCCACGCCCCGGAGATTGCATCCGCCCATCCGCAGGCTCAGAATGCAGGCCACGCGGTCGCGGACGCCCAGGCTTCCCTTTCCTTCGGCAAACCCCCGACACAGTTTTTCGATCCCCCCCCCACCCGTCGGAGCTCGATTCGAATGAAAGCGGCCTCGTTTTGCTGTGGATTTCTGCTGATCGCAATGGTCGCCGTTCCCGCGACAGCTCAGCAATACACCAACCTCCTGCAGAACCGGGATCTTTCAAAGTGGACCCTGGAAAATGGAAGTGAAGTGAAGTCCGGCTGGACGGTGGAATCCGATGGCAGCCTGCACCTTGCCGGACGCGGTGGAAATCTGCTCACCAAAGAAGACTACGGTGATTTTGATTTGTGGTTCGACTGGAAGATCTCATCCAAAGGAAACAGCGGCATCAAGTATCGCGTCACCCAGTACGGCAAGTCCTGGCTGGGGCTGGAATATCAGATCCAGGACGACGCCGCCTTTCCAAAGATGTCCGCAGAACACCACACAGCATCGATTTATGACATCGTCGACAAATCCTGGCCAATCTTCAGCCGACGCTATCTGGACCTGAACGAATACAGTGTGGGACGCATCATCGTCCAGCGACATCGCATTCGGCACTGGATGAATGGCAATCTGGTGATTGATGAGCGGGACGATTCGGAACACTTTGCAGCAGCCGTGAAGGACAGCAAATTCAGAGGACAGGATGGGTTTGGTCGGAACCATAACGGCAAACTGATGCTCACCGATCACGGCAGCGAAGTCTGGTACCGCAACGTCTTCATTCGGCGACTGGATCACTGTGCTCCCATCCCCTGATCTGCAATCCACTTCGGCTGCTGATCTGACAACTCGTTGGCTGCGAATCCTCGCCGCAACGGCCATTCCGCTGCTCCTGCTGTTCATCGGCTGGTGCCTGCTGAAGTTTCCGTTTGGTACGTGGCGCGCCGCAGCGACTCCATCAGAGCAGGTGCAGATTCTGCAGGCCTGGTTTCGGGCTTTCGGAGTAGGTGCGCCGGTCGCCTACGTGCTCTTCGTGACCATTGAAGTTGTCGCCGCACCCATTCCAGGGCTGCTGCTGTACGCACCGGGTGGTTTGATTTTCGGTGCGATTCCCGGAGGACTGCTGGCACTGGCAGGCAATGTTCTGGGAGCCGGGATTTCCTGTGCACTGGCCCGGCGTCTGGGTGGCCCCTTCGTCAGGAAACTCGATTCTGAAGGGCGTCTGGAAGACCTGCAGCAGCGATTCACACGCCATGGCTTCTGGGTCATTCTGCTGCTGAGGCTCAATCCCCTGACCTCCAGTGATCTGGTTTCGTGGGCTGCAGGACTCAGTCGAATCCCGCTGCTGACCGTCATGTCCGCGACCGCTCTGGGAATGGCGCCGCTGTGCCTTCTGCAGTCGTGGTTGTCCGACAGCTTATTTCAAGCCTGGCCCGGACTGCTCGGACCGCTGCTGATTCTCACCGCGATTCTGGGGGCCGGCGTTTTTCTCGTCCTCCTGCGACTTTCGCGAAACCGCTGACTGCTTTCGTGGTCGCCCCCACTGGGCAATTGGCGCAGGGCCAAGGAATGCCTGATTTTCAAAGGGGGCATTCCGCCCCAGTTCACTGATCGTCGGTGTCAGGAACAGAAACATGGCGTAGATGGCGATAACTGGAATCATGATGAGCCTTGCAGACGCGTGGAGGGGCCAGCGGGCGGGGTGCGGGCGACTGCTGCGGTACCACGCCCAGGCCACTGCCAGACGGGCTGGATAAATCAGCACGATGAAGACCGGCGTGAGTATCAGCAGGGCATCCGCCGGGGGAAGCCGCACCTTTCCAAGATACAGTGGCAAAGTCATCAGGCACAGCAACGTTGTGCTGAACATCCACGCAAGCGGTGCCGTGCGAATGCGTCGCCGGACGTCGCGGACCGCCAGAATCGCCCTGAAGCGGCCAGTGACAATCTGCTGAACCTGAAGAAACGGCAGCCATGCCACCACGGGAATCATCAGCATAACTCCGATCGCCGCCAGCAGTCCAAAAACGGGTTTGGCTCGATCGGGAGGCGCGTAGGCGACCAGCAGCGAAGTGGGAATGATCAGCCAGAGAACAGCACCAAAAAATGCACGGATTCCCGCGAAGAAGTGCTGCAGAGGCTGCAGGATGCTGAGCACCAGATCGATGCCGGCAGCCAGCTCGCGACGACCATCAGCCGTGAACAGCAGTTTGCAGCCCCGACGCAGATTACGGATCGGACGAAAATAACATCCGGCAGTACTGCCGTTGAGCACCGCGAGAACGAGGTGGATGCCGATCAGCCACTGCATGGCTGTGAGGATTGCGGCAAGAGACTGTGTGCGGTCATGAGCGGGGCCAAGGAGCACCATCGCGTCGCTCACTCGGGTGGCCTGAAATCGCAGCGGCAACTGGAACAGAAGCACACACAGCAGCATGACGCCCAGTCTGGGGGCCAGAATGAGCAGTGGAAAGCCGTCCCGCAGGCGTCCAGAAATCGCAACCCGACGCTGCGGCTCCACGAGATACCCCAGAGTCACAATGTTCAGCCCGGGAATCGCCGCAAGGACGGCCAGTGCGAGCACAATGCAGATGACTCCGAAGCTGATATGCAGGCACCACCAGAGTGATTTGAAGGGGCGACGCAGCCCGGGAAATGGTCCGGGGCCAAGCCGTCCCCGCAGATCGTCGTTGAGATTTACCCACTCAGTGCCCGAAGCCGTCTGCACGGCTGCCAGTTCTATGACTTCGTCGTTCGTCATCCTGAGCAGGCTCCGGAACCGTTCTGCAGACGCCCGCCTCAGATGGCGGACGACAAGGCGGGGCAGGCCAAGCGATTTTCTTCAGCGAACTGGGCATTTACAAGCGTGCGCGCCGGAATCGTGCCCAGTGTCCAACGCGAGCGTTCGCTGTTATGAACGCTGATTCGATCGTCGGCAGGCTCGACGGAGCTGGGAAACGGTCTGCAGCGTCTCTGGACGTCCGGCTTCGGTCGGAAAACGGCGACGGAAGTGACGGACGAGATCCAGCCACGTTTCAGCACTGCAGTCGAGCCGAGTCAGAATGGGCTCGAGACATTCAGGAATTCGGCCGGGCTTGTCCAGCCGCAGCTGACGGCCGGTCCAGTCGACCAGTTGCAGGTATTGGTCAAGCGACATGAACAGACAACCGCGATTGGTAAGCCGACGAGTGGTGGGGCGATCGCGGGGAGCCTTTCGCGGGGGATCAAGAGCGATGGGAGACAGCCAGCCCGCCTGAGTACCGTGTTCGGTTTGTGTATCACGAGCGATCGCGGAGGACGCCGAGGCTGCAGACTGACGGTCGGAAATGCGGTCGCGAATGCTTGTGAATTCGCTGCTTTCCGGGGTTTGTGCAATCGCAGCACGAATGGGGTTGAGATCCACATAGGCCAGACAGGCGGCAATCGCTGTTTCGTCCAGCAGTGGCTGAACCTTGAAACGGGCTTCCCAGAAGTGGCCGGTCAGGTCGTCCTCGCGGTTGGCCCGCCTGGCGATCGGCTCGGAGACACACTTCATGAACCACGAAACACTGCTGAGCCGCCGACGCTTTTCAGCAAGCCCCGCAGCGTTATTTCTGATGTGATTCAGCTCTTCTGCCGTTGGCTGCTCCGGGAGACCGTCGAGCGTGCGACGCTGAGGAAACAAGGCCCACCACCGGAGTGCAACTTCGTCGTCAGACCATGCCCGGGCAATGTCCGGCCGAGTGCGAATGACCAGGTGCATGTGATTGGCCATGAGCGCGTAGCCCAGCGTTTCGACGGCGAAAATACCCGACAACTCTTCGAGGCGACTGCGGATCCATTCGCGACGATGCGAATAATCACGCCGCGATCTGCGGTCATGCCCACACAAATGATTGCGGCGAACACAACGACTGATGGTGTGAAACACCTGCACATCAGTTTCAGAAAAGATTTCACGGCGATTGACACGCGGCATAAATGGTCCTTTCAAACAGTCCCGCCAATAGTATAATCAAAGCACTGAATGTGTCAAGGTGCATGGCACCTGAAGTTGGTTTTGGAGGGTGCCGGGGCGGGTTTGGGCTGCTGCCTTTGAGACCTGTGGGGGGATTTGGTAGAACTCAGCCTGTGCTCGTGTCGGTTTCGCTGTCTGGCCACCAAAGAGTTTTCCATGGGTCGTTCACGGTTGTCGCTGCTGATTCTGTCTGCGGTGTGTCTGCAGGTGCCAATGGCTGGTTGTCGCAGTCAGTCGGGCAGCACTGACACTGCACACCTGCAGGAGCTCATTCACCTGCACAATCGCGGCATCGGGCATCTTGAGAATAAGGAGTGGAAGGAAGCAGAAGCCGCTCTGGCAACGCTCGCTGAACGGCTCCCGCAAAACGTCCTGGCTGCTCGCAATCTTGCAGTCAGTCGAGTGCTGAGGATGGTTGACCGCTTTTCACCTTACTCAGAGTCGGAGGATGCAGCGGCCTTTACAGAGGGTCTGCGGCTGGCGGGTGAGGCGGTGGACAAATACCGGGCTGTCGCCGGCACCGACGACGAGCGGGCCGTCGCCGAACTGCTCGCCGGGAAGCTGGCGGCCTTTGCCGACGCCCCTGGCCGTCCGCGGATCGCCGACGCCCTCAAAAAC
>JBJTOM010000313.1:0-5344 GCA_046074585.1 Planctomycetota bacterium | reverse complement strand
GACAAC
The DNA here is from genome assembly GCA_046074585.1 of Planctomycetota bacterium. GTDB lineage: Bacteria > Planctomycetota > Planctomycetia > Planctomycetales > Planctomycetaceae > SXXK01. Next base: position 5,338 of record JBJTOM010000313.1, on the reverse strand, counting down.
TTTTCGTCCTTCCAGGGCGACGCTCCCGCCGAGCCATCGTACGCTGCCGCGCGCTGTCAGCGTCTGCGAGTGTTTTTGGGGAGTGGCACGAATGGTTGCCGTGTTCACGGGAGCGATGCGGCTCAGCCGGAGTTTCGCCCACCCGGATGTGCTCTTTGCCGGAAAGTCAAGGCGATTGAGCTGGCCCCAAGCATCCCTCCGAACGGCTCACCCAGAATCTTCCTCAATTTTTCAAGATCTCTGCACAGGGCAAACTCTGAGTCCCGCCTGACCAGCACACACCCGTGCCGGGGGGCATTGGCGGCCTGGCCTTCGGGCTGCGTTAGTTGGCTACGAGGCGTCGGAGGAGACCGGTTTCGGCTTCGGCCTGGAGAGGGAGGTTCTTTTCCTGGTCTTCGGGGTAGAGTACCAGTGTGACTTCGTTGCCGCGGCTGTTGAAGAAGAGTTCATCCGAGAAGCCGCGCATGAGCATGAGTCCGCGGCCGCTGGAGAGCATCAGCTCGGGGTCGTTGCAGCGTTCGAAGGCGGCTTCGACGTTGAATCCATTCCCATCGTCTTCGATGGAGATCCAGAGTCCGAACAGGCCGACGAGTTCGGTAACGCAGACGTGCCGCGCCCGCCACGGTTCCAGCTGCTCGCGTTCGCGGGCCAGATCGATGAACGCTGAGGTGCCGTCTTCCTTGAGTTCGGAGCTGATTTCGAGGTTGCCGTGGTAGAAGGCGTTATTGAGGGCTTCTTCGAGGGCCATGCAGAAGTGATTTTCGCGGGCGGAACCGGCGACGTTGAAGTCGCGAATGGAACTGAGCAGGCGTTCGCGGAGCGGCGAGATGAGGGCGCGGCGAGTGGGCACTTTGAAGCGTGTGAGTCGCAGATGGGGGGACTGTACGAGGAGTTGTTCGTTCCAGCCCGGATCAGCCGTTTCGGTTGACATGGTGCTTTCGCCCCGGTTGCGTCAGGAAAAAACGTCACTGCAGAAAATGTTCGCCGGAAAATGCCGGCGATTCCCCTTTTTGCCAAAACTGATTCAAGACTGCAAATGGTTTTACAGAAATTTCAGGAATCTTCATAGGGGTTATGGAGGAGCGGATGTTGATAACAAGTGAATTCGGGCAGATTGCCCATTCTTCCTGATCGATTTTCGGTGCACTTTGAGAGTCTTCGGAATTTTCGGACCTACGGCTGCATAGGAAGGGTGAGCATTTGTCGTTGGCCACTGCGAATCACTTCGACGGCCACGGTGTCACCGGGCTGCTTTTGCGTGGTGCCATATCTCAGCAGCGCAGAATCGCTTGACAGGTCCTTGCGACCGTCAAACGACACCAGCACATCTCCCTCGCGGAAACCTGCATTTTTTGCTGCGGCGTGGGGTCCGAACTGCCCCACATGCCGCACTCGCAGCGCCATGCCGGATTCGGGAATTCCGTTTTGCCCGCGTTCATCTTCGGGGACATCTTCCAGCAGCAGTCCACCGGTGGCCATGCGCCGCAGTCCCCAGGCGCTGGCGCGCCAGGCGATCTGATCCAGCTCCCGCCAGCCCTCGGGCAGGTTGAGTTCGATGGTCCGGGGTGGAGCAGTCCCGCGCTGTACGGTGGCTTTCAGGGTGCCGCCACTGGCTGGCGTCTGCTGGAGCACCCACTGGACATCAGCGATGGAGAGCAGGGGTTGGGAATCGAGTGTGATCAGCTGATCGCCGGGCATGAGGCCGGCGCTGGCGGCGATGGAATCGGGGGTGACCGACTTTAGGGTCGCGCGGGTATTGGGGTCCAGCACGAGTCCGAGCGAGCGGGGGTGTGGGTAGGGGTTGAGCACCTGCGGGGGGATGGGTTGGCGACGACTGCGAAAGTCATCGCGAATGGCATCTCCGATCTGGTGGCAGTGGATGCAGCTTTTGGCCACTTCGCCGGTTTCGTTGAGTGTGCTGGTGTACTTGTCCCGCAGACCGGGCATTTTTTCAGGGGACGGCCATGCAGGAGCTGGTCCCGTTTTGGCAGCCAGGATGGCTCGGGAATCAGGCCATTTGCGGTGCAGATCGAGCGCTCCGCGGAGGGCTTCCGCCAGTCCTTTCAGCGACACATCACCGACCCATTCGGTGCGGTGACTACGGGTGCCAAAGCGACCATAGATCGTGCGATCGGCATTGAGCATAAACACGGCAAAGGACTGATCCGTGTCAAACTGGAAGAGAGACAGATCGAGTCCGTTGGTGGAGACGATGCGAACGCAGATGAATTGTTCGAGCAGTGGCCGCAGGATGGGGTCCTGATCCACCAGATCATCGTCGAGCTTTACGCATTCTTCGCAGGGTATGCAGCGGAGCACGACCAGCATGGGCTTGCCAGTCTGCCGCGCCTGCTGGAAACCGGACGCAAGGTCGTTGTAGATCCAGAATCCCTGTTGAGTGATTTTTTCGCGGTCTTCGCGGACTTTCTGGTCGCGAGTTTTCTTTTGCTGAGCGGACAGTGGTGCGGTGCAGAAGGCGAGCAGCAGGAGCATGGACAGCAGGCGGTGCATGGCGGGACCCTGTCAACGGGACTGGAAAACGGCGAGACACGGGGGGAGGCTGAGAGTTTTGAGCGGGGAACAGAGGGCGTGGACATTTTGCGGAGCGAAATGTGATCCTCGCAGGATCTGTTGCGGGATCCCTTCGCAGGCTATGCAATTTCCCGCAAGGGCTCAAACGTGACGTCGGAGAAAATGGACGAACGGGATGCCGCCGGTGAAGTATCGATCTCGCAGGCCCCGGTTCCCCGGCGGCCAGGCGTTCTACTGGACGCATCCACCTTCTCCCCCTAAACTCAGGCACAGCGCGGTCGTGGGATTGCACCGCTGCCTTTCAGGATCCGGTCCGTTCGTTTTCCACAGGGATGTGCATATGAAACAGGGACTCCAGTTCCCGCTGTTCGGCGGAATGCTCCTGCTGATCGGCGTGGCTGCCGGAACGATGATTCCTGCGGAAGTCCGCTGGCTGAATCCGCCGACGGTCCTGCCGCATCCGGAAGTCGTCGCCGCGCCCGAGTTCGTCGCTCAGGTGCAGGACGCCGCCCAGGCCGACGAAATCGCCTTGCCGATGTCTTCGCAGGCCTCCGTCCTGTTCAGCTCACAGTCCACCACTGCGGAAGACGAGGGCTCCTCGCCGTTCCAGCTGGCTGCGATCACCGCACCCGGCGATCACGAGGTTGCCTGTCGGCTGATTCGACAGGCATTTCCTGACGCCGATGCAACCACGGTGAACGTCTGGGCGGAAACATTTCAGGGGCTGTCGCCCGTGGAAATCCACGACATTCTCGAACAGAAAAAACTCCTTTCCGGGTCGCTTGATTCCAGTTTTTTTCCGGGGCTGGGTTCGCGGGAGCCGATTGGCATGGCTGTCCGCAGTCCGGACATTCGCGAACAGGAGCGGCAGATCTGCCGGCAGAACCTGCGGCATGCATGGGCGGTTGGTTATCGTCGTCGCCTGATGCTCCCGGGCGTCCCCGGAAATTGTCACCCGGAACCCACCGGTGCAGCAGCCGTGACGGCGACCGGTCAGGACTTCATTGATTTTTCTTCCGGGCGTCAGGTGCGTTCACCGCAGCCGCTCCATGTGGCTTTCGCCGCATCTCCGCTGCACATGTTTCTGCTGGAGGACGGTCGGCTCACACGCCGCGGTGATTTCAGCATTCTGCCGACGCTTCAGCCTGGACTCATGACAGCCAGTGGCCCCGGGCCGCTCCGCGGGGCACCGCGAATTGAAGATCGCGAGCGACGGCTGCGAGTGTCGGAGACAGGCGAGCTTCAGGCAGCAGTGGAGGGCGACAGCTGGAGCGTCATTGGTCGCCTCACGGCGGTGGAAGTGCTTCGCCCGGAACTGCTCACAACAGACGATGGAGTACACTTTCAGGCGACTGCGCCGGAGGCATGGCGGGAGCTGTTGCCGGAGGAGATTCGGCTGTTGCCTGGAACGCTGGAGCTTTCCAACGTGAATTCCGCAGAAGAACTGCAGCGGCTGGATGCCCTCGACAGGTGAGCATCCGGCACGCGGCCGACGTCCATCGGCCCGTGCGGTCCTGCAGAGCTTTCTCGGACGCCGCGAGGACTGTTGGTCTCACGCCAGAACGCTCAGGCGCAAAGGTTGAAGATCGATGGAGCTGTGAAACTCAGATGTGCTTTCCGTGGCGCCTTTGCGTGAGGAAATGCCCCTTCGGAGTACCAAAAAGATTCCGGGGCTCACGCAAAGGCGCCAAGGCGCAAGGTGAGTTCAGAATGTTGGTATCCGTAAAAACGCTCATTCCGGGAGTTCCGAGCGGTCGAACCATTTTCGGTCCGAGTGAATTTTCGCAAGGATTCTGTCGTCGTCTTCAGACCACGATCGAGCCCGGGTTGCTCGGCCTGCGACCACCTCGACGGCCCGTCTTTCCCGCGACGATTCCGGTCACTGCCGGAGAAGTTCAACGCCATCGTTTGTGCTCAGCAGTTGATCGCAAGGCTGCACGCCATCGAAGCCCCGGGCGACCCGTGTCAGTTTGCTGATCGCGATGGCTGAATCGACTTTCGATCATGAACGGCTTGACGTTTATCGGCCTTCGATTGACTACGTTGCGTTTTCGTATCGTATCGCCAAGGCACTTTCCGGCGTCAACCGACCCGCTCGCGACCAATGGCTTCGCGCTGCTCAATCGATTCCATTAAACATTGCCGAGGGCAACGGCAAACAAAGCCTCAAAGACAGAAATCGATTCTTCGAAATTGCCCGTGGCTCGGCGCTGGAATGTGCGTCGATTCATGACGTTTTGCTGATTTTCGTCTCACTGGCTGCAATGTGTGCTGGAGTTTGGCGATGACAGAAAGGTTGTCGCCAATGTCCAATCACAGGAAACGTGTCAATTATTCCGGCGAGGAGAAGGTAGCCATTCTCAGAGCCCACTTCGTTGAGGGGCTGCCGGTATCTGAGGTTTGTCCGAAGTACGACATCAGTGTGACCAACTTCTACAAATGGCAGAAGATTCTCTTCGAGGGAGGCGCTCAGCTCTTCGTTCGCGAACCGAACGCCTCAAACGTCCGCCGGCAGGAAGCCGGCTGCTGAGAAAAAAGTCGCAGCTCTCGAGGCAACGTGCTGCGTCCACGCGGCAAAGAGTCACGCAAAAGGCAATGGTTTCGTTCAGCCACTGGACATGCTCGAGGGCCGCCAGAAGGCGATCCATGAAGAGCGTGATCGCAAGCTCGAAGAGGCTCGACAGGCACGAGCTGAACGCAGAAGGCTGGAAAAATCCGGGATGCCCCGAAAAGCCTCGCGACAACCGCCGAACTCTGACGTATCCTCGAACGTCTCACAGGAGGACAGGGCTTGGCTGGGAAGCAA
>JBJTOM010000312.1:0-4055 GCA_046074585.1 Planctomycetota bacterium | reverse complement strand
TACAGCGACCCGCATGTGCCCTCACTGCCGAAAATGCGGCACTATGACCTCCCGCCCATGCACAGCACGCCGCTCACCCCGGACTTCCTCGCCGCTCAGGACTGCGTGCTGATCTCCACTGACCACTCTGCTTTCGACTATGCCTTCATCGCCCGGCATTCGCGGCTGATCGTCGATACACGCAATGCCACCCGCAATGTTGCTCCGGAAGATCAGCAGAAAATCTTCCGCGCTTAAGCCTGCCTGCTCCCCGGGGCCGATGACTGGTCCTGCATTCCCGCGTCTGATACTCCTTTTCCAGGCCTCTGCTGCCAGTCGACAGATTTCATGTCAGCGATCACTGAATCCCTTGAATGGCGGCGAGCGGTCAGGCGTTTTGACCCTGCGCGGATCATTTCTGCGGAAACCTGGCAGGTGCCTGAGCAATCTCTGGGGCTCAGCCCCAGCAGCTGCGGGGCTGCAGCCCAGGAAGTTCTTTGTGATCACATCGCCCGCCATCAAGCCGCTGCTTCCGGATGCGGCGTGGGGCCAGACTCAGCCGCGGGACTGTTCGCATTTCGTGGCCATCGCTGCATCGCGCTGGGATTTCTTCTGGAAACCGCCGCGATGCTCAGAGTGGATGCCTGTCCGACGGCGGGCATCAGACCGGAACGGCTGGACGGCCTCCTTGCCATTTCCGGAACTCCATGGACCAGCGTTGTCGCATGTGCCCCTGGGTACCGCAGCGCGGATGACCAGTCCGCAGCGGAAGCCAGGGTGCGTTTTGAGCCGGCTGATGTGGTGGTTCACTGCTGAACCGGACAGAAGTCCCTGACAGGAGTTTTCGGATGAGTGAATCGTGGATTGCCGAACGCATGCACCGCATCGATGCCTCGGGGATCCGCAAGGTCTTTGACCTTGCCGCCACCATGCAGCGACCGATCAATCTGAGCATTGGTCAGCCCCACTATGACACTCCGCAGCCTGTCAAGGACGCACTCTGTCGCGCTGTGCAGGAGGGACGCAATGCCTACAGCCAGACTCAGGGCATCGCACCGCTGCTGAACCTGCTGCAGACCGATGTGTCCCGACGCTATGGCGATCCTGACAGGAAAGTGTTTGTGACGTCCGGAACCAGCGGCGCTCTGGTCCTGGCCCTGCTGTCACTCATCAACCCCGGCGAAGAAGTCATCATCGCTGATCCATGGTTTGTGATGTATCGGCATCTGGTCACGCTGGCTGGTGGAACGGTGGTTCCGGTTTCCAGCTACCCTGACTTTCGCATGCCGATTGAAGCCATCCGCGCCGCGATCACGCCCCGCACCAAGCTCATCATTTTCAACAGCCCGGCCAATCCCACTGGAAGCGTTGCCAGTCCGGCAGAGACGCAGGCACTTGCGGAACTGGCCCGGGAGCACAACATTGCGTTGATCAGTGACGAGATCTACCGGGAATTCTGCTACGACCAGGAATTTGTTTCACCGGTCACGTGGAATCGTGAAACGATTGTGATCGACGGCTTCAGCAAATCCCATTCGATGACGGGGCTGCGTCTGGGGTTTATGCATGGCCCATCGTGTCTCATCCAGCAAATGCTCAAGCTGCAGCAGTTTACGTTTGTGTGTGCGCCGCATCCGGTGCAGTGGGCTGGAGTGACGGCGTGGGAACTGGATCTGTCGGATAACCGCCAGGACTACCGCCGCAAGCGGGATCTGCTGGTGAGCCTGCTGCGGGGTCACTTTGAGATCACGGGTGGCGAGGGGGCTTTCTATCTGTTCCTGAAGGCGCCGTGGGGCACGGCGACAGAATTTGTGGCCGCTGCCATTCGCAATAATCTGCTGATCATTCCGGGTTCCGTCTTCAGTGCCCGCGATACGCATTTCCGCGTTTCCTTTGCGGCAGCTGATGAAATCCTGCGGGAAGGTGCAGAAATTCTGTGCCGCCTGGCAGTGGCCGGCCCCGCTGCAGCGGTCTCGACAGGCTGACCTGAACAGAATCCCCCCACAGGTCTGGTCCTTTGGGGGGTGATTTTGGAAAATCCAGTTCCTTCCGATGAAAGACCGCAGAAATTTGCTGGAAAATCTTGCCTCCGAATCAAAAACGGGGAATGATATACCCCAGCGGTCAGGTTGCCGGACTTTTCGGTGACCGACAGGAGATCATACAGGAGCATTTCATGAGAACCGGACACAGGCGCATTCGGGGATTTACGCTGATCGAACTGCTGGTGGTGATCGCCATTGTGGCCATCCTGGTGGCACTCCTGCTTCCGGCTGTGCAAAAGGCCCGCGAAGCTGCCAACCGCACCAAGTGCATCAATAACGTCAAACAGCTGTCGCTGGCCCTGCACAACTACCACGACTCACACACAGTGCTGCCGCCGGGTGCCATTCTGTCACTCTTTGGTGGTGACCTCTCCGCAACCGGCGCAAGGTTCCGCGACCCGCGTGAACCGTTTGAAAGCAACCAGCAACTGGGACTGCATGGCACCAGCTGGATGTTTCAGATTCTTCCGTATGTCGAGCAGGCCAACGTCTACGAACTCTGGCGTGTGGACTTCAACGTATTCGGCAATTCAGAGATCACCTTCGATAACTCCCCGAATCTGCTCTGGCGTCAGCTGGGCAATGCTCCAGCTCAGTACGAGATCCCTGGGTTCTACTGTCCTTCTCGGCGTTCCAACCTTGAAGCGAAAAACTTTGCGTTCAACAAGTTCCTTGACACCGACGCCGCGACGAAACTCACCACCGGCGTGCGGGGTGGCGGCAACGACTACGCAGGCTGCTCCGGTTCAGGTGTCGTTTTCAACCGCCAGACGCGCGCGGTGTTTGACCTGACCCCCGACCAGATCGCGAATTACCAAAGCCAGCCGCGCACAAATGCCAACAATTTCAACCAGCTCTCAATCAACGGCGGCGTGCTGTCCGTAAACAGCAGCGTCACGCTGACCGACATCAAGGACGGTACGTCTCAGACAATCATGATCGCCGAAGCAGAACGCTTCGAGGGCCTCGTTGTTCCCAATCAGCGGACAACCGACCAGATTGCCAGCGATGGCTGGGCCTGGGGCGGGGCTGCCACACTGTTCAGCACGCTGGAAGGTCCCAATCGCCGGCTCTTCTGGGGCTCAGCAGGTTCCGCCCACCGCGACATCTGTGTGGTCGGACTGGCCGACGGCTCTGCCCGTACGGTTGGCAAATCCATCTCCCTGCCGATCTGGCAGAATCTCGGCAATATCTCCTCCGGGATCCCAGTGACCAATTTCTGAAGGAATCGGTCGGGATTTTCATCAGCAGCCATCGACGCCAGGTGTCGCCGTTTTCCGGTCACCTGGCGTTTTTCTGTTTTCACCTGCGTTCCGTGCGGCAATCGATTAGAATCCCTCAAAATGTCCCCAGGTCCGGTTTTTGCAAAGTCGTCCCATGACAATCCGCTATACCTGCCCCGGCTGCCAGTCCCAACTCAAGATTCGCGATGAAAAGGCAGGCACGGACGCAAAGTGCCCCAAGTGCAGGCGGGCCTTTGTAGTGCCCGAACCTGACGCCGATGACGGCATCGAAATCGAAGACGCGGCCGCGAATGCACCGGCCGCCGACCTGCCGATTGATCTGCCCGTTGATATGCCGATCGAACTCACCCCGGAAGTCAGCAGTCCGGAAGCATTCGATGCCGGAAATTTTCTGACATCCAGCCCCGCCGCGACTCCAGCCCGTCCAGCCGCCGCCCCTGCCACACCCGCGTCATCGGCCGCAGGCCGCAAACCCTCCGTCGCAGAACTCATGAAGGACTTCGAATCCACCAAAAAATCCAAAGACCGCGACAAGGGCCGCAAATCTGCAGAGCCTCCCCGCGGCGCTTCCAGCGCCGAAACCACCGGCTCCGCCGCCGACGCCCTCGCCCGCGCCTACCCGCAGAAACTCGACACTGCCTCCGCCCCCCCTCCCCTCGCCCCCCCCTCCCTCATCATCATCACAGCGTCGCGACAGCACCCGAGCACCATCAGTCAGGCTGACGTGCAAACAAAGCAGCAGCAAAAGCAGCGAATGACTCGCATGATGAGTCTGCGCAACTTGGAC
>JBJTOM010000311.1:0-3625 GCA_046074585.1 Planctomycetota bacterium | reverse complement strand
AGCTTCGCCCTCCCGATGGCGGGCTGAGCACGAGCACGAAGGCTCACGGCCAGAACATCGCCGACCACCGGGTCGCCCCCCGGCACGTAGCCCGTTTTCCCCCGGAGTCCGAGAACTGCAAAGCGATTGAGCGGATGCCGGCCTGGAGCATCAGACGGTCAGATAACCACCGTCCACCGGCAGAATAACTCCGGTGACAAACCGTGCTGCCGGGGACAGCAGGAACTGCACGACGCTGGCGACATCATCGGGAGTGCCCCAGCGTGCCTGGGGTGTGCGAGCAAGGATGGCGGCGGAGCGGGCGGAATCGTTCACCAGGGGGCTGGTCATGTCTGTGTCGATCCAGCCAGGTGCCACTGCGTTGACGCGAATTCCTTCGGCGGCCCAGGCGGCTGCGAGGCTTTTGGTGAGCTGGGTGACAGCGCCTTTGGAGGCGGCGTAGGCGGGCACCCAGGGCGATCCGAAAAAGGAGAGCATTGACGCGGTGTTGACGATGCTGCCGGAACCGCGTGCCAGAGCGGCTCGAGCCGCAAGGCACATGCGCATCGTTCCCGTCAGATTCACATCCACGGTGCGCTGAAAGTTCCGGATCTCAAATTCCGCACCGCCGCGCTGCAGAATGCCGGCGCAGTTGACAAGTCCGGCGAGTACAGGGGTTTGAGAACACAGACGATCCACCGACTCCTGGCATGTCACATTGAGGTGCGCCGTTTCGATGCCAGGCTGTGCGCGGAATTGGGTGATTTCTTCGGCTGAGCAGCCGGCGGCGATGACATGATAGCCGGCGGATGCCAGCTGACGGGCGATGCCCTCGCCAATCCCGCGGGTTCCGCCGGTGACGATGACGAGTGCTGAGGAGTGATGCTGAGATTCCGTCATGCTGCACTGCCGTGATTTCAACGAATGAACTGGTCAATGAACTCCGCTCCAAGTCCCACGGCCGCGTAATGGGCGCGGCATTTGGCAATGCGGGTGAACACGTCGTCGTAGCCAGTGGTTCTGCCGTCGGGATCAACGTAGATCATCGCTCCATTCACCTGAAAGAAGGTGATCATCTCTTCCACGTGCGGGTCGACGACGAGCGTATGAGTTTCACCGGGAGTTTCATAGACGTAGCTGCCTTCGCGAGCGACCCAGTTGTGTTCCAGATACCGCCATTCGCCCTTGAGGACCAGACCGTGCACCGGGAGCGGATGCCGATGTCTGGAGAGCACTCCGGATTTCCGGACGCGCAGCAGGTTGCACCAGTAGCCTCGGGTGACACACATCAGCAGAGGGCGAAACCAGACGTTGGTGTCCACCGGCACCCAGACTCGTTCGTCAGTCGGAATGACGGCTGGCACGACCAGTTCGGGCGGCGATTCAGCCGGCTGAACGCCGCGATAAGGAATCCACTGAGATGCATCCGTCACAGCTGAGTTCTCCGGAGGGCACTGAGCAGCGGTCGCTGGGAAGAGTTTGGAGTCGGGTAGAGGAGCCTTGAGGGGGGCGTCAGCCCTGCTGGGTGCCGAAGCCTTTTCGGGGCTCGCGGGCGAGCAGTGTGGAGGCTGCGGGGTCATTGAGGATCTGTTCGGTCTCCGGATTCCAGCTGATGGGGCGTCCCAGTCGTGCGGCGATGCCGGCGAGGTGACAGGTGGACAGAGCACGGTGATGGGTGAACACGTCAGAGATCGGCTGTCGTCGATCGCGAGCGGCATCGAAGAAGTTGGTGAAGTGGTCGGTGAGCGGGCGATTGCCGTAGGTGCGTTCGAGTGTGCCATCGGGCAGCGGGCGTTCCCTGAGATCTTCGTGCGGTTTGCCGGTGATGCGACCGCGATTGACGAAGATCCGGCCTTCGGTGCCTTCGAGCAGAATGCCGTTGTCGCCGTCATGACGGATTTCAATTTCGACGCCGTCAGCAAACTCAGCCCGGATCAGGAATTCAGTGGCCGTGTTATAGCGTGACGGGTCGACAGGGACGCCGTCGCGGAATTCCACAGGATGTTTCACGTGTTCGGGGATGACGCGAACGGGGCCGGTTTCGGTTTTGCCGAGTGCCCAGGTGGCGATGTCGACATGATGCGCTCCCCAGTCCGTCAGTTTCCCTCCGGAATACTCGTACCACCAGCGAAATTCGTAGTGGCAGCGGGACCAGCTGCGGGTTTCACCGTTGTCTCCGGCGAGGTAGCGGAATTCTTTTTCCGGAGCGGGCCCCTGCCAGAGGTTCCAGTCGAGTGTTGAAGGGGCGGCGGCGACGGGCAGTGCGGGGCTTTGAGGGGCCCCGCCGATGCTGCAGGTGGCTTTTTTCAGCTGTCCCAGTCGGCCACTCTGTGCGAGGGCGACGGCTTCGATGAACTGACGGTCACTCCGCTGCTGAGTGCCAATCTGGACGATCCGTCCGGTGCGGCGACAGACATCGCAGATCAGGCGACCTTCCGGGATGGTCAGTGTCATTGGTTTTTCAAGATAAACATCCTTGCCTGCGAGCATGGCTTCGACGGCCATTTTGGCGTGCCAGTGGTCGGGTGTGGAAATGTGGACGATGTCGATTTTGGGGTTATCGAGGATGGCGCGGTAGTCGGCATGGGTGGAAGGAGCGGAGCCGGTCCATTCTCTGACGAGGCCGGCCGCCAGTTCGCGGCGTGCGGCATCAGCATCGCAGACGGCGGCGTAGTCGGCGAATTTCTGAAAATCCGGTGCGGACCCCCAGGGGCCCTGGATACCGGTGGCTTTCTGGCACCAGCGACTGCCTGTGCCGATGGCAGCGGCCACCGGTCGATCATTGGCGGCGCGAAACCCGGCGGCGCGGGAGTTGCGGGGGAGTCCGACGGCGGTGGCGGCGGCGAGGCCGCTCAGGAGGACCTGTCGGCGAGAGAGACTGAGCGAGCGACGGCGGGTTTCCGGCATGGCCAGTGATCCTAGGGTGAGGGGGAGGTGTTGTGAGAGGCTAGCTGAAGTGTGTGATGACGGCAAACCTTCCGGGCAGGCGACCGTCTGATCTGTCCGTGCGAAGATCTGCAGTTGTCCCCGGAACCGTTCGGCACCGAATTTTGCTGGCTTCAGCACCACCCTTGTCAGTATGATCATCGCTAAGCAGGGCGGATCTTCTGCCTTTGCCCGCGATGATCTGCCAATCGGTTTCGCCCCTGAACCACTTCACGGAATTCGCCCCGTGCTCTCAGAATCCCGAATTCATGGTGTGTTGTTCATCTTCCGACTGAGGGCTTTGCGTGCTGTTCTTTTCGCGGCTTCATTTCTCGGTCATGCTGTACTGGCAGCAGAGGACTGGACAGTGGCAGCGGCATTCCTTGAGCAGCATTGTCAGCGCTGTCATTCGGGTGAGATGCCGGCTGGTCAGCTGCAGCTTCCGTTGTCGATTCCGGATTTCGGCGATGCGGACATTCGTGCTCGCTGGATCCACGTGTACGACCGGGTATCAGGGGGCGAGATGCCTCCGGAGACGAAGCCCGTCCCCGAGTGGCGTGAACAATTTCTGCGGTCACTGGAATCGCTCATTACGGCCGGCGAAGCTCGCCAGCCTGGAGATGCACTGCGGCGTCTGAACCGCGAGGAGTATCAGTACACGGTTTGTGATCTGTTCGGGGTGACGGTGGATTTGCGAATGATCCTTCCCGAAGATGGTGTG
>JBJTOM010000310.1:0-8220 GCA_046074585.1 Planctomycetota bacterium | reverse complement strand
CCACCCCCGTCGATGTCCGCGCTCGGACTCTGACCCTGCCAGCTGCCACTCCCAGCTCAATCGACTTCCCCAATCGCTTCCGTGCCAGCGAAATTCACGGAGTGGTATTCCACGACACCAATGCCAACGGCATCCTCGATGACAGTGAATACCGACGCCCCGATGTGCCCGTGTTTCTGGATCTCGATCGCGACGACTTCTGTGACCCTGACGAACCCCAGAGCATCAGCGGCCCTGATGGCAGCTACGTCTTCGGCAGCCTTTCCCCAGGCGCATACGTGGTGCGCGAAAAAACGCGTCAGCCTGGCGGAATCTCGGTTCCCCCAACCGGCGGCGGTATCCTCTGGCCAACCGGGACAAGCCATCCCGCCAGCGGCAATGTCACCCCAACCAGCCTCCAGCTGACACTCGCCACCGGCCAGACTTCCCTGCAAACCGTCAGTCTCACTCTCCCCGGCACCGGAAGCCTCTCCACACTCGTTGACGTGTTTCTGCTCTTCGATGATACCGGCAGCTTCACTGCCAACAGTCCCATCGTCCGCGCAGCCTTCCCGACGATCATCAGCACTCTGCAGTCATCCCTCCCCGGCATCGATCTGGCCTTCGGGGTCGGACGATTTGAAGAATATGCCAACTTTGCCGCCGAATTCCCGACCGGTCGCCCTTTTATCCTCAATCAGCCGATCGTCGAATCCACCAGGCCAGGTTTTGCCACTTCCATCCAGGCTGCTCTGGATCGTACCGCCCCCGGCTACGGTGGCGATGCCCCGGAAACAGACATCGAAGCCCTCTACCAACTGGTCACCGGTCTCGGCTTCGACGGCAATAACAACGGCTCCACTCTTGAAAGTGGCCCGGCCGGCCCCGCCAACACCCAACTCAACCCCGGTAACAGTGGCGACGTCCCGGCTTTCTCGTCCTTCCAGCCAGACCCCACTGCTAATGTACTCGCCCCCGCCGGCACTATCGGCGGCGCCGGATTCCGCCCCGGTGCACTCCCCGTGATCCTCACCGCCACCGACACCGGATTCGCTTATCAACCCAAAGGTGAAATTCAGGTGACCGGACTCAACGGTGTCACCCTCCCTGTCACTTCACTCACCCAGCTCTCTCGCCCCTCAACCCCCTTCAGTCTGGGCGCCGGACTTCAGGAAACAGTCACGGGACTGAATGCCCTCGGGGCTCTGGTGATCGGACTTGGCACCAATCCGCTTGCCACCCAGGATCCACGACAGGCCCTCGAATCCCTCGCCAAACTGACCGGCGCCGTCAACCGTTCCCTTGTCTCCATCCCCAACGGGACCCCGGATCCTGTTGATCCCGGCGATCCCTTCTACTTCCAGATTACCACAGGCTTCGGGACCACCGTTGCCGACGGCGTTACCAGCGCCATTCAAAATGCCGTCACCAATGTGGCCATGGACATCACTATTCGCGCATCCGACCCCCGCGTGCAGCTTGTTAACCACACCGGTACCCTCACCGGAATTGCAGCCGGCCAGACTGCGGCCTTCGATCTCGAATTCATCGGGGATGGTCGGCCCGCTCGATTTGACCTTCAGTTTATCCGCTCCGGTACCAGCGTCGTTCTCGGATCCATCCCCGTCGTCATTGGTACTCCCATCCCAGGTGACGGTTACAACTTCGACGACCTCGAAGATGGCGACATTCACAATTCGTCCCATTTCGGACACGTCGTTGCCAACCGCACCCCGTTCTTTTTCCCTGGTCCCGCATCGTCTGCTCTCGAAGACGCCGGATTGCAGATCATCCCCGCGTGGGCCACCGGTATCTCACCAGGTGACACCACCGAAAGTCGCCAGACCCTGCAGTTCTCGCTGACCACCGCCAACCCTGCCCTCTTCGCTGTCGCTCCCAAAATCTCCCCCGACGGAACGCTCACCTGGCAGTCTGCCCCCAATGCCTTCGGAACATCCGAAGTGACAGTCATTCTGCATGATAACGGTGGCACCGCAGCCGGTGGCAGTGACACCAGCATCTCATACACCTTTCTGATCAGCGTGCTGCCCGTCAACGACGCACCCATCGCCACACCTGATGCATGGACCGTTCAGGAAAACACACCGCTTTCCATCACAGCCCCCGGTGTTCTGGCCAACGACAGTGACGCCGACGGGGATACCATATTCGCTCGAATCGTCACTGCCCCCGGACACGGAACACTGGCGCTCAATCCCGATGGCTCGTTTCTTTACACCCCCGCCAGCGGCTACTTCGGAGCAGACAGCTTCACTTATGCCAACAGCGATTCACTCGCCGACTCCCCGCCCGCCGTCGTCGCCCTCACCGTGTTTCACGTCAATCAGGCTCCTGTCGGACGGACAGACAACTTCGCCGGTACCGAAGATGTCACACTTTTTGTTACGGCTCCCGGCGTTCTCGCGAATGATTTCGACGCAGACAGTGACCCACTCATAGTGCGGATCCTTCAGGCACCAGCACGTGGTCTGCTGGTTCTGAACACAGACGGCGGGTTCCTGTATACCCCGGTTGCAAATGACTTCGGCACCCTCACGTTTACTTACGTCATCAATGACGGCTTCACAGACTCATCCCCCGTCACCGCAACCATCAGTCTTGCCGCTGTCAACGATGCTCCGATTGCCGTTGCAGACCGCTACACCACCTCTGAAGATGTCACTCTCAATGTCACTCCAGGAATCACCAGCCTGATCGCAAACGACTTTGACCCCGATGGCGATCCAACCACCGTTCTGAAAGTGCTCGACCCGCTCCACGGCACGCTCACACTCGGCACTGCCGGTCAATTCACCTACGCCCCTGCCCCGAATTACTTCGGCGAGGATTCATTCTCCTATGCCCTCTCTGATGGTCTGCTCACCACAGCCCCCGTCGTTGTCACCATCACTGTCACTCCAGTAAACGACCCGCCAACCACTTCCCCCGACAGCTTCACCCTCAACGAAGACACCACCCTCAGTATCGCACTCCCAGGATTGCTCGCCAACGACAGCGATCCCGAAGGCAGCCCGCTCACCGCCGTCCGTGTCGCCGGCCCCACCCGCGGAATCCTGATTTTTAATCCTGATGGGTCCTTCACCTGGACACCGCCTGCCAATTTCAATGGCACAGACAGCCTGACCTACCGCGCCTCCGATGGGTCACTCACGTCCGCCATCACTACAGTGACGCTCACCGTGCTGCCCGTAAATGACGCTCCCGTGGCAACCGGCGAATCCTTCTCCACCAGCTTCAACACCCCGATTTCAGTCGCCGCACCCGGGGTTCTGCTGAATGACCGCGATGTTGATGGAGATCCACTGACTGTGATCCTCTCCACACCCCCAGCTCATGGCACGCTCACACTCAACCCCAACGGATCTTTCATCTGGACTCCCACCGTCGGTTACAGCGGCCCCGATAGTTTCCAGTATCAGGTATCGGACGGGATCACACTCTCGGCTGCTGCCACCGTCTCAATCACCGTCACACCACCTGTGCTGACTCCGAAATTCTTCGTTGTGGATGCCACAGGACTCCGCAACTATCAGTACTCTGCAGATGGCTCCGCTATTACCAGTACTCCCCTGACGACTCGCGACTCACGGCCTCGCGGTATCGCCACCAATCCTGCAGGCACCATTTTCTGGGTGATCGATGGTGGCGGTGACATTTTTGTCTACAGTCGCGAAGGAGCACTGCTTGGACAGTGGACCCCTGGCCGTGCCGGACGCCCCGAAGGCATCACGGTCTGGGGAAATGATCTCTGGCTGGTTGATCCGACCGGCGATCGTCTCTACCGCTTTACCGGCGGAGCCGCTCTGCGAAGCGGCCGAGTTGACGCAACCTCCAGCTTTCTCCTTAACGCCCAGAATCTGAACGCCACAGATGTCGTCACGGACGGTACCCGCTTCTGGGTCACTGACGACACCCTGGCTGCAGACCGCGTCTTCCGCTACTCCCTCACTGGCGCTTTCCAGGGCACCTGGACACTCACCCCAGCCAGCCCTACCCCCACCGGCATCACACTCGATCCCAACAACGTCAACCACCTCTGGGTCGTGGATTCGACAACCGATCGCGTCTATCAGTATGACGCCGGAACCACATTCACCACGGGCAACCAAACCCCCAGTCTCTCCTTCCCCCTTGTCGCCGGAAATGGCAATGCGACCGGTATTGCCGACCCGCGAGTCTTCGTTGACGCGGCGTCGCCCGCGATCGCAGGCAGCAAACAACAGTCTGCCCGAAACCCTCCGTCCTCTGCCACATCCATCATCAGCCCGTCCCTGCCACCCCACAAAACGCTGCCACTCTTTCCCGTCAATTCCCAGGACAACGCTTCCAATTCCAGTGCCAGCACCACCTGCGGATCTCACCAACGCACCATCACGCCCCCGCCACATCCCCCTCTCGCAACACAGTCACGTCGCGCTCGGCCCCCAATTCAACGACTTCCGCAGCCAACGCCCATCCCACCTCGTGACCTCGATGACATCTTCAGCACCCAACTCACATTGCTCGATCAGCGTCCCGCAGCATCCGAGTAGTTCCCTGCCGGATCACGCTCATCGTCGCTGGCAATCGCACCGTCGCAACCCTCGCACTCGACTCACTGCAGGTGGCCGCTCAGGGAATCGACCCCGGGATACGCGTCACGCTGAGCTCCCCCTGTGGAGGCGCGATCTTCCTTGAATCGACGACCGTGCCACGGCAGACCAGGCTCACACTTTGCGGCTGGACTGATTCCGGGATATTGATGTGAAACTTGTTCATCACTCCGGCCTTGAACCGCTGATTTGCAAGGCGAAAACGCAGTGGGCCATTGCGAGTTTCCACCACAAGCACGCAATCCTGGTCTGTCGCCTGACCGCGATCGTCCGCATAGGTGAAGCCGTACGCACCGTGCAGTGGCGGATAGATGTAACCTGTCAGCTGCCCCCGCGGATCATAGTAGCCGACAAGCGTCGTCACCGGGACTCCGTATTCCTGCGGCCTGCGTTCGATTCGCTGGTTCTCCACGACGCCCTCCTGCCAGTCCTTCCCGTCTGACGCATAGCTCCCCCTGAAACCTCGCGACATTTTTACCCGCGCACCATTGAGCGACAGGAAACTGTCGTAGGTGGCATTCTGTTCAATGATTACGACGCGGCCGCGGTTACCCGGTGCCGCGGACGGCAGCTGAACTTCCTTCGTCCAGCTGCCGTCCTGCATGCCAATCTTCACAACGTCATACTCAGCAAGCAGTCTGGCCAGTTGAGCCTCGGTCAGCTCCTTCACTGCAGCCGTGATCTGCGTGCGCGGTTCAATCCAGTGATGGTAAGGCTCCATTTCGCCACTCTCCGCATTCCATTTGCGAAAACCGGTGGGCGACCGAGCGTCAAATACCGCCTTACTCTCCAAAAACGCCTGAATGATGGCCGCCGAATGAGGCGTGTAAAGAGTGAAGCGATTGAAGCCGGACTGAGGAGCGCCGCCCGCCATCGCGTCGAGTCCATACGCGCGGCCAGCGAATGGACTTTGACACTGATCATCAAGACACGTGTCGCTGCCACCGGGGATTGGTGAGAAATTCGGGAGAAACCGATTTCTGTCAGCGTCCCAGCCCCACGTGGAGTTGATCTGATCCGCGCTGCGGTGAACCGAACCTCGAAATCCGCCCACGTAATGCCCCAGACCATAGTTATGGCCGACCTCATGACTGAATTCATTCCCCAGCGTATTGTCGAGCGTCACGATGCCACCGCCACCCGAACCACCATGCACCACAATGCCATTGGAGTACATGCCGGAACTGTTATGCGCAACCAGCTGCGCAACTGTGTACGGATGGCTGTCTTCACCCTCCCCGGCTGTGCTGTTTATGCCATAGTTGGCGTTGTTGATGCCGTGCGAAATCAATTCCTTGCCAATCCGCTGCCGGAGCGTCCCGTTGTGCCAGTCCCCTTTGCCCGGGTCCCGGTCCACCACGGTCGTCCCGTCCGGGAGCAGCACCTCGCGCAAATACAGCGGCTCGTACTGACTCACGATCATCCGACTCGTCGGCACCGTCTGATAGTACTCGCGGTGCGCCGTGGGATCCGCAGCAAACGCAAAGCGATCGCGTGGCGGAACGAGCATCCCGATGTCAATGGTGTGCAGCAGCAGTTCAGTGGGGGCGCCGACCCGGATGTCACTCAGTTCCCCATCGAGTGCTCCCTGGCGAAACTGCAGCTTCAGCCCCGGAACAATCCACTCGGCAGGCAACACACCGCTCCACGCATCCGTGGCATACGTGAGTCCCTGATTTGCAGAATCGCTCTCCAGCAGCCACTGGCCGCCGACACACTTCAACTCCAGCTGCTGGCCCCGCGTGATCGTCAGGGTGCGCACACCGGCATGCAGGGTCGATGTATAGCCTGCATTCGAGCGAACTCGGATCATCTTCCCCGTCAGTTCCGCGCTGACCGGCAAATGCACGTCGCGAACCCACTGACCGTCAGCCGTCTCAATCTCAACAACAGCGTGCTCACGCAGTCGCTCCAGCAGAAAGCTCGCGTTGACGTCGCTGAGCTTCTCGAGTTCCTGCCTGTCGCTGATGACCACTGTCGGGCCAGCCAGCGGAGTCAACGTGATTGGACCGTCCGGGAGACCATCGAGGAAGTAGGCCGTCTTGGGCAGTTGCTCCGGTGGATCGAGGCGAAAGGTCCCGAGCTGCTGGCCTTTCCCATTCCGAGCCATGACCTGCAGTGGCGTGGAACCGCCCTTATTCAGCGGCCGCACCAACAGCAGGCACCGGCGATTCCCAATCAGATGCGGCTGACGGTCGTCCTCACGTGGATGTGCAGGAATGAGCTGGCTTTGAGCAAACAGAACCTGAGCAGCAAGGTCCCCTTTGAGGTCGTTGATCGGCACGGTCGTATTGAAAACCAGCAGATTGTCCTCCGCCGTCGCTGTTGCAGGAACAATTGCTTCGAGGATCAGAAGCAACAGCGACGCCGGAAAACGGAAACCGATGAGGTTTTTCATGGGAATGATATGTTGAGTCTTTGATGGAAATCGAAAGCGTCAGGAGTCACCACGCGACACAGCACCTGTGGGTTGATATCGGTGAACGTCAAACACATCCTCGCATCCGGAACTGTATCGATCAGCATTCGTGATTGGAATTGAAGATCTCTACAGCAATCATGCGGCCGCACCAGCGATCGGGCGGAAGCCCCCGGCTGTGTTTCGCACCAAAGGTGTGCGCCCCGCCAGGTGCCCTGCCGACGCGTTCACAGAACCCTTCGCCCGCAGGCTGCCGCCATGCGGCTGAAGCAGCGCCTCAGCGGTCGGGCGGAAGCCCCCGGCTGTGTTTCGCACCAAAGGTGCGCGCCCGGCCAGGTGCCCTGCCAACGCGTTTGCAGAACCCCTCGCCCGCAGGCTGCCGCCATGCGGCTGAAGCAGCGGGCCATACGGCTATGGCAACAGACTCAGGTCCGCAAACAGGTCATCCAGCAGGGACAGCTCGCGGTCAAGAATCGATTCCCGCCCGATCGGCTGATGGGGCCGCCGAACAGTTGCTCCGGTTCCTTGACTCTCGCAGTTCTCAGTCACACTCTCCACCGACGACCCATTCACCGGCAAATGGCCCGGTGCCGAAACCACAGCCAACGCCGCTCCAGCATCTCCGGTCTCCTCCTCACGGAACACATCCACACCGCGAGTCGGCACCACCACTGATACGTCCGACACCACAGCTTCTGCAGAACGAGCGACGATACCCAGCGCCTCAACACCCCGCCGTTCACCCACAGACAGCTCACCTGCCATCAGATGGCCCGCATATTCCTGCGGATCCAGATCCTGCCAGCCCAGCAGATGGCCGTATTCATGAGCCATCACGGTGGCAAGGTCGACGGTGCCTTCAGGGACGTCGATGTCGGCCAGACCATCGCCGTCCAGATCCGCATCGTCCGTGAACGACCAGCCGTAGCCCAGTGCGTCGTCGTCCAGCCAGATTTCTGAAGTGCCCGCAGCCCCGGACGCACCCAGCATGCCGCGGTCGTTCATGTCGCGGATCTCGACCGTGGCACTCTGCAGCAGAGCCATCGCGTCAGCAGAGAGCCCCGTCGTTGCCCAGGCCGCGAGCACCTGTTCACGCACCTGCAGAATGAGCTGCTCAGACAACACTTCGCCGCGACGTTCCACAGCAGCCAGGTGAGCCTTCGATGCATCGCTCAACGCACCACCAGCCACGAAGTCAAGACCCGCGAG